>CAIYTT010000206.1 GCA_903929195.1 uncultured Bacteroidota bacterium
ATAATAAATTTATTTCTACATTTGCACCGCATAGGTTTCTTAAAAAGAATTAATAGGGAATCAGGTGGCAAATCCTGAACATTACCCGATGCTGTATGCTCTAAAAACAACTTTTTGTTTCTTTAAAACCACTGTTCTCTTTTTGAATGGGAAGGTTGCAAAAAGTGGAGTAAGTCAGAAGACCTGCCTTTGTACATTACTTATCATTGCTTTCGGGAAAAAAAGCCAGGTAAGAAAAAGGCACTGTTTTTCTATTTTTGCTTTTCTCTTTATCTGTATTTCTTGGATGCATTAGCAGGTTTAAATTTTTAAAACCAAAATATATGCGTACAATTACATTTTTATCTTTAGTATTATTGCTTAGCACTGTTGCAAATTCACAGACAATTGCAACTTTCGATGATTTAACTTTACCTAATTCAGACACATTCTATGTAAATTATACAGCATCCGGCACAGATGTAGGATTTACAGACGGTTTAGCCCACTTTCCTTGCTTTTACGATACCGCATTTGGTGGATACTGGGGTTCGGGGTTTGCCTATTCTAACAAACATGATAGCGTAACAAGTGGCTCAGTAAATCAATATTCCGCAAAAACAGCAATTGGTTATGCAGGTTCTGCAAAATATTTAGTTGCTTATGGTACTCAAAATAAAATAACGCTTATGGGTGCTGCTTTGGGTAAATCTGTTGATGGCTTTTACATTACCAACAATACGTATGCATACAACAGTATGAAAAACGGTGATGCCTTTGCAAAAAAATTTGGTGACACTACAGGTAACGCCCCCGATTGGTTTAAATTAGTTATTCGTGCTTATAGCGGTGGTACTTTAAAGCCTGACAGTGTAGAATTTTATTTAGCAGATTATAGATTTGTAAATAATGACAGCGATTATATAGTTAGAACTTGGGATTGGGTAAATCTATTACCACTAGG
The DNA here is from genome assembly GCA_903929195.1 of uncultured Bacteroidota bacterium. Classification (GTDB taxonomy): domain Bacteria; phylum Bacteroidota; class Bacteroidia; order Chitinophagales; family Chitinophagaceae; genus CAIYTT01. The sequence continues at coordinate 944 of CAIYTT010000206.1, forward strand.
ACACACAGATAGCCTTCAACTTAGTTTAAGTTCATCAGATACCGGTTCTTTTGGTATGAATACCCCGGCTTATTTCTGTTTAGATAATTTTACTACCAATGAAACGAGCGTTTCTGTTCAAAATCTTGAACCTATAAGCTTTACTTCTATTTACCCAAACCCTGCAACAAATTTTATTTGTCTTAATTTCAATAATTCTACTGTTTATAAAAATATTATAATTTCAGACATTAGCGGTAAAATAATTAGTTCGTTTAATTCACAAAATAACATAGTGAATTTCAATATCCACGATATACCAAGCGGTTTATACTTTGTAACTATTTTTAAAGGAACTACTTCTGAAAGACTACAGTTTATAAAACAATAAGCATCATTTAGATTACAGATAAACAACTAATAATATAAATAGCATGAATTATTTTGCAATTATTTTATTTTCTTTTTTTTCAATTGCAGGATATTCTCAATATGCACCGCAAGCAGGCCTATCTGGCAGTACTGCAATTTCAGCATATAGTAGTTTATTTACAGGTTGGGCTACAACCTGCACAATACAAAGAGGTTATATGGATATAGCTAATCCGTCTTTGGGGTTCGTAACAAATGGGGATAGTTCTATGGCAATAGGTCCTGCCGATTATGGTGTAGTTAGTTTAGGCGATAGTGGTATTGCCACTCTTACATTTGAACACCCACTATTTAATGGCCCGGGACCTGATTTGGCTGTCTTTGAAAATGGTTTTAGAAATCCTTCTGATTCTACGGAGGCTTATTTAGAATTAGCTTTTGTAGAAGTGAGTTCGGATGGAGTAAATTTCTTTAGATTTCCAGCTAATTCACTCACAAATGATAATGTACAAATAGCAGGTTCCGGAACATATATGGATGCTACAAAAATAAATAATCTTGCAGGTAAATATATTGCTATTTATGGCACTCCATTCGATTTGGATGAACTTGCCGGTATTCCTTTACTTAATATTGATAGCATTACTTATGTAAGGGTTATAGATGTTATTGGCTCTATTGGTACCCATTGTACAAAAGACAGTATGAATAGAAAAATTAATGACCCCTATCCCACCCCATTCCCTACAGGTGGTTTCGACCTTGATGCAGTAGGAGCAATCAATCAAAAAAATGTCAGTATTCAGGATATTAAACTTAATGATAAAAATAGTATTAAAATTTATCCAAATCCTGTAAACGATGTTTTACATATTGACTATTTAGACAATACATCTACTAAATTATTTTGTACTATCAATTCTGTTGACGGTTCTATACATAGTTATTTTTCATTAAGTAAAGAAAAGAATAGCGTTTCATTTGCGACCTACCCAAGTGGTATGTATTTTATAACTATAACTGAAAGTGATGGTAATCAATGGATACAAAAAATTATAAAATACTGATTATTGTACTATCACTTGCACTCAGTTCGTGTGTAAAAGATAAGCCAGATTCACAAAATTGGAACTATTCAAAATTAGATTCCGGGAGTGTTTATATTGTTTGTGAAGGCGGTTTTACAAACTACGATGTATCCCTCTATGCTTATGAACCAATAAAAGACAGTGTATATGGCGACCTATTTTTCAAGCCCAATAACTTAAATAACTCTTGCGATGTTTTTCAAAGCATGACAAAAATCGGCAATAACTTTTTCCTATTAATAAATAACTCCAATAAAATAATTGTAGCAGATGCCATTAGTTTTAAACCGGTAGCTTCAATAGCCATCCCACAACCAAGATATATATTACCCGTTGGTAATAATAAAGCTTATGTTACTTCTCTTTATAGCAATAAAGTTTATATAATAAATACACAAACATACACAGTAACAGGTATTATAAATCTGCCAAATGTTAATACAGAAAGTATGTGTTTGTATAATAATAGCGTAATTCTATGTACATGGGATACAACTTGTGATAAAGTATATAAAATAAATATACAAAAAGATACGGTTATTGGAACCCTTAAAGTTGCAGGTAAAGCCCCACAAGAAACATTGATTGATAATGAAGGTGCTATTTGGGTATTAGCCGGAAATCAACCTATGGGCAAAACGGCAACACTTACCAGAATAGATACTTTAACTGGCGAAATTTTACATTCATATACCTTTCCGGCAACTGCCAACCCAATAAAATTGGTAACTAACAATACAAGAGATTCCTTATATTTTATTGAGGCAGACTATTATGGAAAATCAACCAATAATGGTATTTATAGAATGAGTATCAATGATAATCAATTACCTACAAACGCTTTTATTAATGCCTTACCCAATCAATATTTTTATGCCTTAGGTATAGACCCCATCAATGGTACTATTTATATTGGCGACCCGGTTGGTTTTGCTATTGGTGGCGGTACTGTTTATGTTTATAACCCTATGGGTACAATCATTAAGAAATTTAAAGTAGGCATAGGTCCGGGTCATTTTTATTTTGATAAGTAAAAAAACTGTTTAATACTCAGTACCCTTATAAAATATTTTAAATATTCCTTGCCCTATCTGGTAGCTTATTACATCATAATTTAATTGCCAGCTTGCAATATCCGCATTCGTAACATCATAAGCTTCACCTTCTGTAAATAATCTTAATGTATTGGCACTATTTATATAAGCAACCGAATTATATTGTATAGTAAGATTAGCCGGCATGTAATTTTCCATTTCAGTTGTTTCGCCTTTATAAAAGATTTTAAACATTCCTGCTGCATCCTTAAAAGCAACAATATTATCTGCAACTTGGTAAGATGGGTGAAATGTACCAATTGTTCGAATACTATCATCGTAAAATATTTTAAAATATCTATCGCTTGAAATAAAGGCAACTAAATCATCACCAACTTTATAAGAAACCGGCGTCATCTCATCTGCAAGAATGGTTTTACCGTTATGGAATATTTTAAATTTACGGTCATTATCAACATAAGCCACCGTATTTCTACCGGCATCAAAGCTAATTACTTGGTAATCTTCTTGCAAAAATACAGAGCCATGATAAAAAAGTTTGAATTGATTTGCAAAATTATCGTAAGCAATTATATTGTCAGATACTTTAATATTACTTAAAACACTATCCGAAAAATAGGTTTCAATATTATAAAATTGTCCATTATAATAAGCTCTGTAAGACCCCTTATAACTATCTAAAAAAAGCACTAAACTATCACCAATAAAATATTGGTCGCATACCCCGGTCAAGTTTTTTGTAACACCCCGGTCAAAAACATTTAATGATTTTTGACATAGATAGGCGACTAAATTATCAGTAACAAAAAACGAATTTACAATATCGTTACTTCCGGTTCTTACACCACCACCATAATATATTTTAAAAGTACGCGAATTATCAAGATAAGGAATTGCAGTTCTACCTGTTTTCATTAAGGTAGGTTGCATAAAATCAATTTTCCGCACCATTCCTCTATCCCATACCATTACCTGGTTTTGATTATCGGTATATGCTGCAAGCGGTTGTGCTATAGTATTATTAAAAATAAGTATTAAAATAAAAACTAAAAAAAATAACCTCATAAAAAAATTAGGATTTTTGTGTAAGATAGTAAAATTAAAATAAAAAAGCCAGCCTGAGAACAGGCCAGCCCCTATAAACCCTATCACTATGAAAAAATTATGCAAAAAATTTGCATTAAAATATGTTGCTTACAATCTTCATTCGTTTTAAAAAAGCCGGCCTGAGAACAGGCCAGCCCCTATAAACCCTATCACTATGAAAAACTTTGCAAAAACTTGCAATACTATTTAAAAGAACAAATTACACTAATAAAATTAAAATATTTAAGGAGATGAAAAGCTAGCTTGAGAACAAGCCAGCCCCTATAAACCCTATCACCATGAAAACATCATTAAATATCTTAATTATAATTTTATAAAATTTATAAGAGCAAATTTAATTGATATTATTTTACCCACAAATTTTTTAAACAAATTTTACTTAAAAATAACAAATAAATATTCTAAAATTAATATTCAAAGTTAATAAACACTGAAAAAGTATACTTTTTATAGAAAAAACATAAAAAAGAATACCTTTTCAACAATTTTCAGCATAAATATAAAATATATAATATATTATTTTTTCTTCTTTGGAGA
>CAIYTT010000207.1 GCA_903929195.1 uncultured Bacteroidota bacterium
GTTTGATTCGGATCGGTAAATTTTTTTTATTACTAGTGATTGTAAGTTGTACAAACAATAATCTAAGGTCTAAAGCAAAAATAAAGTCAGAAGAATTATTAGATGCCATTGGAAATGGCAACGCAACTAATTTATTCCCGACTAAATATTTTCCACCGGACAATATAAATCCAATATTGGATTTACTAAAAAATAATTGCGACTTTGCAAATCGCAAAGGTGTTTTTGTAAATGATTTTTATGTAAAAAATTTTAATGATGTGGACCAATTAACGCTTATTTATGAGTATTATTTAAAATGTAACGGCACAAGAATTTTAATAACATATCTACTTAAAGACAGTGCTGAATTATTTGCTTTCAGAGTAGAACGCTTTGACGAACCCAACCCAATGATTATAGATCAATCAAAAAGGCTTTGGAAGGGTGCTGATAAAGCAAAATAAAAAAATCACCTCCACCTTTTCCCAACCGCCACCCCTGCAAATAAGCAAACCTGCCAAGGGTAGGCGGTTTGGTCTGCCATAATAGCTAATGGTTTGTAATAGAACGAACCATTAACACCTAAAGTAACCACTTGCACAAAAGATTTTTTACCGGGTATTATGGCAAGTGCCGCTTCAAAATACGCACCGGGAACATAATCAATTTCGCCCAAACTTTTTGTCCATGTTGAGGCACCAAGAATCAGATTTTGGTTCAAAAATTGGTTGGAGTCGGCTTTTGTGTATTTATGTTGTTCAACATGTGCGGTTTCGGAAGTGGTAGAATAATCTCAGTTCTTCCACTTCCTATGAGTAGAAATCTCTCATTGCAAAACTTTTTAGTTTCACAATATTACGAAATATTTTGGTGTACTTTATTTAATCGGATTTACTTAATACCAAATTTAACGACTTTCTAAACATGCAACATAAGTGGTACAATTTATTTTAATTGCTCTTATCATTAGCATATTCTCCAAAAAAAACATAAACGCCATATTTATCCTTTCTATATACTCTATAAATATTGCTGCCGGCAGGCTTAGATATCGAATCTCCAATTAATATTTTGTTGCCCCACGGATGAAGCAAATCTACATGATTGTCGTCAGAAAAAAAATATTCTCTCGAATTTACCAGCCAATCATTTGTTTTTATTACTACAGAATTTATCTTTGTTTGATAGAAATGCTTTCTATAAATTATTCCTGTAGTGGTATATACAATAAAGCCCAATAACAGAATTGAGGGAATTATTATGTTCATTATCTTTCTTAAATCCATGTATTTTCTTATTTTTACTATTTTGCGATAAATGGAGCATCACCGTCCTTCCGGATTTTCCGCAGGGAATCCGGAAGAACAAGGTATAAAATTTATTTTGCTTTTCTTTTTACTCAATCCTTGTTTTAGGTACTTCAATAGTGTTTTTGTTTTTATAAATTGTGAAATAATAATAAAAATTGTAAGATTTAAGTTTTTACTTTTTACTTTTGGCATAATTGTGAATTTACCATTTTTTATAGCCAGGCGATACCTTGTAAAACAGAAAGGTACTTTTTCGTCTTTTATTATTAAACTTGCTATTGTGGCTACAGCCCTTAGTGTAGCTGTAATGATTGTTGCCTTAGCGGTAGTAACCGGTTTTAAATATATTATTAGAGAAAAACTGTTTAGTTTCATGGGGCATGTGCAAGTGCAGCTATTTGATGCCTCTACTGCAAATGCCCGTAGCGAACCCATTTACAATAACCCGGCTGTTTTTAAACGATTAAGTGAATTAGAGCATGTAAAATCGGTTTATCCTTATGCCGAACGGTCTGTAATAGTACAAGCTAAGGGACAAATGGAGGGTTTATTGATTCGTGGTATAAACAAAGACTATCATTTTGCTGAGGGCATTACCTTAAACGGCAACCCAATAGATTTTACCGATTCTTTGTATGCAAAACAGATGATATTGTCTGCAACCACAGCCAATAAATTAAATGTAACCGTTGGCGATACGGTGCAAATAAATTTTCTGGAACCCGGCAGCGGCAGTATGCCCAGAATACGCAAAACACGAATATGCGGTATTTATCACAGTGGTTTAGAAGAGGTGGATAAGTACTTCGGGCTTTGCGACTTACGACTGATACAACGAATAAATAACTGGACCAAAGACAGTATTAATGCTTACCAGATAAACTTAGACGATGAACATTTTGCAGTACAAACAGCACTGAAAATAAGAGAAGATATTGTTGCAGCACCTTTGGAAGCCTATACCACATCAGAGAATTATTCTTTTCTGTTCGATTGGCTGGATATGCAAGAGGTGAGCAGTGGTATTTTACTTGCTATTATGGCTATTGTAGCTATTATAAACATGGGTTCTATATTAGTAATATTAATGGTGGACAGGGCAACAATGATAGGTTTGTTTAAAGCTTTGGGTATGACATTTGAAACCACTCGTACTATATTTTTGAGTATCGCAGGCTTAATTGCATTTATCGGGGTATTATTGGGTAATTTATTGGGAATTGGAATGTGTTGGTTGCAACTGCATTTCGGCTTTATAAAACTTAAAGAAGATGTCTATTATATGCCTACTGCACCTATAAAGATTGTTTGGTGGCATATAGGTATATTAGATATTGTTACATTATTATTATGTATAATTTGCATGTGGTTACCAACTTTATATATAAGAAGGGTGCAGCCTGCAAAAGTTTTACAATTTAAATAAAAATAGTTGTTTCTACTATATGAGCAATAAAGATATTTACAAACAATTATGCGAAACAAGCACGGAAATTCCTTTGTTTGAGCAGCCATGGTGGCTGGATGTTGTGTGCAAACAATGGGATGTAGCAATAGCTCGTAAAGGAGACCGAATTACCGGTACATGGCCCTATCCGATAGAAAAAAAAAATAGGACTTACACTTATTCGTACTCCTAAACTAACGCCCTATATGGGCCCGAAGGTATTTTTTCCTAAAGACTTAAAAGAAAGTAATATTGATAATTTTGAACATGAAACCGTTCTTGATTTAATAAAACAGCTACCCAAATCTAAAGTATGGCATTTGGCTTTGCAACCGGGTATGAGACAGGTAGGCATTTTTAAAAATCATAAACTAGCACCACAGGTACAGCAAACATTTTTAGTAGAGCTAAATGAAAGTGAAGACACCCTGTTGGCTAATATGAAGGATACCACACGCCGGAATATAAGAATAGCTGAAGGTGAGGTTATTGTAAGTAATTCGCCGGAACATCTTAAACAATTGTATCAATTTCAGAAAGAGACTTTATCAAAAAAAGGGTTAACACCTGCCTATTCTTTTAGGGAAATGGAGCAGATTATGAATGCCTGTATTGCACATGATGCATGCCGTTTGTGGGTAGCCAAAGAAGGTAAAAAAATTGTGGCTATCGTGTGGCAAGTATGGGATACTAAATGTAGTTATTACTTTATGGGTGGACAAAATCCGGAATCAAATAACTATCGTGCCATGTCTTTACTGCTGTGGCACACAATTAAAGAAGCAAAAAAACAAGGCAATATCCTGTTCGACCTTGAGGGAAGTATGGATGAAGGTGTAGAACGGTTTTTTCGCAATTTTGGTGGCGAAAGGGCTATGTATATGGTATTACAGAAAAATAAGTCTTTTAGGTGGTGGGTTAAGAAAATGATATTTAAATAGTGGTAAAAATAGAAAATATAGAATTAGGCGAATTTCCACTCTTACTTGCACCAATGGAAGACGTAAGCGACCCTCCGTTTCGGGCGGTTTGCAAGCAGAACGGTGCAGATTTAATGTACACAGAATTTATATCGTCTGAGGGATTGATAAGAGATGCAATAAAAAGTAGAAAAAAATTAGATATTTTTGATTATGAAAGGCCTATAGGCATACAAATTTTTGGTGGCGATGAGGACTCATTAGCAAAAGCTGCTGAAATTGTAGATGCTACCAATCCGGATATTTTAGATATAAATTTTGGCTGTCCGGTAAAAAAAGTAGTGTGTAAAGGTGCAGGTGCAGGTGTGCTTAAAGATATAGATTTAATGGTAAGGCTTACAGCAGCAGTTGTGAGGTCTACAAAATTACCTGTTACTGTAAAAACAAGATTAGGCTGGGACGATAAAACAAAAAATATTGAAGAAGTAGCCGAACGATTGCAAGATGTAGGTATTAAAGCATTAGCCATACATGGCAGAACAAGAAGCCAGTTGTATAAAGGCGAAGCCGACTGGACCTTAATAGCAAAAGTAAAGCAAAACCCCAGAATACATATACCCATTTTTGGCAATGGCGATATTGACAGCCCACAAAAAGCTTTGGAATATAAAAACAGATATGGGGTAGATGGTATAATGATAGGTAGAGCTGCAATTGGCTATCCATGGATATTTAGAGAAATAAAACATTATTTTGCCACAGGCGAATTATTAGCACCACCAACTATTACCGAGAGACTACATGCCATAAGAATGCATTTGTATAGTGCTATAAAATGGAAAGATGAAAAAATAGGTATTTTAGAAATGCGTTGCCACTATGCAAGTTATTTAAAAGGCTTATCGCATGTAAAGGAATTTAGAAATAGGTTAGTAAATACGGAAAGTATTGCAGAGTTAGAACAGATTTTTGAGGATATAGAGCGATATTATGGCTTTATGATAGTAGAGAACAAATAATATGTACCCTATTATTTGTTCTCTATTATCAATGTAAAATCTACTATTTTGATAAAGCTATTTCTAAAACTTTACTCACCTCTGTTACATAATGAAATGTAAGCCCGGTAATGTATTCTTTATTAATTTCTTCTACATCTTTCTCATTTTGCTTGCACATAATAATCTCTTTAATACCGGCACGCTTTGCAGCCAATATTTTTTCTTTTATGCCCCCTACCGGCAATACCTGTCCTCTTAAAGTTATTTCGCCTGTCATTGCAAAATAGGGTTTTACTTTTCTGCCTGTAAAAGCCGAAGCCAGCGAAGTAAGCATTGTAATACCTGCACTCGGGCCGTCTTTTGGTACTGCACCTTCGGGTACATGCACATGGAGGTTCGTTTCTTCAAATCGTTCTATTGCTATATCATATTCGGTAGCATGGGCTCTTAAATAAGATAATGCCGTTGAAATACTTTCTTTCATTACATTGCCTAAATTGCCTGTAAGCGTAAGTGTACCTTTACCTTTAGATAAGGATGTTTCAACAAAAAGAATATCTCCCCCTGCTTGTGTCCAAGCTAAGCCTACTACGACACCCGGTATATGTGTTTTAGTGTATATATCGTTAGAGAAACGAGGTTTACCCAAAACTTCTTCTATTTGGGTAAGTGTAACTTTAGGGTTTACTTCTTCGCCCAAAGCTATTTTTTTAGCAACATTCCGCATTACAGAAGCAATCATACGGTCTAATTCTCTTACTCCGCTTTCGCGTGTATATTCTTGTATTATTTTTACAATTACTTTATCTGCAAAACGCAATGGAATCTTTTTCATTCCATGCATTTCTTTTTGTTTGGCTATTAAATGCCTTTTGGCTATTTCTGTTTTTTCTTCGGTTGAGTAACCTGATAGCTGTATTATTTCCAAACGGTCTCGCAATGCAGGTTGTATATCGCTTAGGCTATTAGCTGTAGCAATAAAAAACACCTTAGATAAGTCGAACTCCAGTTCCAGATAATTGTCGTAGAATGTATTATTTTGTTCAGGGTCTAAAATCTCTAATAGTGCAGAGCTGGGGTCGCCACGAAAGTCTTTTCCTATTTTGTCTATTTCGTCTAAAATAAAAACAGGATTTGAAGATTTTATTTTTCTTAAAGACTGTATTATCCTACCCGGCATGGCACCGATATAGGTTTTACGATGCCCTCTTAATTCACTTTCATCGTGTAAGCCACCCAAACTTAATCTTACATACTTACGATTGATAGCATTTGCTATGCTTTTGCCTAAAGAAGTTTTCCCAATACCGGGCGGACCTACAAAACATAGTATCGGTGATTTCATATCGCCTTTTAGCTTTATAACTGCTAAATATTCAATGATGCGGTCTTTAATTTTTTCCATTCCGTAATGGTCATCGTCCAGAACTTTTTGAGCATTTTTAAGGTCATAATTATCATTTGTATATTCACCCCAAGGCAGGTCTAATACCAAATCGAGGTGATTATAAATAATAGAATAATCAGGAGTGCTTGGGTGCATCCGCTCTAATTTTTCTATATTTTTTTTAAATAAATCTTTTGCAGCATCGGTCCATTTCATTTCCTCAGCCCGTTTTTGCAAGTCTTTTATTTCTCTATCATTCGAATCTCCGCCAAGTTCTTCTTTAATAGATTTAAGTTGTTGTTGCAAAAAATATTCTCGCTGCTGCTTGTCTATATCGGTACGTGTTTTATTACTTATTTCATTTTTAAGTTGCACCAATTGCAACTCCGATTGTAATAATTGTAATAATTTTTCGGCACGATTATATATATTATTTTCTTCGAGCAATGCTTGTTTATCTGCTAATTTAGATGACAGATTGGAAGCTACGAAATGCATTAAAAAAGATTGCTGCTCTATATTGCGTAATATTATACTTGCCTCATTCGGAATATTGGGCGACTGAATTGTAATTTTTTCGGAGTAGTCTTTTATATTAGATATTAATGCATCGAACGATTCGTCTTTTTGGGGATAAATATCTTCGAGATAGCTTATTTTAGCAGTATAAAAAGGGTCGGTTTGTGTAAATTCATCAATTTGAAAACGCATACGGCCCATTATGAAAATGGTAATATTACCGTCAGGCATTTTTATTTGTTTAACAATTTTAGCTAAAGTACCTATTTTATAAATATCGTCCGGATTGGGGTCTTCGTTATTACTGTCTTTTTGAGCTACTACACCTAACCATTTAGAATTTTTTTGAGCATCGGCAATTGCTTTAACTGATTTGTCGCGGGCTACTGTAATTGGTAAAACAACATTTGGGAATAATACGGTATTACGTAAAGCTATAATAGGTAATTCAGTTGGTAATGAACTACGTTCTTGTTCATCCATTTCGTCTTCGCCTAATGGTACAATAGGCATAAATTCCATTTCTTGCTCACTTTGGTTTAGAAACATTTCTATCATTGATTTATTTTCGGACATTCTGACAAAGTTATCTACAATTTTGCAAAATATTGCAGCAATGATACCTAACAATATTAGTGCCAAATAAAAAAGTCTGTAATTTTAACATGCCAAAATTAATTTTTAATGAAAATTTTGCAGCCCAATCTATCATTTTTATTAAAGTACTATTCCTACATTATTCTTTATAAATTAGATTCTGTGTTTTATTCTTGCCATAAGAATGGAAATAATAATATGCCTAACGCTATTACTAATAAATCAATTAAGATAAGAACCAAAGCAAGGCTCCACCAACCTGTAACATAAACAGGCCCCAAAGAGCTAACTGCTAATTTGCTTAATATCATTAATACAGGCGTTACCAACGGGAAACCGAGAATAGCCATTAGTGCTGAATTTTGATTGGCACGGGCTGCTATAGCACTTAAAAAAGTAAAAACTGCCGCTAAACTAATACTGCCCGTTAAGGTAATAAGTATAAATACAATAGATTGATACACCGGCCAGCCTAACATTACAGAAAAAAGCAATAGACTTAATAAGCTCATCATACACATAAGTACTGTACTGTATATTATTTTTGCAATTAAAAATATTACCGGATTTACAAGCGTATAATAGTATCTAAATCTATTGGCATGTTCTTGCAAAAAGCTTTTAGCTACAGAGTTTACGGCAGTAAATAATTGTGTAATCCAAAACAGAGCATTCCATACCTTTGCCTCCGGTTGGCCGCTCATCATATATACAACAAATACGGTAGAGCCTACATACAATAGCACACCAAATAAAGTATGTTTTTGCCTCCATTCCATTAAGAGGTCTTTTTTTATTAAGGAAAATAGTGGCGAATGAGGCATGATGAAACAAAGATAGTATTTTAGAAAAAAATATTCCGCAAAAAGTTTGTGTTGTGTAAAAATGCTATTATCTTTGCACTCCCAAAAGTTCTTTAAACAATGCGGAAGTAGCTCAGTTGGTAGAGCACGACCTTGCCAAGGTCGGGGTCGCGGGTTCGAGTCTCGTCTTCCGCTCAAAAGATTCCAAGCCTTTTGGTTTGGAATTTTTTTTGAGCAATAAGAGTACCTAAACACACTCTTAGTCTGCAATGCCCTGGTGGCGGAATTGGTAGACGCGCAGGACTTAAAATCCTGTTTGCAGTAATGCGAGTACGGGTTCAATTCCCGTCTGGGGCACGCTTATAAGAGCGAAAGAAACAAAGCTAATTGCTTGTAACTTTCGCTCTTTTTTATTTAAATTTTTCAGTATCCTGATTGCTCGATTTCCTTGATTAACAACTTTTGTGTAGCATGACGGTATCTATTGAAAAATATGCAAATCAATAGTTCAGACTATTCTTTAACCACCCTTCTACTTACCCTCATTCCCGTTTCCGGCTCACAAACCTCCACAATATAAACACCCTTACTTAAACCACTAATATCTACGATTTCTTTATTACTTGTCATGGTGAGCCTACTTGTCGTGGTTCGGCAAGGCTCACCATGACAACAGGGACTCACTGTAACAAGCTGCCCCACAACATTATAAATCCGTACCTCACAACCCAAAGCCCCCTCAATAATAAAATTATCTTTTGCAGGGTTGGGGTATAGTTGCAGATGCTCGCCATTGCCTAAAGTGCCGAAGCCTAAAGGAAACACACTTACTATTACGGTATCGTAGGTTATTGTGCCGCACAAATCCATTTCTACTATATAGGTGGTGGTGGCTGTGGGGTGTACTTTAATACGACCACCACTGTCTATTTTTGCCGGCTCGCCAAGCACATACCAGTAGCAGGGCATACCTTCGCCATTGCTGTCGCAACCTATATAGGTGCTATCTCCCGCTGTAACCCACGTATCCGGGCCGGCAGTGGCATGTGTTCCTGTAGCTATTACACTTACATCGTCTATAATATAATAGGCATCATACCCTCTATGATAAGTATCTATTGCTGTTGTGCCGGCAATACCAAAAAAGTTACCGATAGTCATAAACTTTTCGGTACCATTAGCTATAAAACTGCCCTGTATTTTCATCCAGTTTACTGTATCGGCTCTTACTGTGCTATCAACAATCTGCGGGTGGTATTCTGTTTGGTAGGTGCTGCAATGCACGGCTGTGGCTGTATCTATGGTTCCATCATCAAAGTATGCACCTATATGGTTAGTAGCATAACCCGACCTTATGCTACCTAATACAACATAAAAAGTAACACAGTAGGACTGCCCTGCAACTAATGAATGATACAAACGACCTTGTAGATAGTTTATTAAACGCCCGCCCGCCCATGTATCATAATACATGTCCATACCCATTAAACCATTACCGGTACGGGCATAATGATTAAAATAAGCAGCATGAGGTAAGGAGAAAGCACCAGTACCACATACATTGTAATATTCCGGCAAACACCATGCTGTACCATAAGCTCCGGTACTAGTATCTATACCGCTCCAATAATTAGAGGAAGAAACCTGATCAAAATCAAAAGGGCAAGATGAATATTGTTCAAAACTTGGATTGCGTATCAAATTTATTTGGGCTTTCACATTTAAAAAAGACAATAAAGCGAAAATAAATACTATTTTTTTCATAAAACATTGTTTTAATAAACGAGGTGTAGCTTAAGCTACACCTCGTTGGGGTTATTTAATTACAGTAAATTTAAGATTGTAAGTGCCTCCATTGTTATCTAACAATTTGAGAATATAAATACCGGTACTTACATTTTCTAATTTTATATTCGTACTACCTTTATTAAACAAGATTTCATTTTTATACACACTCATACCTGTTTCGTTTAGTATCTCAATATTTACTACAGAATTATCTATATAATACTGTTGCAACTGCATACTGCCTTCATTAGGGTTCGGGAAGAGCATATATTGTTGTTCAGGACTTGTGCCGGTTTTATTTGTTTTTCTCGAACCGCCATCACACGATTTCCCTTCGCAACCCAAGTCGTAGTATATATTTGTCTGAACCATGATTGACCTGATTTTCTTGATGTGTTTTGTAAACAAAAACAAATATACACAAACCACGACCAAAACCGTCATTTCGTAATGAAATGTGTTTAGGTATATTAGGCACACTAAAACATGAAAAAAAGGGGCTAAATTTCATTGCAAAATAACAACCCTTGTAGGCTTTTAACTGTAATGGCTCTTTTTATATCGTTAATTAAAAAAATACTATTATTTTTGCCGGTTATACTAAAATTTATAGAATGAAAAAACATTTATTATTGGTAGCCATGGTAATCTTGGTTGGTGTAGTAAGGGCTGATGAGGGAATGTGGATACCTATGCTGATAGGAAAGAATTATGAAGACATGCAGAAAAAAGGTCTGCGATTAACAAAAGAAGATTTATACAGTATAAACCATAGTAGCCTTAAAGATGCTATTTTACAATTTGGCGGTGGTTGCACAGCCGAAATGATTTCGGCAGACGGATTATTACTTACTAACCACCATTGTGGTTACGATGCAATAGCATCTTTAAGTACCGTTGAAAGAAATCTGCTTGATAATGGTTTTTGGGCACATAGCCTAAAAGAGGAATTGCCGGCACAAGGTGTAACAGCTTTGTTTTTATTAAGTATGGACGATATTACCGATAGAATAAAAGATGCAACCGGTAATGCTACCGGAGAAGAATATACAAAAAAATATAATGAGCTAAAGAAAAAAATAGAAGATTCTGCTTCAAATAAAGGTCAATATGTTGCAAACGTAAAAGACTATTTTAATGGAAATCAAACATTATTATTAATATACAGAAGATACACAGATGTAAGGTTAGTAGGCAATCCGCCAAAATCATTGGGTAAATTTGGTGGTGAGACCGATAACTGGATGTGGCCAAGACATACATCTGATTTTTCTATGTTCAGAATTTATGCCGACAGTAATAATATGCCAAAAGCTTACAATGCTAACAATGTTCCTTATCACCCTGCTAAGTACTTGCCTATATCCATTAAGGGTACACAAGAACACGATTATGCTATGATTTTCGGTTATCCAGGACGCACAAACAGATATGAAGTTTCGTATGGAGTTAATTTAGCAATTAATGAAATCAATCCTACTATTGTTTCTATTCGCGATTTACGTTTATCTATTTTGCATAAACACATGGATATGGATAAATCTACATATTTAAAACTGACAAGTACCTATGCAAGTGTAGCTAATTATTGGAAATATTATATTGGGCAAACTGAACAACTTAAAAGACTACATGTGGTAGAACAAAAGGCAAGCATAGAAGAAGATTTTACTAAATGGGCTACAGTTACAAATAATGGCGAAATGGGATTAATGAAGAGATATGAAACATTATTTACGGACATAAAACCAATTATAAAAGAACCTTACTACTATTCTGAGTGCTTTATGGCACCTTCTATTACCAAAATGGCATTAGGCACTAAAGGATTATATGAGTGGTTAGAAAAATATGAAACCGGTAATTTTAAGCAATTAACCGATTCTGCTTACCAAGATAGCATAAAGAAATATGTAACTATGGCAAAAAATATTCGCAGAGCAGGGGCAAAAACATTTGAAACAGGTACAGATAAAGAAATGATGGCAGAAATGACCAAGAAATATTACGATAATATACCAAAACAACAATTGCCTGATATTTATGAAACAACAATACTAAAGAAAAAAGAAAATACACTACAAACATATACCGATTATGTTGAAAAGGTTTTTTCTAAAACAATGTTTATAGATAGTAATGCATTTAATGAGTTTTGTGCCAAGCCGGATTTAAATAAATTAAAAAAGGACGAACTGATGAAATATGTAATGAGCTTTGCTACTAATTACGAAAAAAACTATAAGCCTAAAATGGATGCTTACAATCTTAAAAAAGCAGACTTAAGCAAAGAATATGTTCGCAGCCTTATGACATGGAAGAAAAATACTAATTTCTATCCTGATGCCAATTCTACAATGCGTGTTACTTATGGCGAAGTATTAAGTTACGAACCGCAAGATGGCGTACATTATAATTACTTTACTACAATAGACGGCTTAATGGCAAAATACAAACCGGGAAGCGAAGAATTTGATGTACCAAAAGACTTGGTTGAACTCTATAAAGCAAAAAAATATGGTCGTTATGCCGATAAAGACGGTACTTTACATACTTGTTTTATTACTACAAACGATATTACAGGTGGTAACTCAGGTAGTCCGGTTATGAACGCTAACGGCGAACTAATAGGCACTGCATTTGATGGTAACTGGGAAGCGATGAGTGGAGATATAGCCTTTGATAAAAATTATAAGCGTACCATAATCTGTGATATAAGATACATACTGTTTTTAGTAGATAAAATGGGGCATGCCGACAACTTAATTAAGGAAATGGACATACGCCAATAGTTTTTTTATGTAATTTGTTGATATATGTCTTGTGTAAACTAAAGTGCATATAGTTTAAATTTAATAATTTTTTAAAACATTAAAAAAGGATGATGTTGTATAATAAAACAATATCATCCTTTTTTATATCAATATCTAGGTCTCATTGGTCTGCCACGTTCTCTCCAATGTCCGGGTACCCACACTTCGCCACGTGGTCTTTGTGCCCAATGGCCTGCAACCCATACTAAACCTTGTCTTGGCGGTTCGGTCCACCTACCGCCAACAAAAACATATTTTCCTCCACGAGGTTCCCATTCTTCCTCTATCCAAATATGGCGAGAGCTGGGTGCTAAAATTCGTTCATGGCGCGGTGCTAGCGGTCGGGTAGTAATAATTACTTCTTGTGCATAACTACTAAATGTATTGCATGTTATAATAATAACAAGAATGAACATTAAATTTTTCCAATTTTGCATAATAGAAATTTTATTTAGTAAAAGAATAAAAGAGCTTAAAATCCGAAACCTAAAATATTTCTATTGGATAGTTTATTAAAAACAAAGTTTAATGTGTTTTAAAATTCTTAAAAGCATTCTTCAGTTACACCACTTACCGATTTATTACAAATACCAATGTCGCCCCATCCATAAGCAAAATAGGGATTATTATAAGCAGAAAAACAATAGTATATTCTATATACCTTACCGGTACTTACCATTGTGCTTGGTATTTTTATTATAGGGCTTATTAACTGACTATCAGTTATTGTTGTGTTGTTGCTGGTAATTATCGAATTATTCTCATCGGTAAGTGTATAGTTTAGAGTACACTTTTTTGTTGAAAAAGCATAAAAAGAATAATAAATGTATGGTGTATCGAAAGCAATAGGGTTAGTACCGGGTGATACATATACCGTACCTACAGTAGTAGAAAACCAGTTCGCATTCAATGAATCTACCGGCAACATCGCAAACATTTTAGGGGTAAATGTATATTTATTAATTAGCCAGTCATTGTCAGGTGTACCTACCCATTTTACCATATTCCCCATTTGGTCTATAATCTGCATGCCCGAATACCAAGTTTGATTTTGTTTTTTGTTACAAGAAATGAAAACAAAGATAGATAGACAAATAAAAATGTAGTTTTTCATAATGTAATTTATAAATTTATTATTTTTTTTATTTGAACAAAAGTAGTTGAAAGTAAATGTAAGACATTAATTTGAAATGATTTTATGGTATTTGTAAATGAAAAAAAGTTTTGTTGTAAGGCATTTTCTTACATTTGCTGTTAATGGGGGTACAAAAAATAGAAACGAAAGTAATTATTATTGGTGCAGGTCCAGCCGGTGCTTCTACATCATTTTTTCTGTCAAAATACGGTATTCCACATATAATTATTGATAAAGATTGTTTCCCCAGAGATAAAATATGTGGTGATGCCTGTAGCAGCAAGGTTGTTCATGTGATAAGTATGGTAAATGAAGACTGGGTAGAAGAAATGAAAAAAGATAGTACCGATTTTTTTCCATCTTTTGGCATGTCCATTTTTGCTCCCAATGGTAAAGTTATGAGTACTCCTTTTACCCCGAATGCTACTGATAATAAATTATTATATGGCTATACTATTCCCCGAATGAATTTTGATTTCTTCCTGTTTCAAAAAATAAATAGCAAGTTTGCAAGCGTTTTTCAAAATGCAACCGTTCTAAAAATAGATGCGAGTAATAATAATATTACTGTAAATATTGAAACAAATAATGAACAGCTTTCTATTACTGCACCCTTAATTATAGGTGCTGATGGCGATAAAAGTAGAGTAAGAAAGCATTTTGTTAATTACAATACTATTCCCAAAACATATTCAATAGGTATAAGAGCCTATTATGAAGGTGTAACCGGTTTTAATGAAAATAAATTTATTGAGCTTCATTTTTTCAAAGAACTTTTACCAGGCTATTTTTGGATTTTCCCTTTAGCAAATGGACATGCAAATGTGGGTGTTGCTATCTCGGCGGCTGTTGTAAGGCAAAAAAAGCTGAACCTTAAAGAATTAATGCTAAATATAATAGAAACTAATCCGGTTATTGCAAGTCGATTTAAAAATGCTAAAATGCTAAATAAGATTTATGGTTGGGGATTGCCACTTGCTGTTAAAGAACAACCATTGTCTGGCAACAACTATTTACTTACAGGCGATGCCGCCCAATTAATAGACCCATTTACCGGCGAGGGTATTGGTAATGCAATGGTTAGCGGTATGCTTGCTGCAAAAGCAATAAAAAAATCTTTAGATGAAAATAATACTTCCGGTCAATTTTTTAAAACAGAATACGATACAAAGGTTTATAGTTGGCTGGGTGCAGAATTTAAAATTAGCAGTACATTGCAGAAATTGTGCAGGTATTCTTTTTTATTAAATTTTATTGTAAATAAGGCAACTAAAAGTAAGGAATTTCAAGATACAATTAGTATGATGTTTGCTGATATGTCGCTAAGGGATAAATTAAGAAAGCCTTCTTTTTATTTTAAAATATTGTTCAATAAATAAAGTATTGTTTAATAAATAAAGTATTGTTTTTAATCTACAATTACAATTTACGCTTTGCTAAATAAGTACCCAATGCTTGAAGAAACAGAAAAGATATACTATTATGATGTTATAATAGTAGGTGGCGGACCCGCGGGTTGTAGTGCTGCACTCGCTTTGAAATCTACCGGTTTAAAGGTTGCGATATTAGATAAATCAGAATTTCCGAGAGAAAAAGTTTGTGGAGAACTGATGCAAAGTAATGTAATAAAAACACTCCTAAAAATGTCTCCCGAAATTGGGACAGCCTTTAATCAATTTGAAAAGAAGACCCAAATTAAAAGTACAAAATTGCATTACAATGGTAAAAGTTTAGTTTTTAAATACAAGCATGAATCTTATACTTGTAGGCGCATATATTTTGACGATTTTTTAATACAATATGTAAAGAAGAGTACAAAAACCGAGTTTTATTTAAATAAACAAGTAGAAAAAATTACAATAAAAGACAGTACAGCTCTAATTAGTATTAAAAACAGCAACACTGTTTATAATACCAAAATAGTTATTGGTGCTGATGGAGCCAACTCGGTAGTTGCAAAGTATTTAGCAGGTAAACAAATGGATAGGAAACATTATTTTGGTTCTGTGCGTGCATTTTATAAAAATATAGAAGGTGTGAATAGTGATACTGTTGAAATATTTTTCCACAAAAAACACAAAGTAAATTATGTGTGGCTTTTTCCGCTATATAATAATTATGCAAATGTAGGCTTTGGTATGCTGAGCAGCAAAATAAGCAAACAAAAGATAAATATAAAGAATACTTTTTATGATATTATAAATTCATCCCCTGTTTTATCATCACGATTTCAAACTGCCATACAAGAAGGTAGTTTAGATGGTTTTGGTGTACCCCTTGCATCAAAAGTTGGTAAGATACATGGCAATAATTTTATGCTTATCGGGGATGCCGCTTCACTAAGTAACCCTATTTCGGGTACTGGAATAATGAATGCTGTTTTAAGTGGTAAATTGGCAGGCGAGCAAGTAATAAAATGTTTTAATGAAAATAAATTTGATGATAATTTTATGTCCCAATATTATCAGAATTTAGATAAAGCCATATTAAAACAAATCAAAAAAAGCTTTTTTGCCCAACAAATTTTATCAAGAATTCCTTTTATTTTAGATATTGCATTTGCATTGTTAAGCATAAAATGGGTACATAGAAAGATAGAAAAGAGATTATAAAACTATAAAATTAGCAGATTATAGGTTCGTGGTTTCTTATTGTCGTTTTAAAATACTGTAAAACAATAACGGCTCAGTTTCATTGTTATTTTAAAATACGTATAAGTTAAACCAATCATGTTGTATCAAAATGTTTTTAATGCATTAAGACTTATTACTTGATATGGGCTGAAGGTTACAAAAATTCAATTAATCTTTCTAAATCAAAACTAAACTTTACTTTAACTTACATAGATGGCACTGATATGTTTGGTTATTTTCATTTTTTACTTTCCTAAAAACTTACTATACATTTTTTCGCCTGCTTTTATGCTGATGTGTAATCTGTTTTCTTCGGGTGGTATTGGGCATGAATAACCATCTCCGTAGGCACAGTAAGGATTGTAACATTTATTAAAGTCAACTGTAAGTATGCCGTCATTTATTTCTTTTATCGGTATGTCAATATATCTACCGCCGCCGTATGTAAAATCATAATTTGTTGCATCAAAAAATGGTATAAATAAGTCATTATTTTGAATACTATTATTAAGTAAATTGAGCATTTGGTATGCATGTAACTCAATTGTAGTATCATTTATGGTACATTTTACAATTCCATATTCTTTAAACGGTTTATTTTTACCACTATGTGTAGGCAACATTATAGGTTTAGAACCGGGTGTTTCTATTAAAGTAGCCTTAACTTTATATTTTTCATTTGGTTCAAAGAAGTTAATATAGCGTGCGTCAGCTGGTTTTATCGGCGTATTATGCTCTGTGGTAAGCTCTTTTATATAATTAGTTCTATATTTTAAAATTTCTTCATTATAAGTTTGGGCAACTAAATTGCCCAAACCCAAAATTGATAATAACACCAATAAATAAAATTTCATATTTATTTTAATTTTATAAATTATTATTGAGCTTGGTTTAATGGTTTCATTTGTGGAAAAAATAATACATCTTGTATAGAAACTTGCCCTGTAAGTAACATAGCAAGTCTGTCTATACCTATGCCTATACCTGCAGTTGGTGGCATACCATATTCCAAGGCATTTAAAAAATCATAATCTATAAACATTGCTTCTTCATCTCCACGTTCCATTAGTTTCACTTGTTCTTCAAACCTATGTCTTTGTTCAATGGGGTCGTTTAGTTCACTGTATGCATTTGCTATTTCTTTACCATTTATAATTAATTCAAAACGCTCTACCAAGCCCTCAATTGTACGGTGTTTCTTAGTTAATGGGCTCATCTCAACAGGGTAATCAATAATAAATGTGGGTTGTATATAGCTTTTTTCACATTTTGCGCTAAACAATTCATCTACCAGCTTACCCTTACCCATTGTGTTATCAACAGCAATATGTAAATTATGGCATACTTCTCTAATTCCGTTTTCGTCCATACTGCTTATGTCGTGGCCTGTATGTTCTTTAATGGCATCATAAATACTTATTCTTTTGTAAGGTGCTTTTAAATCAACAGTAATGCCATCTATAACCGTGCTTGTAATGCCATTGGTTGCAATAGCGGTTTTTTCAAGTAATTGTTCTGTTGTTTCCATCATCCAAAAATAGTCTTTGTATGCAACATAAAACTCCAAAATAGTAAATTCAGGGTTGTGAGTTCTATCCATACCCTCGTTTCTAAAATCACGGCTAAATTCATATACCCAATCGAAGCCGCCAACAATTAAGCGTTTTAGGTATAATTCGTTAGCTATACGCAAATATAGTGGTATGTTAAGAGCATTGTGATGTGTAATAAAAGGGCGAGCCGAAGCACCACCCGGAATGCTTTGTAATACAGGGGTATCAACTTCAAGACCACCACGCATATTTAAGAAATCGCGTATGGCATTTTTCATTTTTGTTATTTTTGTAAAACGTTGTCTTACATCTTCATTTACTATTAAATCGGCATAACGTTGGCGGTATTTAAATTCAAGGTCTGTAACTGCATCAAACACTTCTCCGTCTTTTTCTTTTACAATTGGTAATGGGTGTAAAGACTTAGTAAGTAAGGTGAATTCTCTAACGTGTACTGATGTTTCACCTGTTTTTGTAATAAATGCATAGCCTTTTACGCCAATAATATCACCGAGGTCTAATAATTTTTTAAAAACAACATCATATAGAGATTTGTCTTCACCTGGGCAAATATCATCTCTACGAATGTAAATTTGAATTCTGCCGGCACTGTCTTGCAAAACTGCAAAATTTGCCTTTCCCATATCCCTAACGCTCATAATGCGACCAGCTAAAGAAATATTTTGAAAAGCTTCTTTCGTTTCTTCATTAAAATTTTGTTTTATTTCAACAGAAGAATGGCTGATTTCAAATAGGGGAGCAGGGTAGGGTTCTATACCATATTTTTTTAGTTCTAAGAGTTTCTCTCTGCGTATTTGTTGCTGTTCGTTTAGTGTAACTTGCATAAATGCAAAAGTAATTGATAAAAAGTAATTGATTGCTTGAAATTTTTTTATGTTTATTGTGTATTAATATATATTTTAAAAATATATATTAATACACAATTTGAAGTCTTTAAAGGCGAATTTTGTATATTTTTATATAATTTATATGAAAAATAAGTAACAAATGCAATTAAGAATACAAAATGAGAAACCTACTTTTTTGTTCACGATACCCAAATTTTTTGATGTCTAATAAGCTATTAAATAATTAAAGCCTCCAATCGGAGGCTTTAATTATTTAATAGCTTATTAATATTATTTATTTGCTATAGCAATAGTTGTTAGTACCGGTACCTTCGCATTTAGGGCATACAATATACCATTTGCCGTTTCCACTGCAAATATTGCAATCTGCATACTTTAATACACGACCTTCGCCCATACATTTTTTACAAACAATTTCTTCTCTGTAGTGGCAAGTACCGCAATTGTCATGATGACTGTCGCAAGAATAATGACTGCCACATGCATGATGATTACCACAACTTTCAAAATGATTACCGCAAGAAGAATGGTGTGTATTACAAACATCATTATGGTCGCAAGTATTATGCATACGAGCTACACCTGCACCTTTTACTTTTACTTTTACATGGTTAGTTACATACTTTACTTTGCAATCATTGCAACGTTTTACATAAGTAACAGCATGCTCTTCGCAACATCTTGAATGCCAGCCGTCAAAATCGCAATCATCATGCCAATAATGGTCGCAATGTTCTGCCCAACCATGATGGTTGTAAGAAGAATAGTAGTAGCAATCTGCATCGCCACACATCATTCTGTGTTCTTCTTCGGCTCTGGAACATGATACTGAACCACAATGTCTCGTTTCTTTACAACAAGGGTTTGAATGACATTTAACTGCTTTTTTGCATTGGGCAAAAGTGCTGTTAAATAGGCCTGATACCATTGTGATTAAGAAAACGGCAATCAGTGAAAAAATCTTTACATTTTGCTTCATAAGTTTAATATTTAGTTTTTATATTTTGAGAATAAAAATAGACAGAATTTTTATTGTTACAAAGGTTTTTTATAAGTATTAATTATTTATATTTGTATATAGTTTAATTAGTGGAAAAAAATGAAAGAAAAGAAAAATTTATTTTCTTGAAAAATAATAATTATAACTTCTATCTATTTGGTTACTAATAATTTAAGAATATTATTTTTATTACAACCAAAAAAATAGTTGTAATATTATAATATTCTTAAAAATGAATTCTAAAACAGAATTTTTATAGCTCCCTGCTTTTTTGCAATAAAAACTGAATTGATTCAGCCCGAGGACTTAATAAATCTCGTGAAATTTGTTGCTGAATTTTTCTTTCAAATGCTATTTGTGTAAGTACGTCATCTATAGTTGCAGATGAGGAAATAGTAGGAGTATGAAAGTAAATCGTTTTTTGTGTAAGTTTTTTGTGTAAAGTTTTGTTCATCTATTATTGGTTTTATGTTTAACGCTACCCAATTAGATATATTGTATTGTTGCTAAATTAATAATAAAAACATTTTAAAAAATGACTGCCAAAATATTTACCCAAATATAGTGTAGCTAAATTGACTACTTTTGAACATGAACAGATTATTAAATTAAATGAAAACGATTGGAATAACAGGTGGTAGTGGTTTAGTAGGTACGCATCTTACAAATGCTTTAATTACAAAAGGGTATCATGTTATTATTTTTACAAGAAAAAAAGAGAATTTATTAAAAAAGATAAATGTAACTTTTGCCTTCTGGGACCCCAAAAATGAAGCTTGTGATACAGAAGCATTAGCTAAAATTGATGCTATGGTACACTTGGCAGGTGCCGGAGTATCCGAAAAAAGATGGACTAATGAACGGAAAAAAGAAATTGCTGAAAGTAGAATTTCCGGTACACACTTTTTAATTGAACAATTAAAAATACACGCACCCAATTGTAAAACGTTTATTTCTGCCTCTGCAATAGGGTTTTACGGTGCAACAGCAAAAAATCAAAAACCATTTATTGAAACCGACTCTCCTTCTACCGATTTCTTAGGTTCTACTTGCCAACTATGGGAGCAAGAATCTTTGTGTGCCTCTGAGTTTCTAAGGACGGTTATTTTTCGTTTTGGCATCGTTTTAGGTAAACAGGGTGGGGCGTTTCCAGAGTTTTATAATCCATTAAAGTATGGTATTATACCAATATTGGGTAGCGGAAATCAAATTATGAGTTGGATACATGCCGATGATTTAGCAGAGATGATTGCTTATGCTCTAAAAAATACCAACCTCGAAGGCATTTATAATGCTGTAAGCCCCAAACCTGCCAATCAGAAAAAAATTATATTTACAATTGCCAGAGTAATGGGTGGGATAAAAATACCCGTTTTTGCTCCGTCAATTATACTTAAAATTGTACTAGGTGAAATGAGTATTGAAATACTTAAAAGTTGTAATGTAAGTGCGAGAAAAATTAAAGAAAG
Organism: uncultured Bacteroidota bacterium; assembly: GCA_903929195.1. Classification (GTDB taxonomy): domain Bacteria; phylum Bacteroidota; class Bacteroidia; order Chitinophagales; family Chitinophagaceae; genus CAIYTT01. Next base: position 21,227 of record CAIYTT010000207.1, read on the forward strand.
TGGTTTTATATTTAAATACCCCATATTAGAAGATGCAATAAGAGCCATTTTGCTTAAATATTAGCTATTTCGTTTATTCTAATTGCATCCATTTTATCGCGGTGTAATTGGTCTTTTAATTCAATGAGTGAACCAAATTTTTGTTCATCCCTTGTTTTCTCAATAAAAAGAATTTCTATATTTTGCCCATATATATCTTCATTAAAATCAAATATATTCGCCTCTATTCTTAGTTCTTTTTTATCAGTAACAGTGGGGTTATAACCTATATTAAGCATACCGCAATAGGTGTTATTATTGTGTATAACTTTTATGGCATAAATACCTAATGCCGGTAATAATTGGTCGCTATCGTTAGGCTTTATATTAGCAGTTGGATAGCCAATTGTTCTGCCTAATTTATTGCCATGTACTACAATACCAGCAAGAGAATAAAAACGACCCAACATTTTATTAGCATTGCTTATTTGCCCTAAAATTAAAAAATTCCTTATTTTAGTAGAACTTATAGCTGCATCATCAATAAGTTGTGCCGGTATTTCTTTAACTTGGTATCCTAAATTCGGACCAAATTGTTTTAAAAGGTTAATATCTCCTTTTCTGTCACAGCCAAAACGATGGTCATAACCAATAATAATAGTATGAGGATGAAACAAACCGGAAATGAAATTGATAATATATTCATTTGCTGTTTTTTGGGCAAACTCTTTTGTGAAAGGCATTACTACAATATGTTCAATACCGGCATTAAGAATTAGGTTTATTTTGGTTGCTAATGGTGTCAGTAATCCTAACTGTTGGTTGGGGAAAAGTAGTTTTCGCGGGTGTGGGTCAAACGTTATTAAAACACTTTCGCCATTTACCATTTTGGCATAATTAACTACTTCCTTCAATATCTCTTTATGCCCTAAATGTACGCCATCGAAAGTACCAATAGTAACAACGGCATTCTTGAAATCCGGTAAGTGATGTATGTCTGAAAATACGCCCATGCAAAGATTGGCAAAGGTAATAGGATTTTACTATACAATAGTACTATTAGAATTATAATAAGTGTGGTTGTGATACTCTAAATATTATTTGTAATATTCCTTATTACTTTTTCATATTGTTATATAAGGTTTTCTTAGCCCTTATATAGTACCTTCGCAAAAAAAGAATAGTCATGCAAGCAAAAAATCCTAAAGATTCTTATATAGTAATGTCCGAACTTGTGTTACCCAACGATACGAACCTATTAGGTAATTTAATGGGTGGTAAGTTAATGCATTATATGGACATAGCTGCCGCAATAGCATCAATGAAACATTGTAACTGCCCGGTAGTAACTGCTTCGGTAGATAATCTTTCCTTTGCTAACCCCATTAAATTAGGTAACCTATTAACGATAGAAGCTACGCTAACGCGTGCTTTTAGTACATCTATGGAGGTTTACTTAAAAGTATGGGGAGAAGACTTAGCAGCACAATATAAATATTTATCGAATGAGGCATATTTTACTTTTGTAGCCTTAGACCCTAATAGCCGCCCTCGTAAAGTGCCTGAATTGATACCGGAAACAGAGGCTGAACAAAAAATGTATGACGGTGCTTTACGCCGCAGACAATTAAGACTATTATTAGCCGGTAAAATGAAGGCAGAAGATGCAGGCGAATTAAGAGCTTTTTTTATAAAAGACTAAAATTTGATGTTTGTAAACGCTTTTTGTTTATAATACACGTTTTATCCCCCTGCATACTTATCTTTGATAAAATAATTGGAAATGATAGTAGATAGAAAAATAGCACCTCAAATACATGATGCAATAGAATTTGATTATATATTGCCTTCTATAAATAAAGAAAAATTAAATAATGGCTTGCCTTTTTATTGGTTCAATGCAGGTGTGCAAGATGTAGTGCAGATAGATTGGGTGTTTCCTGCCGGTTTATGGCAAGAACAAAAAACAGCAGTGGCACACACGGTGGCAGCCCTACTGAAAAACGGTACTACTAAATATAATGCAGAACAAATAAATGAAGCTTTGGAGTTTTATGGTGCCCAACTTAAAGTGGCTGCCAATAACGATTATGGTACTATTACTCTCTATAGCTTAACCAAACATTTGCCGGTATTATTACCTATAGTTTACGAAATTATTACCGATGCCCAATTTCCGGAACAGGAAGTAGAATTACATAAAAAAAATGCAATTCAAAAATTACTTATCAATTTACGCCAATGCGAATTTGTTGCTAATAGGCATATAGATGCACTTTTATTCGGAGAGCATCATCCGTATGGTCGTTATACTAAAAAAGAAGATATAGAAGCCATTACCAGGCAAGACTTACTTCAGTTTTATAATGCTCATTTTAATATTGCCAATATGCAAATATTTATGGCAGGTAAAATGGGTAGTATTGAAGTAAAATGTATGAATGATATTTTCGGAAACAGTTCAATCTACCAACAAAACTTTTTACAGAGAAATACATTTGAAATATCCTCATCGAACGAGAAGGCAAATAGAATTACAAATGATATAAATGGAGTGCAAGGAGCAGTGCGTATTGGCCGTTTATTCCCGGATAAACAACATCCCGATTTTGCACCAATGGTGGTCTTAAATACATTGTTCGGTGGTTATTTTGGTAGCAGACTAATGAGTAATATACGAGAAGATAAAGGCTATACTTATGGTATTTATAGTTCTTTGGTAGCAGAAAAAAACGGTGGTTCTTTAGTTGTACATACCGAAACAGGCAGAGATGTTGCTGAAAAAGCAATAATAGAAATATATAAAGAAATGGAGCTTTTATGTAACGAACAAGCCCCGGATGAAGAACTTCTTTTAGTGAAAAATTACCTTTTAGGTGGTTTACTTGGCGACTTAGACGGTCCGTTTTCAATACTAAGACGCTGGCGTTCTATTATTTTAAATGGGTTTACAGACGAACATTTTAATAATAACATAAATACCTATAAAACTGTTAGCCCAGAGAAACTTTTGCAACTGGCACAAAAATATTTTAATAAAAAAGACTTTTTTGAGGTAATGGTTATTTGATGTGCAAATTAGCGTTACCAACAATAACAAATCTGTTTATAAAATGTAGGTTGAAAGCCCGAGGGTACCCTACATTTTATAAACTTAATAGCGCAAACAAAGGGGGATGTGTGGATTTTTGTGGGCTTGTATAGAAACGATGATTCCCAAAAAAAACAGAATGGAAATTTATAATGATTGAATGCTCTATATTATCAAATTTTAGGTTAAAAGCTTTAGTTATTTCTTGAATTTGGATAATGTAACTATATTATATTTCATTCAAAAGGTTTATTGCGGGTTTGCCTTTAAATTTACCAGCTTTAATTTGGTTTAGTTCTTAAATAGATTCCTTAAATCCATTTATGAAGTCTTGTTTAGATTTACTGTTTTTTTATTCTCTTTAAACGCTACGAATTCAATTTTTTTTATTAATTTAATAAAAAATGAATACTCTTTTTTATGTATAGATAATGTTATATCACGCATTATCACACATATTTTAATAGAATACAAAATTAGGTGTTTACAATTGAAAAAATAATTTTATATTTAATATATTATAAACCATTTTGTTTTTTATGTTGCATAATAAGGCTTATACTCTTTACTGTTGTATAGCTTTTAGATATTCCATTTCGGTGGTTTTCTCTCCGATTGTATAGCATATTCATTGTTGCTTCATTATAAATAATATTATCTATGTTTGGCATTTTGTCTTCAACCAATACATACAGTGCCGAAAGATGTTGTTCACCAGCAACTATTAATATATTTATGCAATCTTCCTCTTAATTCTGCAATTTCCATATTTTTTTTGATTATAAAAATCTATTATTTATAGAATTTCCCACAGATTTAAAATTTTTATTTTTTTTATATCCTGAAAATCGCTTGTATTCCTTGTTATAAGTATAAGATTCATACTGATGGCAGTTGCAGCAATAATTGCATCTGATAATTGTATTTTACTCTCTTTGCGTAATTCTATTGTAGTATTAATAATAGTTTTATTTATTTCAATTATATTTGCTAATCCAATAAATTCTTCCATTACTAAAGTTGCAGCCTTAAACCCAAGAAATTCTATATAAGTAACAAATGAAACATTGAATTAATAATTTATTATTTCAGATAAGAATAAAAGTCCTTTTTGTGGTATTTTCTTTAATTGTGCATCAATTATTATGTTTGTGTCTATTAAATATCTCTTTCCCATTCTTTTCTACTTTTAGCAACATGTTTGTGAAGATTTTCACCCTCATCTTTGCTAAGTGTGCCAAAATAATCAGATGGCTTCTTTTTGTGAAGTGTAGGAATAGAATCATTTTTTACTTCATCTTCGGCATAAATTAGTACATGTACCAACTTCCCAATATAATTAGTGGGTAAGTTTAGCGAAAGGTTTAAACTTGCTTCATTTGTTGGTATAATATTTGTTTGTATCATTTTTATTCTATTATGCTAAGTTACCATTTATTCCTAACAACGCACAAAATAATCCTCGCTTTTTTATTGACTATATATAATCAAAAAATTATTAATAAAATAAAGGATTTTGTGTCGTTTTTTGTTCACTTTTTGCAATCCATGTTTTCATGGTTGCTAATTTTTCTTTCATGATATTATAAACCAGCACACTATTATTATTATTAGTGTTCACGCGTTTAAATGGTTTAAAGCCTACCCAAGTGGTATCTTTTTGTGATGTATCTTTTTTAATCATGTTTAAACCAATACCCGAAAAAATACATGCATTATTGGTTATAATTGTGCGGTCATGAAAATCTTCTTTATCATAAATATGATATTCTATAACGGTTTCTATACTTCTACTTAATTTATTTGCTATACTTTTAACCCATTGTTCAATTGTTGCTTTGTTTGGCAGCCCGTTAGCTTTGTTATTATCTGTGCCAATAAGTGTTATATGGTATTTACCTATTAATTTTTTAGGTAAAATAATATCTAACAGTTTTTCAATAGATTGCCGACTGTCTTCTTTAAAAAGGTAGGGGTCTGCAAATACGATTGAATTATGAGGTTCAAAGTAATTTTTTGCAAAATCCCACGAAAAATGGTCTTTTGTACTAAAGGTTTGTAATCGTTCTTCAAATAAACAATCGAGTTTGCTTGATGCAGTAAAAAAATAGTTTCCCGTTTTGTCGCTGTAATCTTTTATCATAGCATCGCAATTGGTTAATAAATATAAACAAGTTGCAATGTTTGCCTTTTGAAAAAACAATTTTTCATTAATTCGCATGTCGGCAAACTCTTTTTCGGCACACGAAATGCGATTGTTTTTTATTAAATGTTTTATATATGGATTAGCATAATTTTCTTCTAGTTTCTGTGCATTGCAGTCGGTCTTAATATTTAAACCTTTAGCTATTAAGTCTAATAATTCGAAATGCGTTTTCCCTGAGAGCGAATTTTCAGGTGAAATAATATCGGCAGGATTTTTTTTAATAATCGTTTCCAGAAACTGAATACTACAGTAGGCTTGTATATACATTAATTAGTTCTTTTGTGTTTGATTCATACTCCAGATACTCATTGCTATATTATCTGCTTCATCAAAAAAGCCGGTTCCAAAATCATCGCTTAAACTGCCGTCTTCTTTAATGTTTATTTTCTTTACCTGTTTTTCACCATCCGGTATATTATCAGGATGATGAAAATAATAGATTACAGTTTTATCCTTTGTTATCTCTCCTTTTGCCGTTAAATATTGCAACCTCCTTATCAGGTATTCGCTATGGGTTTCTATAATAAACTGTATATTAAATTCTTTACTTGCCTCCACAAACATATCCGCTAATTTAGATTGTAAGGCTGGGTGTAGGTTGGTTTCGGGTTCTTCTATTATGATTGAATCTGTTTTTTGTTCATAAGCTGTTAGAGCTATTTTAAGCATTATTGGTATTACTTGCGAAATACCATAACCTAAGTCTAACAAATTTATTTTTTTGCCTTGTTTAAGAAAGTAAACACTATATACTGCAAAATCAGAATGTCTTTCTATTAAAATTTTTTCCCCAATTTTAAAAAATATGAGAATTTTATTCAAAAATGTTTCTATTTTTTCATTTGTTAGCGGATTTCTTTCGATAAACTCAGACAATAAATTTTCAAAATAACCATCTTTATTTTTAGAATAAAACCTACCAGGCGTAATTCTTATTGATGGAATATAAATGAAATTAAGTTGCTCATTTATGATTTTAAAAGAGTTAATTAAATTAGAATAAACAAATTCATCGTAAAATAAATGCCCTATATCTGTAATTGTATGAAATGGAGCAGTAAAAATATCCACGTCAAAATCATCAATATATTGAAAAAAATAGTTTGATAAAAATTTGCGATTGTCTTCATTTGCATTTAAGAATTTCCAATATTCTCCTTCGTATATTGGAACACTCAATGGGCAGTCACTTAGTATTGTAAAAACTGGATTTGTAATAATATCACGAATAACATCTCTAATATCGCATTTTTCATCAAAAATTTTAAAAGCAATAACATCTAAAATGAATCTCTCCAATAATATTTTTTTGAATTCTATTTTGTTTTTTTGTTTTTTAGCTTCAACTTCTTTCTTTGTTATAGGATATCCAACTTCTTCAAATTTTTTAAACTCATCAAAATAATTTCCAATGTCATAAAACGCTTCGTCATTTTCAAATTGTTTTTTTAATATTTCCTTTTTTGCCATTTCCTTTTTGTCTAATATTAATTCGCTTTTATTAATTAAAGAACTTTGCACATAAATTTTAAATTTCTCAAAAAGAAATCCATAGTCAATTTCAAAATGCACAATGTTTTCTTGCCAATAACTTTTATCTAAATTTGATTTATTATCATTAATATCCATGCTAAAAAAAATGAACCCATCATCACTAATATATTTCAAGGATTTTAAAACACCATTAAATCCACTATCATCTTTATTTTGAAATTCAATACATATAGTAACAGGTTCGGTTATATCTGTAAACTTACTCTTTAATTCAAAACTAATATAGTCTTTATTTGTTTTATTATTTACCAAATGGTTAAATCCTGGAATTCTTGTATGGTTATGCACATCTTTAAAATTCAATATTTTATTCCAAAATTTATCTGAATCTTCGTGTGGGATTTCATTCGAATAATTTTGCATAATCCTCAAAGCATCTACCAAGCTACTCTTTCCACTACTATTAGCCCCTGTAAGCACGGTAATAGGTGCAAATTCAAACTCTGTTTTTTCTTTAAAGGCTCTAAAATTATCTATTGCTATGTATGGAAGTGGCATATTTGTTAGTTATTTTTAAATAATAATATTTCTATTTGTTTAATCAGTTCTTCAGCAGGTATTAATAATTTTCTAACCTCTAACTCATTAAATTCATAAAAATCTTCATAATCACTTCTCTGTCTTTTTTCAAAAAGGTCGGAATAAAACTTGCCTTTTTCAAAACTTATTAAATTATTTAATACAAAATGTTGACCAAACATTTGTTTTACACCCGAGTGGGTTTGTGCTTTAATGTCGTGAAACAATAAAAGTGCAGTAACTGCATAAAAACAAGAATAATAAAGTCTATTTATTGCTGTATTCCATAAGTTATTTTGCAATAAAACCTCTACTTCAGCAATTGTTTGTAGTGCTTTTTCAATTCTGTATTTAATCAGTTCGTCCTTTTGTTCATTAGTCATATTACCCTCCCGTCGTTAAGTACATTTTCATAAAATGGGGTAATTTTGTGGTTAGCCCAGGCTTGTTTAGTATATATCTTTGGGCTTATTAAAGTTGCAGTTTTTAACTCAATGTCATAAATAGGATAAGTAATTTTCGATTCGTCATCATCCGTTAATTTATCTTTATCAACAAGTATAATTATATCAATATCAGAATCAGATCTATAATCGCCCCTTGCATAAGAACCAAATAAAATAAGTGTAGCATTAGGCTCTACCGCCAATACAGTACTTTTTATTTGTTGCAATATCTGGTTATGATTTACCATTATACAAAAATACTAATTTTTAATTTAACAAAAATAATTTCCTGCTGCTCCATAGATAGTAATAGGTGCAAATTCAAACTCAGTTTTTTCTTTAAAGGCTCTAAAATTATCTATTGCTATGTATGGAAGTGGCATATTTGTTAGTTTGAGAATTGTGTTATTTAATATTTAAAACAAGGATTAAAGATACACGAATTTTTATCCATTACAACGCTACTTACATGTCCTATCTTCTTAATTAACCGTTCTTCTGCAACAGACCTTATTTGAAAACAATCAGCCGCCGAGTCTTTATTTAATTTGTTACCATTATCCGGTATTACTTTTACCATCCAACTTGCAATTTCATATCTTTCTTTCCAATCTGTAAGAGGCACGATAATTTTTAAAGGTAATTTACCTAAAATATTATCATTAACAATAATTGCAGGTCGTGTTTTTTTATTTCGGCACCAATTGTAAGGTCAAGATTTACTAACCATATTTCACTTTGTTTCATAAAAAGATTCAAAATCTAAATTAGTAAATAGGGTCAATTCTTTATCTGTTACATAATCGTTATACAATGTATTTACTGCATGTTCTAAATGGTGTTCCTTCACATGCCTTATTGTTTTAAGGGTTTTTTCAACCAACAACAATTTATCATTAAATGGAAGTTTTTTAATCTCACTAAATATGGCAGTTGCAGTCATGGTCTTTAATGTTTTTACAAAAATACTAAGTACTAACAATATTAATTAAATATTTTTATCGTCATGCTGCTTTTATAGTTATTATTAGCCACTGTAAGCACGGTAAAAGGTGTAAATTCAAACGCTGTTTTTCTTTAAAGGCTCTAAAATTATCTATTCATTAAAAAAGCACCTTTTTCCTTCCAAATAGGTAATTTTGGTGTTGAAATTATTTATAAATGCAATTATACCCGGCACACGCAGTTGAAGCTTTGGAATTTAATAAGGTTTGTGATTTACTTAGACTTAAATGCCGTACCGATGCTGCTCGCGAAAGAGTTGCATCTATTCGTTTCCATATTCATATTACTTATATGGAAAGGGAGTTGAACCAGACACATGAATTTAAAACTATTTTACTAAGCAATGATTTTTTTCCTAACGACTTCACAATTAATTTATATAAAGAATTAAAATTACTTTCTGTATCTGGCAGTATGCTTAACGGTGAGCAGTTACTACATGTAAGGCAATTAGCTTTAAACATGAGGGATATTTTGTTGTGGTTTAAAAAAAATAATGAATTATTTCCGCACTTAATGGCAATTTGCAGCCATATAATTTACGAAAAAAAAATAAATGAATTAATTACATCTGTTATTGATGATAGTGGTATCGTTAGAGATAATGCATCGAAAGAATTAATGTACATCCGTTCGGAATTAGGTAAAACAAGAGCGGAGGCAAGGCGTACGTTTGAAGCGGTATTGCGAAGAATGAATAAACAGGGTTACTTGGCAGATATTGGCGAAAGCTACATAAACGGAAGACGCACTGTTGCAGTATTAGCCGAATATAAAAGAATTGTAAAGGGTATTTTGCATGGTGAAAGCGACACACAAAAAACAGTTTTTATAGAACCCGAAGAAACTATAGAATTAAATAATGAACTATTTTCATTAGAAAAGGCAGAGAGTAGGGAGATTTTTCGCATACTTAAAGATACTACCAAAGAATTATCTACATATGCTACTGCTTTAAACGAATATTATACCTTATGCGGTATTTATGACTATATACGGGCAAAGGCTTTATTAGCAATAGACTTAAATGCCAATATGCCGATACTAAGTCCACACCCTGTTATTAATTTAATTAATGCTTACCACCCATTACTCTTATTACGCAATAAGCAGAATAAAAAAACAACCATACCCTTAAATCTTAGTTTAGATAAACATCAACGTATTCTAATAATAAGTGGCCCAAATGCAGGTGGAAAAACGGTATCTATGAAAACTGCAGGTTTGCTGCAATTAATGGCTCAGGCTGGGTTATTATTACCGGTTGACCCCCAATCTGAAATTGGCGTTTTTAAGCAAATGATGGTAGAAATAGGCGATACCCAATCTATAGAACACGAATTGAGTACTTATAGTGCTCACTTGCAAGATATGAAGTATTTCATGGATTTCGCGAATGGTAAAACCTTGTTTTTTATAGATGAATTGGGTAGCGGTTCCGACCCTATTTTGGGTGGGGCTTTTGCTGAAGCCATTGTAGAAAATCTGGCACAAAAAAATGCATTAGGTATTATTACTACTCATTATTTAAATCTAAAAATAATGGCAGGTAAGGTGCGAGGAATCATAAACGGTGCAATGGCATTTGATGAGGAAAAATTAGAACCCTTATACCAATTAACTATTGGTAAGCCCGGTAGCTCTTATACATTTGCAATAGCACAACGAAGCGGACTGCCGGCAAATGTAATTGAACGTGCAAAACAACTAACCCAACAAGAGCATTTTAAATTAGATAAAATGCTGCATGCCACCGAACAACAAGCGGTAAGACTTAGCGATAAAGAAAAAGAACTGGATGATTATATAAAAGAAAATGCACTACTAAAGCAGAAATTGATAACGCTTACCGATAAAGAAACACAAAAACAACAAATTGAAGTTTTAAAATTACAAAACAAAATAAAAAAAGAAGAACTTGACTACCTTAGAAATACTGAACGTAAGTTTAAACAAATTATACAAGACTGGAAACGAAGCGAAAATAAACAAGAAGTAATTAAAGCTGCCGAGAATATACTTTTTCGCAGAAAGGATATAGACATGAATGCTGCAGCTGCTCGTAAGGCAGAAAAAACGTATGATACACTGGCTGACACCCCCAAAATTGGTTATTTAGTAAAGAATAAGGTTAGCCATCAGGTTGGTACTATTAAAGAATTAAAAGCTAAAAGGGCAGTAGTACTTATAGGTAATTTACCTTTTACAGTAAATATAGACGAATGGGTTACTGTGAGAAAAAAAGTAAAAAAAACAGAAGAATAGGTGCAATCAAATAGTGCATTGTAGTACCTATTTTAAATACGAATAGCCACAAATTTGTGGCTATTCGTATTTAAAATCCATTATTATTAATATTTAATGAACTTGGTTGTAGCTGTGTTTTTGCTACTTATTGTTTTTAGAAGATAGACACCACTCGGTAATTTGCTTACATCAATGCCGGTTTTATCATTTACAATTTCTTGTTCAAATACTATGTCTCCATTAAGGTTGATGATAGAAAGGATGCCACCATTTAGATTTTCTACAATTATATGGTCGCTTGCAGGGTTAGGATATATTAAAATACCTATGTTTTCCATAATTGGGTCAACTCTATTGGGTTTGGCAATAGTATTAAGTGTGGTATTGGTTACCACAGGTGGGTTTAAATCGAAATAGATATAGCCGGTATTTTTTATTTGTGTATTGTAAGCCAATCCAGAATTTAAGACTACACTAAAACGTACTTCGCCTTGGCTTGCAGCAAAATTAGTACCGCTGTCGGGTAAATTAATTTCATTAAAATTGAACTGTACTACACCCGGTGCTAACCATTCCGGTGTCATATTGTGGCTTGTACCCAATATTTTTAGCGTAGCATGATTGATATGGCTACTAAGGGTATCTATAATTTTTATGTTCTCTGCTGCAGCACTACCTGTATTTTGAAAATGTAAGGTATAGGTAAGTGTATCGGGTGCAGCAGGAATATAACCCTCTGCTCCGGTGCCTTTAGGGCTCACTACTTTTAGATTGGGGTCGTAAGAATAAACAACAGGAATACAATAACTGAAAGAATTATTAGATGGGTTAATATCGGCAGAAGGAATATTTGTATATCCACTGAAACATAAAGTATCACCTACAACCACTGTAGTATCAAGCGAAAGAAATAGGCTTGATAAAAAACAATTCCAATAAGCACCACTTGTAAGATTTGTAAGTCCGGAGTAGTTCCATATTAAGGTATCGCCACGTACAGTATCGGCAGGATACGTACTTAATGTCGGGTCGTATAATACCCTGCTGTCTTTTATAAAGGTTAATTGACCTGCTGCCGTATCGCAACCGGTATTGCTAACATAAGGAGACATATAAAATGCCCTATGAAGCCTTATGGATGATGGGGCTAATGCATAACATTGTACATCTACATTACTGGTACATTGCAACGGGAAATCGACACCTGTTTGCGGTAAAGTTGTAAAGGTATAAGACCCGGAGAAGCAACTGGATGGAGGGAAAATAAAAGCAAAGTAAGAGGGTAAAAATACACTGTAATTTATCATCCAAGATTGTTGCACTTGAAACGAATACCCCCCACTGCCGGTTCCATAATATAAACCTGCAAAACCACGAGTACCAACCGAACTGGATAAGTTCTCACTCATTGCCACAGGCGGTGGGTATATATATACATCACCTGAATCAAAAATACAATTGCCGTTATTATCGGCATATACCTGCCCCGATACATTATTATAGCCACAAGGTGTAACCATAAAACTATCGTAAGGCGTAATATACCTTAGGGTATCTAAACCGCAAAGAAGTTTAGTTGTAGGGCCGGTATAATATGTCATACCAGGAGCAGTAGGGTAGTCTCCATAACCCTGACTTAAAGGTGCATCAAAAATCCATGGAGAAACTCCGGTAGTATTACCATAAGCAGCATAGACTGACGCCATTACAGTGTCTATAATCTTTAAAGAGTCGCCCACATAAGAGCTATCTACCGTAATGTGGTAGGTATAATAAAAGCTACTGGTACACCTAATAGAATCATAAGACATAGAATCTGTTACTGTAGCAGAAATATGCCCGGCAGTATAAACTTGCGCATGTATAGGGCAAAAAGATAAAAGGCATAATGCCAGCAAAAGTATTCTTTTCATAATTTTCTCTTTTTTAGTTAAACACCTACTTTAAAAGACGTTTATAATATACAAAATGTTAGGTAAAATAAAAAATATTTTTTTATAACAACCATATACCTGAAAAATGTGTAACAGTTCAGGCACACAAAAATAAAAATGTAACTTTTCTCTTTTCAAAATCCCGAGGGGGATGATATTATTATAGGAATAAAAAATGCAAAATGCCCCAAACCCAGAATGGGTGATATTATTTTACAATGTATGGGCAAATAATATCACCATTCTGGGTTTTGTGTTATTGAAATTGACATTTTCTATAATAATATCATCCCCTCGGGATTCATTTTATGGAGACTGATTAGTTACGAAAATTTAATTATTATAAAAAAAGCAAATTTTTTTTCATGTTATTTTAATATTTCAAAAAAATATTTTTTAATAACCAAGATACAGGTTAATTTTATCGTCTTTATAATAAGTATTATCCTATCTGCAATTTTCTATTTTTTTTATTATTTATATTAAAAATTTTTAAAATGAAAAAACAAATACTCCAATGTTTTTTGTCAATTGTTATCATTAGTGCTGTAATGCCTAATTTCTTAACTGCTCAAACAATAACTACTTATGTCGGTTGTGGTATTGGCAACGACAGTATTGCTACTAAAGCAGAGCTTTCGTTTCCGAGTGGTTTTGTAAAAGACAAATACGGTAATTTTTATATTGGTGAGTCGGGTAGAATTAGAAAGGTTACGCCGGCAGGTATTATTACCACTTTTGCTGGTAATGGCTTTCAAGGTTATTGGGGTGATGGCGGCCCTGCTATTAATGCAACAATTGCAGATGCTTATGGCTTAGCAATAGACAAGAAAGGAAACATGTATATTACTTTTAATAGCCAAAGAAGTAATTATATACGTAAAATAGATACATTGGGTATTATTACAACTATTGCCGGCAACGACAGTGCAGGTTATACCGGAGATGGTGGCCCGGCAACAGCAGCTAAAGTAAATGGACCAAGTAGCATTGTTACCGATACTATGGGTAATATTATTTTTGCTGATTTTGGTAATCATGTTATACGAAAAATAGATACAGCCGGCATTATAACTACAATTGTAGGTAATGGTATTACAGGGGCTACAATAAACGGTGTAGCGGCTACTGCAACACCAATGGGTTTAACAACCGGTTTGGCATTAGATAAAAAAGGAAATTTATATGTATCTGAAGCTGAATATCAATATATATGCAAAGTTGATACTGCATCTATTATTACAATTATTGGCGGCACCGGTGTATATGCAACCGGTGCAGACGGTGATGGCGGACCAGCTACTGATGCGACCATGGCTGTGCCTATGAGCATGGCATTAGACACAGCAGGCAATCTCTATTTTGCAGAAATGTATAATAATAGAGTTCGGAAAATAAACCTTACAACAGGTATAATTTCTAATTATGCAGGTAATAATACTGCCGGTTATAGTGGAGACGGAGGTGCTGCAACCAGTGCAGAATTAAGTTATTTACAGAGTATTTATTATGATACTTTGGGCTATTTGTATATTTGCGATGGCAATAATAATAGAGTAAGAAGAGTTGATAATTCAGGTGTTATTACCACATTTGCCGGTCAAAATAATTTATTTGAAGAGGGGTATCCGGCAAGTAATGCTGAATTGTTGTCGCCTTATTATGTGGCAACAGATATTGCAGATAATTTATATATTTCTGATGGTGGTAACAATAGAATAAGCAAAATAAATGCAAGTACAGGTAAAATTTCAACAGTAGCAGGGTCGGGTATTGCCGGTTACTTCGACCCTTATGGTGGTGATGGAGGTCCGGCAACAAATGCAAAAATCTATTTTCCATCGGCAGTAGCAGTTGATAACATTGGTAATATTTATCTGTCAGACAATAACGATAGAATACGTAAAGTAGATACGTTTGGTATTATTACTACTTTTGCCGGTAATGGGGTATTTGGTTATTTTGGAGAAAATATTGCAGCTACAAATGCTAAAATTGCATATCCAAGTGGTATTGCAGTTGACAATGCCGGTAATGTTTATATAGCAGACCAAGGTAATTTTAGAATTCGCAAAATAAATGCATTAGGTATAATTACAACTGTGGCCGGCAATGGTGTAGCCGGTTATACAGGTGATGGTGGTCCGGCTACATTCGCTAAATTAAATTATCCTGCTGATATTGCTGTGGATGGTTTTGGTAACCTGTTTATTTCAGATGAGGGCAACAACTGTATTCGTAAAGTAGATACTACCGGTATTATTACTACCGTTGCAGGTAATGGTACTTATGGTTTTGCAGGTGATGGTGGTCCGGCAACAAATGCACAATTAGATAATTACACGGGTATAAAAGCAGATACTTTTGGTAATATTTTTATTGTTGATGAATATAACCAAAGAGTACGTATGGTTAATGCTGCCGGTATTATTACTACAATTGTAGGCAATGGTACGGCAGGTTTTACAGGTGATGGCGGACCGGCAACTTCCGCTGAATTATTTTATCCTTGTGGTATTGCTTTAGATAATATAGGTAATATGTTTATTGCCGATTTATCTAATTTCAGAATACGCAAAGTGTCAGGTGTTCTTGGTGTTCCAAAGATATCCAGTTCTGCAATAGAAACGATTACTGTTTTCCCGAACCCGGCTACGAATCAATTGCAAATTTCTAATGCAAGTGGTTTTAGTTTTAGTCTGTTAGATTTACCCGGCAGCATTGTTTTGCAAGGTAAAATTAATGCTAATCAGCAAACTATAAATATAAATTCTATTGCTAATGGTGTTTATATAATGCAATTATTTAATGATAATGGCGAGCGCAAAATGTTGAAAATAATAAAAGAGTAATTATGTAACAGCAATAGTGTTTTTGTCTATACACAATATTTGATTCTTTAGTGCTAAGGCTCGTTATTATTCTATATTTTTGCAGGCTAAATAGTTTTTGAATGCAATTAAACCGGTTATATAGTAAAGCACTCTCATTTCAGTTTTTAAGTGCCGATGAGGGTGTTTTCCTTTTTGAAAATGCTCCACTTGCCGAACTGATGTTTGTAGCAAACGAATTAAGGAAAATTCAGGTGCCACATGGTAAGGTTACTTGGATTATAGACCGAAATATGAACACTACGAATGTATGTGTTGCCAATTGCAAATTTTGTAATTTTTACCGTATTCCCGGTCATGCTGAGGCTTATATTACGGATATTGATACTTATAAAATTAAAATAGCAGAAACTTTTAAATATGGTGGCGAACAATTGTTATTGCAAGGTGGCCATCATCCTGATTTGGGTTTAGCCTATTACGTGGACCTCTTTAAACAGTTGAAGCAGTTGTTTCCTAATTTAAAGCTACATGCTTTAGGCCCACCTGAGATTGCACACATAACTAAAATATCGCACAGCACGCACCACGAGGTATTAAAAGCGTTGAAAGATGCAGGATTAGATAGCTTGCCCGGCGCCGGTGCCGAAATACTAAATGATAGGGTACGCAAACTGGTATCTAATGGTAAGTGTGGTGCTAAAGAGTGGTTAGATATTATGCACGAAGCCCATTTGCAAGGGCTAACAACAAGTGCTACCATGATGTTTGGACATGTAGAAACATTGCACGAACGTTTTGAACATTTGGTAAGCATACGAGAGGTGCAAGCTCAAAAACCGGAAAATGCCAAAGGATTTCTAAACTTTATTCCGTGGACTTTTCAGGACGTGGATACTTTGTTGCAAAAGATAAGGGGAACAAGAAACCTTACTACAGCAGAGGAATATATACGTATGATAGCTATGAGTAGAATAATGCTGCCTAATGTAATAAATATACAGGCTTCGTGGCTTACAGTAGGTAAGCAGGTAGCACAGATATGCTTACATGCAGGTGCTAACGATTTTGGTTCTATAATGATAGAAGAAAATGTTGTGAGTGCTGCCGGTGCTCCCCATAGATTTACAGCCAAGGGTATTCAAGAATCAATACGGGCAGCAGGTTTCGAGCCTCAATTACGCAATCAGCAATACGAATTCAGAGCTATGCCGGAACTGATAGAAGAACAGGTGATTGGATATTGATTTTAGGTGCTTTGTATTTATTTGTTATATAGATGCTGAATTGTTTATTGAGCTGATTGCATGCCACATTTATATTTTGACTAATACTTATTCAAAAATCCTAATTATTTTTACAAAACGCCGCATGTAGTTTTTATCTAATAGGCTTATTACAACACCATAAGCAATGCCAGATGTAGATTGTATAAAATTTATTTCTCCATTGGTGTTAGTTGTAATAATGCCAATATGACCTACAATATGTTTGTGTGGGTTAGTGCCGGTAAATAGAATCAGGTCGCCTGGTTGTGCTTTATTTAGTGGTATTTCTTTACCCATATTAGTAAAGCCTACAGAAGATCTGGGAACCCATATATTAAAGTGGTTAAATACATAATTTACAAATCCAGAGCAATCGAACCCACCATTCGGGGTCATTGAACAATATCTATAAGGAGCTCCAATTTGTTTTTTTGCAAACGAAACAATCTTTTCTTGCAGTGTGCTATCGTATCCTACCAGTAGCATATTAAAACCAAAATCCATTGCAACTGTGGGGGTATCAACAGCTACGGCATTGTTTTTATAAGCATGTATTTTAGGCATACAAGTAATAAAGAGCAAAATAATCAAGATAGATATACGCATAATAAATAGTAATATAGCATTAATAGACAAAGGTAGTATCTCTATTACCGGTAAACTTATATCATTTCAGCAAATACTTATATAATTCACATTTGCAAAATAAATTTGGTAAAAAGGTTTTTAAAAATATTTATATATATTAAATTATCTTATTGTGTAAGAGGTGATTTCTTGAAGTCTTGGAACGATATTAATTTCAAACCAAGGATTTTTCTTTTGCCATATTTTATTTCTTGGCGATGGATGCACCAATGGCAAGTATTGTGGTAAATATTCTTTATAATTCTTTACATTTTCTGTTATGGTTGGTTTAGAATTATTGCCCAGATAATATTTCTGTGCATATTGCCCAATAAGTAATGTTAGTTTAATATTGTTCATTGAAGATAATATCATATTATGCCATTGCGGTGCACACTCTATTCTTGGAGGGAGGTCGCCTGATTTTCCCTTGCCGGGATAACAAAAGCCCATAGGTATTAGTGCAAATAAATCTTTATTGTAAAACTGTTCCTTATCTACGCCAAGCCAACGTCTTAACTCATTTCCACTTAGATCGTCCCAAGGAATACCACTATCATTTACTTTTTGCCCGGGAGCCTGTCCTATAATAACTATTCTGGCGTTAACAGATGCCTGAATAATTGGTCTTGGGGTATAAGGCAAAAATTTTTCACAAATTGTACATTGTCTTATTTCTTGTATAAGATTATCCATAACAGTAGAGCATTTAAATACAATGTGAAAATTTAAATAAGTAAAATCTAAAATTTTACTTATTTTTTGGATGGTTTTTTTGGAGAAGAGAGATAATTTTGAGTTAATTTAATACTTAATTCAATAGCTTTCCATTTTAAATAACCTCCAATAATTTCTTTTGCTATAGATTGAAATAAATGTTTTCCTTTATTTTTAATAATTATTCCTGAACGTTTTTGAGAATCCTTTTTTTGTTTAAGGGAAGTTATTGGGGCAACTGATACCAAATTTGTATTTTGTTTTGCAAGGGCTATTTTTTCTTTACGCTTTTTTCTTTTGGCTGTAATTGTTTTTAGTAAAGGTATGATACTTGCGTATATTAGAGTATCGCCATTAAGAATTTCTTGTTTTGAATTGTAGAGCCTTTGCTTTTCACTTTCAAGTTCCTTAAAACTTTTAAGCCGTTTGGGGTATAATTTCATTTTTGCAGGAAATTGTAGGCGAATAATAAAAAATATTAATCTTTCTTGTCATCGTCCGTCATAGCATTTATAAAACCATTTGCAAAAAACGAGATGATTCGTTTTCTAAATGCTAAAAACAGAAATAGAATTAACAGATAAAAGCCTAATACTGAAAAATAGGCAAGGCTACGAGCTAAGCCGGCTTCTGTAAATACTTCTGCCAGCCCCATGCCTGTAAATATTAAAATACAAAAACCTATAAAAAGGCATACAGACATGAAAATAATATAACTTAATACATTAGATGTTTTTGCAATTAAATTTAATTTAATTAATTTCAATTGCACATCAATATAACCCATTATTTTCTCCTTTATTATACCAAATATGCCCATAGTATTAGTTTAAGAATGATAAATTTCCTCATCCATATCAGTAGCCATAGACTGATTCTTTTTTGAAAATTTTTCTTTAAGTGTACCTAAATTCTTTTTTATTTTATCTATGTCTTGTTTGCGTGTTTCTTTGTCTGTAGCTAATACATAACCTACTGCAACACCTACAGCCGCACCAAATAAGAATGTTGTAATAGATTTACCTGCTTTTTCCATAAAAAATTAATTTTTAAAATAAATAAATACTACTTTTTTAAAATAGTTTAAATAATAGTGCAAAGGTACATGTTTATAATTTACCACAACTATTAAGAGTATGTAAAATATTGCAAGAACACATAAAAAAAACGATTCTTATAAACTATATAGACAGAAATGCTATTTCGTGTAATATTTATTGGTTATAATATAATTTTCAACAGCTTCGGGCATGAGGTATTTTATAGATTTTTTTTCTTTTATCTGTTTTCGTATATAGGTAGAAGAAATTTGGAGTAATGGAGGGTCTAAAACAATAATATTTGCACCATAGGTTTCTTTAATTTCAAACCCCGGTCGTTTATATACTACAAAAGAGAAACTATCTAATAATTGTTCATAATTTTTCCAACGGTGTATGTTTTGGAAACTGTCTGCACCCATAACAACAGTAAATTTCTCTAACGGAAATTTCTCTATTAAATAGGTAAGTGTGTTGATAGTATAAGATGGTTTCGGCAGACTAAACTCTATATTACTGCCTCTAAATTTTGTATTACCTTCAATAGCTAAGTTTACTAAATGTAGTCTGTCGTATTCATTTAGTAATGAATGTGAATCTTTTAATGGGTTATGGGGTGAAACCACAAACCATATTTTATTAATATCAGTATATTCAATAACATGGTTGGCAACAATTAAATGCCCTATATGTATAGGATTAAAACTACCAAAATATAGCCCGATATGCATTTGGCAAAAATAGCAAATTGTTGGCAGCTATTTGTTTCCGAAAAATAAATTTCGGTAGGTTTTGGTTTTTGTGGTTGAAATGTACACTTTTTAATATAAATAATAAAACCGGAAGTATATGATTATGCTTCCGGTTTTATTATTTAAGTCTTTATATTAGTCTCTTCTGCTACCAAAAAGTCTTAGTATCATCAAGAATAGATTGATAAAGTCTAGATATAAACTCATGGCACCCATAATAGCTAATTTAGCAGTTTCTTGTTTGCCCACTCCTTCATATTCAAGCCCTGCACCAATGCGTTTCAGTTTCTGTACATCGTAAGCTGTAAGACCGGTAAAAACAGCTACACCTACTATACTTATAATAAAATCTAATGGGCCATTATGCAAAAACATATTTATAATGCTTGCTACAACTATCCCTATAAGACCCATTGTAAGTAATTTGCCCATAGATGTAAGGTCTTGACTTGTAGTATAACCCATAAAAGCCATAACGCCAAACATTGCAGACGATGCCGCAAAACAACCTACTACAGAACTTGCAGTATAAACAAGCAATACAGAA
>CAIYTT010000208.1 GCA_903929195.1 uncultured Bacteroidota bacterium
ATAATTTAAATTAATATAAAAATAATAATATAATTATGTCGCTTAAAAAAGGGAAATGTATAAATATTGGTAATGGTTGCAATATTGCCGATAATCATAAAATAGTCGAAATTCCTGATGGGAGTAATTTTATCTGTCCAGATTGTGGAAGTGAACTACTTGAAGTAAAGAACGGAACAAAACCGGTTTTTAACTGGAAAAAAGTAATGATTCCGTTACTTATTATTTTGGTTATTGGAGTTGTTATTTATAAATATAGCAGTAGTAGAAATGCTACTAATAAAGAAAATAATAATTCTGGAAAAATAGATACGCCCTCAGGCATAGTAAAGCCGCCTGTTGTACCAACTAATTGTCCGCCTCACAAAAATTTACTAAATTCAATAAAAGAAAGGGGCATTAATATAGTAATGGAAGAAGATAGTCCTCCAATGTATTTTGTTGATACAAAAAGTAGTAAGTTAGCTGGCTTTGGTTATGAATTTGCAAAAGGTCTGACATCTAGAATGAATATTAAAATGAATACACCCACAACTGCACCGTTTGATGATTTGCCTAAAAAATTGTGTAGTGGTGAGGCTGATATTATTATTGCTGGAGAAATAATGGATCCTGAAATTAAGGGAGTTATTTGGACAGACCCTTTTTTAGAAAGTGGATTATGTTTGATAACTAGAGCCGGGTACCCAATTACCGATTACAAAGGATTAAGCGGGAAAAAAATTAGATTATTTAAAGGAGACAGAATTACAAAAGAATGGGTATTAAAAAATATACCCAATGTTAAAATAGATGATGATGATGATAAAACTGGATGGTTAGAACATTTATCTAATAATGAATGTGATGCTATAATTTATGACTATGTTTATGCCGTAAAAGAAATAAAAAATTTAAAACACCCTGAATATCTAGCAATAAGACAATTCAATATTCAACCTGTACAATATAGTATTCCAATCCCAGAAGGAAATGTTGACTTACTTGTTGAGTTGAATAAACAAATTGCTTCGATAAAAAGTTCGTCTTTTTATGAAGATTTATATAAAAAATATCTTTCCGCCGATATTAATATGGTAAGTGTTCCTGAAATAACTGATTGCAAACTTCCGAATTGTTACTTAGTAAAAAAAGGAGATAATTTAGGGTCAATTGCTAAAATGATACTTGGTAATTCTCAAAGATACATGGAAATTTTTAATTTGAATAAAGATCGAATTCCAAGTCCCCATTTTATTTTAATTGGAGTTAAATTGAGAATACCTTAATAAAAAAAATAAAAAAATGAAACCAAAATCTAAGTTTTTAAGGTCATTAATAAAAAATTTGAATTTATCAATTTTTGCTAATAATTCTAATTTTGACCAAATTGAAATCACTGAACTTGAAGAAAAATATCGTAAATCAAGACGTGACTTTATAGTTAAAAGCTCTCAAGCAGCTATTTTATTAGGTGCTACTTCGATAATCCCATTAAGTTGTATTAATTCATCAAATAAAAAAACGAAGAATAAACAACCGAAAATTGCTATTATTGGCGGTGGTATAGCAGGTTTATATGCTGCTTATCTTCTTCAAAAAAGTGGTATAAATGCACAAATATATGAAGCAGATAAAAGAGTAGGCGGAAGAATGATTACTCAATCTAATATTTTGGGAGATGGTATTACAACCGAACTTGGAGGGGAGTTTGTTGATTCAATAATGGGTGATATAATATCATTGTGTAGTGAGTTTAAGATTAATCTATTAAACATATATGAAGATTGCGAAAAGAACAAACTTATTAGAGAAACCTATTTTTTAAATAATAAGCATTATTCGGAAAAGGATGTTTTTAATGAATTTAAAAAAATTGCTAAATTTATTGAAAACGATAAAAATTTGTGTGGTCAAAATACAGATACAGAACATGCAAAGCAATTAGATAATATAAGTTTGGGAAATTATATTGATAGCCTTAAATGCTCAAAATGGTTAAAAGAAATTTTAATAATTGCTTTTACTACAGAATATGGATTGCCAGTTTCTGAACAATCTTCACTAAATTTCGTAACTATGATTGGTACTGAAATTGAGCCAGAAAATGAATTTAAGATATTTGGTTCAAGTGATGAGAAATTCAAAATTGAAGGAGGTTCACAGAAATTAATTGATGCTTTAGAAAACAAACTCTCAACTAATATTTTTAAAGAGCATAGATTGAATTCTATTAAATCATCAGGAAAAATTATTACATTAAAATTTTCTAACCAGAAGGAAATCCAAGTAGATTATGCAATTGTTACTATTCCTTATAGTGTATTAAGAACTTTAGAATTGAATATTGAAGGAATTAGTAAAGAAAAACTTGAATGTATAAATACAATTGGTTATGGTCAAAATAATAAAATTTTAATTGGGTTTAATAATCGACCGTGGAGTAATGGAAAAATAAAGTATTCTGGATACATGTTTAATCCTATAATTAATAATGGGTGGGATAATACACAAATGCAAAATAATGATGGTCCTGCTGGTTATACAATGTTCCTTGGTGGTAAGCAATCCATTGATTTTGCGATACAAGCTAAAAATAACAATTTAAAGGACTCTATTCCAGATGATGAGTTGCAAAAATATATAATTGAATTAGATAAAGCATATCCTGGTGCTAAAGCAAATTATAATGGTAAATCCAAAGCTGTATATTGGTCAAACAATCCTAATACTTTAGGTAGCTATTCATGTTTTAAAGTTGGTCAATGGACAACAATAGCATCTAAGATTTTTGAACCTGTAGGAAATATACATTTTGCAGGAGAACATACAAGTGCAAGTTTTCAAGGTTTTATGAATGGGGGAGCAGAAACAGGTAGAAGAGCAGTTGAAGACATATTAGATAAACTAAAAATTAAATCATAATTATCCGACACAGAGGCATAATAAATTTTCTTTAAATATAGAAATAATGATTTTTTGAAACTTTAATTTCAATGAAATTAAAACATATTAATAACTTACTTTTATTCCTAATAATTTTTCCAATTTTTGAATCATGTGGGCAAGGGTCTGCGTCAGATACTTATTCAGATTGCGATTTACATGGTAGTGCCAATCCACATAGACCTGAGTATAGATTGAATGTTTTTAAAAATCGGTATTCCTTACCAAAAGAAAATGATTTTGCAGAGGGGATAACTCTCCATCAACTATTGGAGAGTTCGGATGAAAATCAATTTCCAATTGAGAAAGCAGTAACAATAACCGGCTATGTTTTTAATGTAAAAATTGGTGGTATTGAAACGTGCAATTGTAAAGCACAAGATGAAGACCATAGAGATACTCATATAGAACTAACACCTGACGACCAACATAAGGAGCCTCAATACAGATTGATTGTTGAGGTAACACCAAGAATAAGGGCTTTAATGTCCGTAAAGGGCTTAGATTGGACAACACAGGCACTAAAAAATAAGTTCGTAGGTCATCGGGTAAAAGTTGAAGGATGGCTATTTTACGACGAAGAACATAAAAGCCAATCATTTGCAACAAATCCTACCGGGGAAAGAAATTGGAGAGCAAGTTGTTGGGAAATTCATCCGGTTACGAAAATTATAGTAACCGATTAGAAACATTATTTGGTTACCAATTTATTTTGTTGTATATTGATATTGAGAGGTATTTAGCCTTTTTTGAAAACACAAATTACATGGAAGTATTAATTAGGGATACAACTTTGGATAAAGTTATCTTGCCGGAAACTGTTTACCACAGCCACTTTGGAGCAAAAATACAGAATGATTGGTTCGACGTTC
>CAIYTT010000209.1 GCA_903929195.1 uncultured Bacteroidota bacterium
CACTTCAAGAACAACACAGTCTTCAGAATGGTTTGCTGCTGATTTTCATTTGTTACTATTAGGCATTAATTACGATAGTTCAACCAGTTCGGGTTGGGCACCTATTTTTGTTACTTATGCTACTAAGGCTAATGCAGGCATTCAAATGATGAATACAGATGTTGTAACATTCCAAATAAGCCCTAATCCTGCTTCTGATGTTATAAATATTAAATTACTAATTAATGAAACTCAAAATGCAAGCATTACTATAACAGATATTACCGGTAAAGTGGTAGGTACTATTAGTAGTTCGGAAATAAATAATGCGTCTCAAAATATTCAGTACGCTGTAAATCAGCTACCTGCCGGGCTTTATTTTATTCACTTAGCTACAGCAAATCAAAATATAACTAAGAAGGTTATTGTAAGCCATTAAAAGGTTGGATTAATGGTGTTGTTATTTACATACCATTTTATTTTATGATATTATATTTATATGCATGAAGAATACTGCATCTGTTTTTAATGATGGTGAATGTGTTTATTTTTATAGTAAGATAAAAATTGGAGTTGGCACAAAAATATATCTTATACTTATAAACCTATTTTTTGTATTTATTATAACCTTGATTTTATCATCCATAAAGCTCAATGGGAAGCAGAATCTTGTTGTTATTGTATTGCCGGTCTTGTATATATTTTCATTAGGGAGAATAAGTTTATGGAATTTTTTTGGAGAAGAACAAATAATAATTAACACAAATTCGATTGTTCATAATAAGAATTTCGGACTTTTCACCACTTCTTTTAAAACTATACAATTCAAAAAACTAAAATGTGTTTTGAATCAGGAAAAGGAATTTAATAATATTCCATTTGGCACAATTAGTTTTTTAGATAAAACGCAATTAGATGTTCCTATTGTTATCTTTTCATCATCAATATATGTACCAATACAAGTATTAGTTGAACTTGAAAACCAATTGGAATTCGTATTTTGTATTGAACATTTAGCACATGAGGACTATGATATAATTCATTTAAATTAGTGTAGAGTTAAATTTAAAAAAAGTGAAAATACTAGTACTCCATACTTCTTAATATTCCATTTGGGCATCAAGAAGCAAGAATAAGCCCTTTTTGTGAACGTATTCAAATAGCTAACGTTTAATCAAAAGGTATATAGCTAAGAATTTCATGACTTTCATATAGATTTGTCAAGTAAATGCCTTCTGAGAAGGAGTTTATTCTCACTTCCGGATTCCCTACGGAAAATCCGGAAGAACGGTAGGCATACTCTTTCTAATTTATCACACTATACACATCTCTTATACATTGTAATGCTTCGTTATATTGGGCTTCATTCATGGGTAAATAGTGCCATTCCAGCTTGTTTTCCATATAGGTAACACCTTTGCCCTTTATTGTATTGGCTATAATCAATTTGGGGTTGCCATTTTTGTTTGCAATATGTTTTTCTTTTAGGCTGTTTAATTCTATAATATTATGTCCATCGGCTTCTAACACATCAAAACCCATAGCAGCCCATAAGGTAGCGTTTGCAGTATCGCCTAAAACATCTTTTGTATTCCCAAAGCCTTGTAACCTGTTTCTGTCAATAAAAACAATCAGATTATCTAAACCATGCGATTTTGCAAAATGGGCAGCTTCCCAAGTAGTGCCTTCATTGGTTTCACCATCGCTCATTAATACATAACTGATAGTATTATTGCCTTTCAGTTTATTTGCTTTGGCAATGCCTGTAGCCAATGGTAAGCCATGCCCCAATGAGCCTGTTGCAAAAGGTATGGCTTTATATTTTAATGCTGCCGGGTGTGCGGGTAGGGTAGTGCCGTTTTTATAATAAGTTAGTAAGTTTTCGTCAGGTATTTCACCTAAATAATTTAAAATAGTATATAAGGCTGATGCTGCATGCCCTTTAGATAAAATAAAAGAGTCGTTTTGGTTTTTGTTGGTAAGAATAGTAATCATTAAATCGATACAACTTAAAGAACAACCGATATGTCCTGCATTTGCATGGTAGTGTAACCCTAAAATTTTCTCACGAAGCAAGCCTTGTAAATTCATATATTTTAAAAATAGAGTGTAAATGTAAGCAATGTTGCTAAAAAAGCAGATAAATTTAACAACATCTTGCAACAGGCTTTTATCTATTGAATTATTAAAATACCTTTGCAATCAAAATAAAAAAACATCTTCTATGTCAGTAAACAAAATTCATGAATTATTAGGCGATAAAGCCGAGTATTATTTAGGTCATACCTGCCACACAATTCACAAATCTTCTATTCACTGTCCGTCTGCCAACCATTTAGATACTGTTTGGTTACAATCAAACAGGAACATACAAACGATACGCAGCATAAACGCAATCATGGGGCATGGTCGTTTAGCCGGCAGTGGTTATGTTTCTATTTTGCCTGTTGACCAAGGTATTGAGCATAGCGGTGGTGCTTCTTTTGCACCTAATCCTATCTATTTTGACCCGGAAAATATTGTGAAACTTGCTATTGATGGCGGTTGTAATGCCGTTGCTTCTACTTATGGCGTTTTGGGTGCTGTGGCTCGTAAATATGCACATAAAATACCTTTTATTGTTAAAGTAAACCATAATGAATTTTTGTCGTACCCAAATAAATATGACCAAATTATGTTTGGTACTATTAAAGACGCTTGGAATTTAGGTGCTACTGCAATTGGTGCTACCATCTATTACGGGTCTGACGAAAGTGCAAGACAAATTGTAGAAGTTGCCAAAGCGTTTGAATATGCACACGAATTAGGTATGGCAACTGTTTTGTGGTGTTATTTGCGCAATACTGGCTTTAAAAAAGATGGTGTTGATTATCATGCAGCAGCAGATTTAACAGGTCAAGCAAACCATTTGGGTGTAACCATACAAGCTGATATTATTAAACAAAAATTGCCTACTAACAATGGTGGTTATAATGCTATTAACTTTGGTAAAACCAGCAAATTAGTATATGATAAATTAACTACCGACCATCCTATTGACCTTTGCAGATACCAAGTAGCAAATTGCTATATGGGTAGGGTAGGTTTAATAAATTCGGGTGGTGAGTCTAAAGGTGCTACTGATATGGCTGAAGCAGTTATGACTGCAGTTGTAAACAAACGTGCAGGCGGTATGGGCTTAATTTCAGGTAGAAAAGCGTTCCAAAAACCAATGAATCAAGGTGTTGAATTATTGAATCAAATTCAAGACGTGTATTTAGACCCAACAGTAACGATAGCTTAATTTAGTATCTAAATATATAAAATAGAAAAACCACCGAGCAATTGGTGGTTTTTCTATTTTATATATTTGATAGTCCTGAAGGGCTTAATATGCTATCATATTGTAAAAATTAATTACCTACAACTAGATTAAGCAGTTTACTAAAACCGTTTTCACTTTTGAACCTAACTAAATAGATGCCGGCAGCACAGTTTTTAGGTAATATCAAGTGATTATAGTTTTTAGATATAGGATATTGTTCTATTATTTTACCGTCATAAGTAAAGATAGTAAGTGTACCGGCTGTTGTTGCTTCAACAACAAATTTGCTTGTTGCCGGATTCGGATACAACTTTATGTCTTCATTTTTAGTTGCAATACCATTTATGTTTAAGGCAGGTATAACGGTTATAGGATAGGTAACAATTGTATTACCACAACTATTGCTTACTGTGTAAGATATAGTATCTGTACCCGATGCAATACCTGTAACCACACCTGTGCTGCCAATAGTAGCAGTAGCAGTGCTGCTGCTCGACCATGTACCACCGGCAAGTGTGTCGCTAAGTGTAATGGTAGAGCCAACATTTACCGATGTAGCACCTAAGATAGCGGACACCGCAGGTAAGCCATTAACTGTAATTGTTTTTGTTGCGTAGCCGCTACTACAGGCATTACTTAAACCGTAAGAAACCGTTACTGTACCGGTAGCTACACCGGTAACGATACCGGTGCTGCCAATAGTGGCAATGGTAGCATCACTGCTTGTCCAAGTACCGGTGCCACCGCCAAGTGTATCGCCAATAACAATAGTATGGGCTACGCACACACTGTCGTTACCGGTAATAGTACCCATATTACCAATTGATACTTTACGTACTTTGTTATTATAAGCATCAGAAAAGTATATATTTCCACTGCCGTCGGTAGTAAGAAATGTATTTTGCATTGAAGCTGTAGTAGCGGGAACACCATCGGCGGAGGAGCTACCTATACCTGCTCTGGTAGAAATAATACCCGTTGCTAAATTAACCATTCTTATAGCATGCGAATTGTCGCTTATATATAAATTCCCAACAGTATCCAGTGCAACATCATAAACATTACCAAGTGTAGCCGATGTAGCCGGACCACCATCGCCACCCCAACCAACATAAGGAATAGACCCTGCCACAGTAGAAATGATACCCGAAGTATTTACTTTCCGAACAACATAGTTACCATAATCTGCAATATAAACATTACCGGCAGCATCTACTTTTACACCCTGCGGATTATTTAGAGTAGCTGCCGTAGCAGCACCGCCATCACCTGTGTAAGCACCGGTAGTATTACCTGCAAAAACGGTCATAATACCGGCAGGTGTAACTTTCATTATCTCATTGAGACCGCCATTCGCAATATATAAATTATTACTCCTATCCATACCTAAACCATTAATATTAGATAAGGAGCTTGTATTAGGTACAAAAACACTCCAAGAACCATCGGGTGTAATTTTTAATATTTCGTTTATTAACGGTACGGTACTTATGTCAGCAACATAAATATTACCGAATGTATCTACTGCAACACCTGCCGGATAAAAATCTATACCTGTTAATGTTGAAATAATACCGGCCTGATTTAATTTTCTAATATACCGATTGTTTACATCTGAAAAATAGATATTGCCCCACCTATCTCTTGCAATACCTTGTGCAACTTGCAAGGTAGCATCATAGCCCATACCCCCGTCTCCTGAATAGCCGGCAATACCTGTGCCGGCAACGGTTGTTATTATATCATCGGTTGTGTATTGGTAGGGTACAGTAACAGTTTGGATTGCAGAATCTCTTCCGCAACCATTTACTTTAAGATATTCAATTACAGTACTACCCGGAGAAACACCGGTAATTAAACCTGTAGAACCTGCAAAAGCAACGCTGTTATTGCTGCTTAACCAAACACCGCCGCTGCTTCCATCTGTAAAGGTAGTACCGGTACCCACACATACGGAACCCACACCTGAAATGGATGTTACGGTAGGTGCTACAGCTGAAATAATTATAGTTTGGGTTACAAATGTTGACCCGCAACCATTTGTAACCGTATAACTGATTGTTGCTGTACCCGGTGCTACTGCATTAACAATACCGGTACTACTACCAACGGTTGCCAAGCCGGTAGCACTTGTCCAAACACCACCTGTTAGCGAATCGGAAAATGTGAATGTTGTAGAAGCACAAGCCATTGTGCTGCCTATAATTGGCGGTATAATTGGTAAAGGATTGACTGTTATATTTTTTGTAATGTAATTAGACCCGCATGGACTAGATTGTGTATAAGTAATGGTAGCTGTACCCCCACTGATACCACTTACTATGCCGATACCACCAGTACTTGAACTTACAGACGCAACACCCGGATTGCTACTAGAATACGCATAGCTAGAATAAGTAAAACTTGTATAAGTTGAGTTATGAAGGCTCATAGTTGCACCTTGGCACACAACCGAATCGCCTGTAATAGGTGCCATAACCGGTGCACCGCCCGGGCAAGGTATTTCTCTTATTTTAAAATTATCTCTATCTGCAATAAATAAATTATTGTGTGCATCTACTGCGGCAGATGTTGTATAACTTACTCTCGCAGACGCAGCAGCACCACCATCACCCGTATTACCTGCAATACCATCGCCGGCTACGGTAATAAGCCAGGAAGCATAGGTATATACTCTTCTTACCCTGTTGTTACCGGCATCGGGGAAATAAATATTATCATTGGTAATATCCATTGTTACATCCCATAAATTACTTATAAGTCCAGATGTTGCAGCAACATATTCACCGGAATATCCGGATGTGTACCAACCGGCTAATAAATGGATTCTACCATCTGCACCACACATGCGTATTTTCGCATTTCCGTGGTCTGCAAATAAAAGTTGACCCGACCGGTCGATGTGCATGCCCGCAGGGCTATCTAATTGTGCTGCGAGCGGAGTACCGCCATCACCACTTGAACCCATAACACCGGAGCCTATTATTGTATTTATTATGCCCGATGTATTGACCATTCTGATAACATGGTTATTCATGTCTGAAATGTACATATTCCCTGTTAAGTCAAAAATAACACCATAAGGGTATGAAAATGTTGCTGCGGTTGCTGCACCACCATCGCCTGTGTACCCATTTGCACCCGTACCTGCTACTGTAGTAACTATACCGCTTGCCGTAATTTTACGAATACGTTGATTTCCGTTATCGGCAACATAAATATTACCTAAATGGTCTGTAGCCAGCCCTGTAGGATAATTAAACTTTGCTGCTGTTGCAGCACCTCCATCGCCCGAAAAACCGGCTGTGCCTGTACCGGCAAATGTAGTAATAATGCCTGCTGTATCTACTTTGCGTATTACATTGTCGCTTATTATAAAAATAGCACCTGTATCGTCTGCAATCACACAATTCACACTTTTAAGAGTTGCTGCTGTTGCAGGGCCACCGTCTCCGGTATTACCATAGCCACCATTACCTGCAAATGTGATGATTGTTTGTGCTTTGATACTTAAATTAATTGCGATAAATAAAATAAAGAATCCGAATAATTTTTTAAACATACTTATATGTATTTTTTACGCTACAAAAGTATGGAAAATATTTTAGCCCAAAATAAATAATTGAAGCGTAGTTAAACAAAATTACTATCTATTAAATTCACTACTTTTTAATCATA
>CAIYTT010000210.1 GCA_903929195.1 uncultured Bacteroidota bacterium
AATGATTAATTTTACCCGCTTATTATTTTTAGGTGAAATTTTTAGTGTAAAAAAACGTTTAGTAAAAAAATAGATAATATGAAAAGATTGATTTACGTATCAAATTTAATGGTTCTTTGCTTTGTTTTATTTTCAATTAGTGTAAAAGCACAAGTACCTGTGATAACAACAAACCCGGCTAATACCACAATATGTAGTGGTTCTACAGCAGTTCTTACTGTAGTTGCAACCAACACGCCTACAAGCTATTACTGGCAGTCATCGGTAGATTCAGGAACAACATGGCATACAGTATGGACAGGCGGTGCTTTTTCAGGTGTTTCAACCGACTCTTTACATATTACAGCTTCTATTGCTTTTACAAATTATTGGTTCAGATGTTATGCTATTAATGGTGTTGATACGTCTTTACCTTCCGCACATTCGGTTTTTACAGTTGATACCAACTTAGTAAGTGGTGTTATTACCGGTGCTACACATGTTTGTGTTGGTTCTACAATAACATTATCAGATGGTTCTTTAATGGGTGGCACTTGGGGAAGCCGCACACATAGTATGGATACCATAAATAATATGGGTGTATTATATGGTATTGCTGCCGGTACAGATTCAATTTGGGTAACAGCGACAAATACATGTGGTACAGTTTCTGCAAATACAAACATTAGAATAGATTCATTGCCATATGCAGGTGTTATATATGGTGCAATGTCTATTTGCCCACATAATACAGATACATTACATGACACTATGAGATTAGGCGGTACTTGGAGCAGCAGTAATTTAATGATAGACAGTATAAGCCACTCAGGTGTTGTTTATGGAATAAGTGGTGGTATTGATACTATTTATTACAGCTATTCTGATGGCAGGTGTATAGGAAAAGCAGAGCAAATATTTACAGTAAACCCGGCTCCTACTGCCGGTATGATTATGGGTGGAGATAGTGTTTGTCATGGAGCGTCTATTTCCTTAACAAGTACTGTTAGCGGCGGAATATGGAGAAATAACAATAGAACAATTGATACAATTAGTGCTGCCGGTGTGGTATATGGTATTATGCCGGGTATAGATACTATTTGGTATAAAGCAACAAATTCTTGTGGTGTTGACAGTGTGTCTATGGTTTTTAGAGTAGATTCTGCACCTACAGCTTATGCAATAACCGGACCTACAAGCGTATGTATTGGTGGTTCAATTACACTTGAAAACATGAATACTGAAGGTACTCATATATGGAGTACAAGTAATGCAAATGCAACAGCATTACCAAATGGGCATATAATAGGTGTTATGGCTGGCATTGATACTATTACATATACATTTACAAATGCGTGTGGTACCGTGCCAACTTCAATTGATATTACAGTACAAGCCCCCCTTACTGTTGGTGTTATTACAGGTACAAGAAGAGTATGTACAGGGTCTGATATTACACTTACAGATGCAACGACAGGCGGATATTGGATTAGTGGTAATTCTTCTATTGCTACAATAGATGGACCGGGCTTAGTAACCGGAAGAGGACAAGGTACTGTTGCTATTTCGTATTTATTATGGAACTCTTGTGGTGCAAGTGTAGATACTTATAATGTACATGTATATCGTGATGCCGCAATGATTTCCGGCAACGACAGCGTAGGTGTAGGTTTTGTACGTGTATTATCTGATAGTACTGTTGGTGGTGTATGGACAAGTAGTAACCATGCTATTGCAACAGTTGACAGCATGGGTAATGTAACAGGTGTTAGCGTTGGTTTTGATACGATTACTTATACCGTTACAAATATTTGCGGTACATCTATGGCAACTAAAGTTATGCAAGTGGGTACTTTGGTTATACCGGGTTATATTACAGGTCCCGATAGCGTTTGTTTTGGTGTGAATACCGTTTATTCCGATACTATTTTAGGTGGTATGTGGTCTTTAAGCAATACTAATGCAACAGTACGTACAGATGATTCTTCGGAAGGAGTAGTGATGGGGCTTGTACCTTATACTTTTGACACGCTTTATTATACTTATAATACCGGTTTTGGAGCAGTTACTTTATCGAAAGTGATTTATATAGATTCCCTACCTTATGATTCAATTTATTATTATCAAATTATCTCTTTAGGCGGTTCATATCCATTAAAAGATTCTATTGTAGGTGGTCATTGGTCAACAGGCAATCCGGGTGTTTGGACTTCAAGCGACCCTTCAAGTATTTCTATTGTTGGTAATTTTATGGTTGTTATTAAACCTTCAACCCATGATTCAGTTACAATATCGCACACAGTAAGCAATGCATGTGGTTCTTTAACTTATAGTGTAGTATATCCATTACATGCAGCAGGTATCAAGAATGTAAATACAAATGTATCTGCCTTAAATGTATATCCTAATCCGAGCCAAGGTACAATTTCGGTTAATTTAATTTCTGATATTACTGAGCCGGTTACAATAACAATTAGCAATATGGTAGGCGAAAAAGTAAAAGAATTTAATACAAACACTAATATTTCTAACGATTTTACATTAAACCAACCTGATGGCATTTATTTCTTGACTGCAAGTACAGCAACAGGAAAATATGAAACTAAAATTGTTCTTACAAAATAGTTATTTATATAAATTTTTAATACAAAAAAGCGAGGTGTTTTGCCTCGCTTTTTTGTATTAAAAAAAATGGTGTAGAATATTATTGTATTATCCCTATTGTTATATATAAATTATAATTGTTGTTATATATCTTTAGAATTCTAAAAACACTTCTGTATCAATTTTATGACTAACAACCCAACTGATATACTTAGAAACAAAATAGACCAACTAGTAAAATTACCTGAAGCAGAATGGCAATTATTAGTACCTTATTTAGAATTAAAAACGATTAAAAAAGGTCATTTTTTTGCTAAAGAGGGGAAGATAGGAG
>CAIYTT010000211.1 GCA_903929195.1 uncultured Bacteroidota bacterium
AAAAGAGATAATCCTGCAAATATTTCGGTTATGTTCGATAATTTGTTTTCCTATAAAATTTCTAAATATTTCAGTTTAACTTTGGGTGCTGTATTTATTTATGACAACAATATACCATATACAAAATATACAAGTACTACAAGCACAACAACAAAAGATGACCCGGGAAAAGATATTGGCTGGCTACAGATAAAACAAACTTTTACTATTGGATTAGAATACAAATTCTAAATTAATTATATTCTTTGAAAATTTTGGTATGTTTTTTGTATTATACAAATTAATTACTGAATTTTACATTATATATAAATTTATGCAAAAAACATCATTTATAATTTCTTTTATAAGTTGTTTATTGTTTGCTGCTTGTACCGCAAACGGGCAAAATTCTATATATGATACAATAAGATTGAGTGCAACTATAGAACATGGCAAATGCTATCCCATAATTTTGCTTCCAGAACATTCTATAGAAACTACTATTTTAGATGCCGAAGAAAGAATTAGATTAAATAGACTTAAAAATAATATATTTACGGTTTATCCTTATGCTCTTACAGCTGCTTCCTTATTAAAAAATGTAAAAACAGATTTGGAAAAACTATCAGGAAGGCGTGAAAGGAAAGAATATATAAAATCTATTGATAAAACATTAGACAAAGCATTTAAGAACCCTCTTAAAGAATTGTCTGTAGAACAAGGACAGGTATTAGTGAAATTAATTGATAGACAAACCGGTCAAAATTGTTATAGCTTAATAAGGGAATTTAAAAGTGGTATTGCTGCTGTAATGTGGCAATCGGCAGGACTTATGTTTAGTAATAATCTGTCTAAAAGATATGACCCTACCGGTGATGATAAGGAAATTGAAAAAATTGTTAGAGAAATTGAAACTTCAAGTCTATATAATTACGAACTTTACCAACAACAAGCCATGTTGAATAAAATAAAACATTGAGTTTGCGTACATACAATATGAATAAATTACATATATTAGCAATTGCTGCACATCCTGATGACATTGAACTTGGCTGTGCAGGAACAATTATAAAACACATAGAAGCAGGCGATAGTGTAGGAATTATTGACCTTACGGAAGGAGAACTCGGCACGCGAGGAAGTGTAGAACTGAGATATGAAGAAGCAAAAAAAGCTGCTGAATTAATGGGTGTAAAAGTACGATTGAATGCAAAAATGGAAGATGGTTTCTTTAAAAACAATAAAGAAAATCAACTAAAGTTAATTGAATATATACGATATTTTCGTCCTGAAATTGTTATTGCAAATGCATTGGAAGACCGCCATCCCGACCATGGTAGAGGAGGAAGGTTAATTGCTGATGCCTGTTTTTATGCCGGTTTAAGGAAAATTGAAACTTATTGGGATGGCGTTTTTCAAGAGCCTTGGCGACCAAAAAGAGTTTTCCACATGATGCAAGACCGAACACTTACGCCTTCTTTTATTATTGATATTTCTACAACACATAAAAAGAAAATGGAAGCAATAAAATGTTATAGAAGCCAATTTCATAATTTACACTCATCAGAACCTATTACTTATATAGCAAGTGCCGGATTTTTGGATTCTATAGTTAATAGAGATGCTTTAATGGGTAAACAAATAGGTGTAAAATATGGAGAATCTTTTATATGCGAAAATATAGTAGGTATTGCAGATTTAAATAAATGGATTTTACCTGAAATAGCTTGATTTGAATGGCCTATAAACCTAAATCTTGGCAAGAAAAAATGTACAATGGTAAACAGCCCAAGGTTGTTATTACTAATAAGAAATTGGCAGATGTACCGGAAAACGAAACTATGGTAATAGTTACGCCTATTGTTGTAGATGAATACATTAATAATATAGAGCCGGGAAAACATACTTCATTACAACAAATGCGTAAAGACCTTGCTGCAACTTATAATGCACATTTTTGTTGCCCAATAACATCTGGTATATTTCTTAGAATAGTTGCAGAAGCTGCCTATGAGCAATATTTGAATGGCAAAACAATCAATGAAATTACTCCCTTTTGGCGAATGATAGACCGCAATTCCCCTTGTTATAAAAAACTTAGTTTTGGCACTCAATTTATAAATGAAATGCATAAAAAAGAAAGTTTATAGGAATAAACTATTTATTGTGAAAATATAAACATGCAATAAATTTCTGAATGCTAAAACTGCAATTATATTTGTGATTTTAGTATTGTCGATTATGTATAAACATTTATTATTCTTAACTATATTATTTATTCTTTGTTTCATCCCAAAAATGAATGCTCAAGAAAAAACTAATTTAGATGGTTTTGGTGTGGAAACAAATATTCTTGCCGGAAAAATTATTAAACATTCAAAAAAATTTACAGCACCAATCCCTACCCTATCTTCTGCTATAGATTTAAATTTTGTTTGGCAAACTACCGGAAAAAAGAAATGGCATCAGTCAAGGCATTTCCCAATTATAGGTTTAGGAGTTACTTATACCGATTATGGTTCTCCTAATGTGTTCGGAAAATGCATAGGTGTTTACCCTAACTTACAAGTGCCAATTATTAAAGGAAAAAAAATAGAATGGACATTAAGAGTTGGTGATGGAATTGGATATGTAACAAAGAAAAATCAAAAAACGAATCCAATTGATACTTTAAATACAGCTATCGGTTCGCACATTAACGATTTTGCAATGATTATGACAGATTTAAGATGGCATGTAAATAAACATTGGGACGTACAGATTGGTGGTAATTTTACTCACATTTCTAACGGTGATTATAGACAACCTAATTTAGGTGTTAATTTTGCCGGTGGACATGTAGGTGTGAGGTATTTCCCTTCTACGTCAAAGCCTATTCCTGTTTTTGATAGTAGTTTAAAGCCGTTGCCAAAACGTTGGTTAGTGGAAATGAGATTGGGGTTGGCATATAATGAGGCAAGAACGCCAAGTAATCCAGAAGAACCTACCTACATTGCCAGTGTATATGCAAGCCGCAGGTGGCGTGGCAAGAATAAATATTTCTTCGGTAGCGACTATTCTTATCATACCAATAACTATGATGACCTTGTATATTGGAGCAAGTTTAAAGGACACGAAGCAGATTATGCTTGGTATGGTGCTTTTTTTGCAGGTAACGAATATTTAATTGGTAGATTGGGCATTGTTTTTCAAGTGGGGGTTTATTATCACCAAATATATTTAAAATTAGACCCTTATTATGAAAAAATTGGATGGAATTATTATATCATAAAAAATGAAAAAGGAGTACTAAAAAACCTTTTTATTTCGGGCTATTTAAAAACACATGCCATTATTGCAGAATTTGCAGAATTTGGTATAGGTGCAGGGTTTTAATAACCTATCTAATCTTCTGTATCAAAACCTTTTTGTACAGGTACTCCTTTTACTATACTATATATTACAGGTGGTTGTCTGTAAATATTTGTTGAGAATTTATTTCCTAATACAATAATTGTCATGTTATCTTTTATGAAACGGTAAAAAGAAGTATTATTACCATGCCACCAACCATTATGATAAATTACTTTATTTCCATTTGCATAACAGAGCATACGCCAACCTAAACCATAATTTTTAATTCCGGGTTTTTCAAATGAGCAAGGTCCATAAGCCATTTCTATTGTTTCGTTGCTCAATATTTTTTTCTGATAAAAAGATTGGTCCCATCTAAACATATCCTCAGGAGTACTAAAAATGCCTTTATCTCCATAAACACCATCTGCAAACATATCCGGAACTCTTTTCCACCTCCGGTCATAATTTTGTGTAGCTTCTATTGGCAGCCCTGTGCTCGGATTATATATAAAAGTATGATTCATACCTAAAGGCTGAAAAATATATGTAAACATAAAATCGCTGTAATGCATTTCTGTTACTTTTTCTATAATAGATGCTAAAACAGCAAAATTGGTATTACTATATCTAAATTTTTTATTTGGTGTAAATTCCAATGCCGGCTTATATTTTGCCATCATTGCTAACATGGTATCATTATTTATCGGTGTATCAAAATCATTGTCATGTAAGGGTATCCATTTAGTATAATCCGGTAAACCCGAACGATGATTAAGTAAGGTTCTTACTGTAATATGTTGGTAGGGGAAATTTTTTATATAAGTTTGTACAGGTTGGTCAATATCGATATATTTATGCTCGTGTAAATACAAAATTGCTGCACCTGTAAATGTTTTGCTTACTGATGCTAATTGACTTGAACTGTTTTTATTTAAAGGTGTACGGGTTTCTCTATTACAAACACCAAAATATCTTTCGTAGATTATTCTGCCTTTATAACCAATTAGTACGCTGCCATTAAAACCTGCAACAACCTGTGTATGATAAAATTTGTCTAATTGATTAATAATATCTTGCTTGTCGTTAGTTGATGTGTCATATAACAGTACCATCGGTTCCGATTTTATGGGTGCTTCCCTAAAATGAGAATTAGAAGTGCGTGCATTCGCTTTTTGTACATCGGTATGGCAAGCAATTAAAAACAAAAATAAAATAAATATAAATATATTTGAAGACCCTAAACGAATCATACTGTAAAATAATTTTTAAAAAAATGTCTATTGATGAAATAAGTAAAAATATTTTTTTATGCAATATTTTTAATAATTTATTTCTTCGTGCAATATTATATCAAAGTTTTTAACCTTAAAACTGTAATTCAAACTATTAATTCATTTTTTGTAAACTTTATCAAGTCATCAATCAAATAGAAATAATATTTATTTAAAACATCATAGTTTTCCATAAAAATTTGATGTGCTTTTCCAATAGGTGCAATATATTTGGCTCTTTTAGATAATCCGTTTAACGACTGTAAAATACCATCGTTTGTTCGGTAATTATAAAGCCAATTTTGTGATTTCATATATGGAAAATAGCGAGCAAATGTTTCGGGTAAATGTGCAGCATGTAAATCTATTTTTGAAAAAATTTGAAGACTGAACTCAAGCAATACCAATTCAGAAGCAAAAAAACGTTTATCGTTTGCAAGAAAATGGTCGAAAAGCACGTCCATTATTGAGCCTGCATATAAACCATATTCTTTTTTAAAGTATTGAGCCGCCTCTTTAGTTGCTGTATGAACATCTGTAAATGAATCAATTTTTCGATGTAGTATTATGCCCTTACTAATATTTTCGGGGAAATTATTCAATGCTAATTTGCCTTTCACATGGTCGCCAATAAGATTACCGGTAATAATTTCAGAATCGCCAAAAGAAAGATATGCATGACCTAAATAATTCATAAAAGCAAAGCTAAGTAATTGGAATTTTAATTCCGTACATAAAAACAAAAAAACCAATAATTGTAATTATTGGTTTTTTATTATTTATTAAAAGATTCTTTAGCTTACAAGAGTACCTATTGCTTTACCCGAAACAACACTAAGTAAATTTCCTGCCTCATTCATATTAAAAACAATAATAGGCAAATTATTTTCTTGACACAGGGTAAATGCAGTCATATCCATAACTCTAAGATTACCACGTATCACTTCATCAAAAGTTAAAGATTCGTATCTAATTGCATTAGGGTCCTTTTCCGGGTCGGCAGAATAAATTCCGTCAACTCTGGTACCTTTTAAAATAACGTCCGATTTTATTTCTATTGCCCTAAGCGACCCTGCTGTGTCTGTAGTAAAATAAGGATTGCCTGTACCTGCACCGAAAATAACGACTCTGCCTTTTTCTAAATGGCGCATTGCTCTACGCCTTATGTATGGTTCGGCTACTTGTTCCATTTTTATTGCACTCTGTAAACGTGTATTTACACCTTCTTTTTCAAGAGCTGCTTGCAGTGCCATACCATTAATTACAGTGGCAAGCATGCCCATATAGTCGCCTTGCGCACGTTCTATACCGGTTTCAGCCTCATTCATGCCTCTATAAATATTACCACCACCAATAACTATTGCTACTTGCACACCAATATCAGTAATCGTTTTTATTTCTTTAGCATATTGTTCAAGCATTTTTGGGTCAATGCCATAATTGCGAGTACCCATTAGCGACTCACCGGAAAGTTTTAAGAGTATACGACTATACTTTGGAAGCATGTTATTCGTTATTATTAATTTAAAATGCAAAGAAATAAAAAAAAGGTCGTTTTTTGTGGTATTTAAACAAATAAATATTTTGTATTTGCAAAAATAATCATTATAATTAATGTATAAAAGGCTGTTCTACATAGGTTTTGCTTGTTATTTTTTTATGATTGTTCTTTCTTTACTTTTTTATAGAGAACGAACTATTTTAGCAGACAGTGCTTTTTGTCTTTTTTATGTATTGAAAAAAGGAGGATACTCAATAGAATTATTCCGTTTCACAGATGTATTTGCCCAATCATTTCCACTTTTTGCTTACAAACTGGGTTTAGATATCAATACAGTAATTAAAAGCTATTCTGTAGGTTTTATAGTGTTTTTTAGTTGCTGCTACTTATATACGGGTCTATTTCTTAAAAAGCATGATTATGCACTCGTTATATTATTGGTAAATATACTATTTATTACTGAAACATTTTATTATACCCCATCGCAATTGCCACAAGGTATTTGTTTATTAATAGTTGTATTTGCCGCTTTAAATAAACATAATAGCAATATAAACAAACCAATAAATTGGTTATTACTTTTTATTGCAACCATATTGTTTGTTTTTTATCACCCTTTGGTGCTTTTTGCACTCATTTATATTTCAGTATTTTTCCTTTTACCTAATCTAAAAAAAGAAGAAATTACATACAAAAAACACATATTCTTTATTCTTATTGCCTATTTTATTATAATAATATTTAAAAGTACAGTGCTTAGGTCTGTATATGAAACACATTCTTTATCCGGATTAAAAAATTTCATAAAACTATTCCCTGATTATTTTACAATTTACAGCAATCGATTTTTTATTGAAAATTGTATTACAAAATATTATTGGATTCCTATTGTTACAATTCTGATTATAATTACATACATTAAACTAAAACAAACAAAAAAACTTATTTTCTTTATTGCTTTTTTATTCGGTTATTTGTTGCTAATTAATATATCTTATCCTTCTAATGTTACACCAAAGTATTATATTGAAAACTTATACCTACCAATAGGTTTAATTATTGCTATGCCTTTCATATTTGATGTCTTACCTTCAATTAATAATACTAAAATAGCTAATGCATTATTGCTGTTAATAATGTTTTCTTTCTGTGTAAGGGTTTATTCTGCACATAATACATATACTGCAAGACTCAATTGGGAAAAAGATTTTATGTATAAAAATTTAGGCAAAAAGTTGATTGTAAATACAAAAAATGTACCTCTTGATACCTTAATGGATACTTGGGGTACTCCGTATGAATTTTGGCTTTTGTCTGCTTCCGAGAAGCTAAATACCGCTTCTATTGTTATTTTAGATTCGCCGGCAAGATTAGATTGGTGTCGTTATTCAACCAATAGCGTTATTGTACTTTGGGATTGTTTCCCTTACAAAAATTTTAGCGGCAATAAATATTTTAATTTCACAGATAGCGTATCAAAATATACTATAGTTCCTATTAAGGATAGTAAAGAGAATTAATTTCTATTCCATAAAATACTTTTTCGTTGAACAAATACAATTAAATATAAATTTCAAATGGAAATTTGTATAAAAAAGCTAATTTTCAATCAGCATTTTTCTCTTTTTCAAAATTTCTTTTAAAAAGTGGTCTATTATTTAGGCAATAATTAGTAATTACTTTTGTGTTTTTATTACCTTTGCAAAAAATTTCATAGAAACATACTTTTTTAATTGATAATTATGCCAAACGTTGGTAAAATAAAACAAATAATTGGTCCGGTAGTGGATGTTTATTTCGGTGGTGATAATAAATTGCCCGAACTTTTTAATGCATTGGAAATTATTCGTGATAACGGAGATAAATTAGTGCTTGAAGTTCAACAGCATTTAGGTGAAGATAGTGTTAGAGCAGTAGCTATGGACGGAACTGAAGGCTTGGTTCGCGGTGCTATTGTTACCGATACAGGTAAAACAATAACAATGCCGGTTGGTAATCAGATTAACGGGAGACTCTTTAATGTTACCGGTGATGCAATAGATGGTTTACCAAATATTGATAAATCAAATGGTCGTTCTATACACGGTAAACCACCTAAATTTGAAAACCTGAGTACTACTTCCGAAATTTTATTTACAGGTATCAAGGTAATCGATTTGATTGAACCTTATGCTAAAGGTGGTAAAATTGGGTTATTCGGTGGTGCCGGTGTGGGTAAAACAGTATTAATTCAAGAATTGATTAATAACATTGCTAAGGCTTATTCAGGTCAGTCTGTATTTGCAGGTGTAGGCGAACGTACTCGTGAGGGTAACGACCTTATGCGTGAAATGATTGAAGCCGGTATTGTAAAATATGGCGACAAATTTAAACATAGCATGGAAGAAGGCGGTTGGGATTTGAGTGCTGTTGATTTAAAAGAATTAGAGCAAAGTCAAGCAACCTTTGTGTTCGGACAAATGAATGAGCCACCCGGAGCGCGTGCTCGTGTTGCTTTATCGGGGCTTACAGTTGCAGAATATTTTAGAGATGGTGATGGTACCGGAAAAGGAAAAGATATTCTTTTCTTTGTTGATAATATCTTCCGTTTTACACAAGCAGGTTCTGAGTTATCGGCATTATTAGGTCGTATGCCATCGGCTGTGGGTTACCAACCAACATTGGCTACCGAAATGGGTTTAATGCAAGAACGTATTACAAGTACAAAAAATGGTTCTATTACATCTGTACAGGCAGTTTATGTACCTGCTGATGACCTTACCGACCCGGCACCTGCTACTACTTTCGCTCACTTAGATGCCACAACGGTATTAGACCGTAAAATTGCAGACTTAGGTATCTACCCGGCTGTAAATCCATTAGAATCTACATCAAGAATATTAACACCTGCTATTGTTGGTGATGCTCATTATAATTGTGCCAATAGAGTAAAATTAATTTTACAACGCTATAAGGAATTACAAGATATTATTGCAATTTTGGGTATGGATGAGTTGAGTGAAGACGATAAAATGACAGTTCAACGTGCTCGTAAAGTTCAACGTTTCTTATCGCAACCTTTCCATGTTGCAGAAGCATTTACAGGTTTAAAAGGTGTGCTTGTGCCTATTGAAGAAACAATTCGTGGCTTTAATATGATTATGGATGGCGAAGTTGATAATTATCCGGAAGCCTCTTTTAACTTAGTGGGTAATATTGACGATGCAATAGCAAAAGGAAAAAGATTGATTGAAGAATCTAAAAAATAAATAAGTCTTATTAAGACTAAATAAAATAAAAATGCAATTAGATATATTAACGCCTGAAAGTAAAATTTATAGTGGTAACGTATTAGGCATACAAATGCCGGGTACAGATGGTTCTTTTGAGGTATTTGATAAACATGCTTCTTTAATAGCCTCTTTAGGCAAAGGAAAATTGAAAATATTAATAGATAAAAGCACTACTCAATCTTATGAAATTACTTCCGGCTTTGTTGAAGTATTAAATAATAAAACAAGTGTGCTTTTAGAAAGTGCTAAATTAATGGGCAAGTAAATTAACTTTAACGATTTTTGCCTATTAAAAAACCTTGAAAGGGTGAAATAATTTTCTTTACCGGAAATATATCACCCTTTCAAGGTTTTTATCTAAATTCATTTAAGCAACTTTTAAGGCTTCATAAAATGAATCCCGACGGGATGATATTATTATAATAATACAATTTAAAATGCTACAAACCCTGAAAGGGTGATATTATTTGCCCATGCATTGTAAAATAATATCACCCTTTCAGGATTTTGAAAGTTGAAAATTTGCTTTTTATTTAGCAAGCGTAAAAGTTACCTTTATTACTCTATTTTAAAGCCATCCTATACTGTATTGACAGCCTTTTGGATCTATATTAACGAACTAATTTTTAGAAATTAATTCATTAAATCTTTTTCTGGAACAGAAAATAGTATTTACATGTGTATCAGCATAAATAAAGTATCCTTTTGAAATTAATAAATCAAGAATACTTTGTCTTTTAGTCAATTCACCATCTAAATTATAATTCACCGTTTCCACACAGATAAGTAAAGGCTGATACTTATTAAAATCAAACTTATTCAATATCAATTCATCTAAACCTTCCACATCAATGGAAACTACCGTAGGTGCATCGGTAAAGTTATCGGCGATTACTTCATTTATATCTTTTAGAGGCAGTTTAACTACTTTTTGTATTTTTACACCTTCTTTTTCATAGTTCTGAGCCTCCAGTGCCGAAAAAGTATTCATACCGCAATTTTCGGGAGCAAACATATAATAATCTGCCTCCTTTTGGTTATCAATACCTACACCAAAATTGAAACATTTATCTTTAGGTCTTACTTTTTTAATTTTATTATATAGCACCTCATTCGGTTCTATTAAAACGCCTGTATAGCCTCTTAAATAAAAATTATACGTGTTACTGCCTAAAATTGGGTAATTAGCACCAATATCAA
Organism: uncultured Bacteroidota bacterium; assembly: GCA_903929195.1. Lineage (GTDB taxonomy): Bacteria > Bacteroidota > Bacteroidia > Chitinophagales > Chitinophagaceae > CAIYTT01. The sequence goes on from CAIYTT010000211.1 coordinate 10,560, forward strand.
GATAAGTAATATTTTTCACTTTATATCTTTCCAGCATTTTCAGCATAATAATATCTTCGCCAAACTGTGAAAAACTTACACCGGCAAGTCCTTCCATTACAGGCATAAATGAATGCAGTTTTCTGAAAATCCTTTTTATTTTTAATAACATTAATATTGTTTTTATTTCTATTTTACTATGATTTCTACTGCAAAGAACGTAAAGTTTTTTTGCAATTAACAGAGAAAAATTACAGTTTAGTACTATTAAGAATATGCCTAATTCCATACACAATAGAATTAGGTACATTGTTAATTGTTTTAATGAGGTGAAAATTAATCTTTAAAAGATAACAAATAAATTTTGTAGAGTAATTTTAACTTATTATCTTTCCAAAAATTATTGACATAGTAAATAAATTATCTGAAATAATATAGTTCAAATAATTAAAAAATAAATGCACATGAAAATATCGCTTCTCAGTATTCTAATTCTATTAATTACAATTAATGTAAATGCACAAAGTAGTGCCGGCTTAATTGCACACTGGGATATGAACGGAACAACTAACGATGTGAGCGGTGGCGGACATAATGGTATTGGCTATAACATAAGTTCTGTTACCGGTTCCGACGGAATTGCAGGACATGCACTTTATTTTAATGGAGTCAATAGTTACATTAATATACCTTATATGCCTGATATGAATTTGCATAATTATTCAATAACAGCAAACATAAAAGTAGCAGGTTTTTATGCAGGTACATGCCATAACAGTATGGTATTTATTAGAGGTACTAGCAGCCCATCGGGAACAGGAACGTATAGTTTGTTTTTTTCTGATATAGAATTAGGCACAAGCTGTTCATCAACCATTGCAGATACAAATGCAGAAGTATTTGTTCCCGGAGCAGGTGCAACAGGTGCAGCATTAGGACCGGCAACTACTGCCGGCTATGCCTACACACCTTATGTAGCAAAAAATGTATGGTATAAAATAATAACGACCTTTAACGATACTGTATTTAAAATATACGTAAATGGCAGTTTGATACATACGGTAACCATTACAACGCCGGGTACACCTATGGGTACAAGCACACAAGGTGCTTCTATTGGTATGTGTAAAATAGATTCTGCATTAGGGTTTCCATATTTTTTTCATGGTGATATTGATGATATATGTCTATATAACAGAGTGCTTACAGACTCTGAAATAGTACATTTTGGCGATACGTGCGGGAGCATTACTTCACAACCGGTTTCACATACTGCACATGTAGGTGCTAATACCTATTTTGCTGTAAATACAACTGTAGTAGCTGCAAATTACCAATGGCAAGAAAATACAGGTACCGGTTTTATCTATTTAAGTAATGCAGGCCCATTCTCCGGTGTTAATACCGATACACTACACATTACAGGTATTACTTCTGCAATGAACAGTACTAATTTCAGGTGTCTTGTTTCTAATACTTGGGTATGTAGCGATACTACTACAACTGCTATATTAACAGCAACAACCGGATTAAATAATGTACAGCTTGCTGATGGCGTATATGTCTATCCTAATCCAACAACAAATACATTTACAATACGCTTGCCAATAACAAATGGCGTAGGTACCATTCAGTTATTAAATGAAATAGGACAAATAATAGAACAACAAAATATAAACAGTGATAAAGTAAGTTTTGATATAAATAATCTTAGGACAGGAATGTATATTCTTAAAATAGAAATTGATGGTACTATTATTTATAAAAAAGTTATAAAAAATTAATAATTTTATAAGCATCTACATATAATTGTAGAATATTAAATATACTATCAACTTGCTTTATTTGTTTCAGCAAATTATTTATTTCTTTTATTGTAACATTTTCTTGTTCTGATTTATCATAAATAGCAAATAAATAAACTTTCTGCGCTGCAATTTTCACATTAAAATAATACGACCACTACCCGATTTACCTTTATTTTTTGATGCAATAGAAAATCTAATTTTATAGCAATTATTTCCAATAGATACCCCTTGAACCGGTTGAACCTCAATTTCTTCTATTATTTTTGGTAATTCAGCTTTTAAGGATGGATATTTTTTTAGAAACCTTTTTGTTTGCTTTTTAAAATTATCTGTAACTTCAATATTAAAGTTCTTTTAAAAATAATTTTGCAGACTGAAGTTTTATTTTTCCTTCTTGTGGCAAATTTACTTCTTCAACAGAACTTTTTAATTCTTCAAGAAATTGAGTATTGGCGGTAGTTAGTGGTTTTGCTTTTACAAAAGAAAAATTTTTTAGCAATTCTAAAATAAATTCGGCTTTACTATCTTTTACTTCTAACAATAGTTGCATGATATGAAATTCAAGTATTACAAATTTACATTAAATTTAGAAACAAAAATTTCAATGCGTTTTTCTTACCTACAATAGTCAATTTTATTTCTACAAGCATTTAATGTTATCTTTGCCTGTATGGGTATTGTCTTTAGGCAATCTGCAAAAAATTCTATTATAGTAGTTATGGGTGCATTGCTGGGTGCACTTATTATTTGGCTATCTACAAAGTACATTCCTGTAAAACGTGAATATGGTTTTACACAAGATTTAATTTTTAAAGCTATGACTATTTCCCAATTTCTGTTGCTGGGATTAAATAGTACAATGGTTGTATATATACACAAATACTCGGTAAATGACCCTAGAAGAAAACTCTTGCTTTTCTTCTGTTTATCAATACCATTTTTCTTAATTATTATTTTTACTTGCATTTATTACTTAATACCCAATTGGATACTTCGTTTTTATAACGTAAATGATTTATTATTAATGAAACAATATTACCTACTACTACCAATATGCACTTTATTATTTATATATCAGGTTATTTTAGAACAATACTTAGGTTCTCAATTAAAAGTAGCTGTTGCCTCTTTTATGAGAGAAGTTGTTTTGAGAATTCTAAATATTATTACGCTGCTTCTACTTGCTTTTGGATACATAAATTTTAGTATTTATGTAATAAGTATGGTATTAATGTATTTATTGCCGGTAATTTTATTTACTATATTATCTGTAAAATCAGAAGGATTTGGATTTAATTTTCAATTTAATCATTTTACAAGTGAAGAATACAAGGACTTAATACATTTTTCTTGGTATCACTTTTTATTAAGTATTTCCCTTACTCTTATGGGTTATTTAGATATACTTTTACTTCCCATTTACGACAAATCCGGGTTGAATTCAACTGCCGTTTATCGAATTGCAATATTCGTAATTGTTATTCTCCAATTGCCTGCAAAAGCTTTTATTCCTGCAAGTTATACTGTATTGGCACAGGCATTTGCCGAAGACAATCATGAAAAAGCAAACGATATTTTCATGCGTTCTTCTATTAATATTTTAATACCTACAGTTGGTGTAGCTGTATTATTATGTTGTAATTTATCTAATGCCGTTGCTGTTATAAATAACGATTATTCCGGCATCATACCTGTATTTTATATATTATTAATAGGCAATTTAATAAACCTTGCAACCGGTATGAACGACCAAGTGCTATCCATTGCTAAGTTTTATAAATTTAATTTTTATTTGTCTTTCATACTCATAGTTGCATTGTTTTTTTTACTCAAAACTTTAATTCCTCAATTTGGTATTACAGGGGCTGCTTGGAGTACAACAATTACGATTATTATTTTCAATATAGCTAAGTTCTACTATGTAAAAAAGAAATTAAATATGCAACCCATCTCTATTAATACATTTAAAGTTTTTATAGCAGGGATACCATCATTGTTAATTTGTTTTCCCTATTTCCCAAGTCCTATACGGCATGTATATATACATTCTTTTATAGATGCAATAATACGGAGTACGGTAATTATTATTCTTTATTTATTAATGCTCTATTGGTTAAAACCATCGAAAGACATGGTTGATTATATTGCATCTATAAAAAAGAACAAGCGATTATTTTAAATATCAATATTCGGTATCGCCATCTTTTTCGCTTGTTTTGGCTATTACACTTGAGAATGGATGCTTTAAGTTTTCGTAATTAAGTAAATCTACTTTTATAGAACCAACCAAAATAGGACTAGAAACCCTTAATGGTACATGATTATTATCGTCTGTTATCCATATAACCATTTTCTCGCCACCTTTAAAAATGGTACCATCAATAAGCAAAGGCACTAATTTTATTGCATTATACTCGCCCATCTTCGTTTTTATTTTCTCTTTACCAATATATTTAACATAAAGCGGATAGACTTTATTATCTAAAAACATATTAAAAGGAATTTTATCACCGGGCTTATATTTACTATAATCTATATTTCTTGCAAAATAAATAGCCGATAGAACATCCTGAGTATTTTTGGGTATTGTAAATACACTTGTGTCTGAAACTGCTTTTTTCTTTTTTTGGTCAAAAACAACTGTATTATCTATTTTAAATCCGCCTTCATTCACTTTTCTAATAAATTTATAGGGCAACATCGTTTCTTCATCAATATAGGTTTGGTATCTATCGTCAACTTTAAAAAACAAATCATACGATTTGGCTGTTTTACCATCACCGATTACATGATATACTTTATGATTATCTATAATTTCATTATTAATAGAGAATACGACATTACCGGCATTTATCCATAAGGCACCCATGTTATAATACACCCTAAAACTTAAACGCTCTCCACCCTGAAAACTCATTACCGGATTAACACAAAAATCTTTTTGTGCTTTTGCTTCTATAGTGGTAAAAAAAATTGCTACCCAGACAAGAATTATTTTTTTTATAATTTCCATACTAATAAATATTTATTTATATACTAAAATAGTTAATAAACTATTTAACCTTAATATACATAGACAAATATTGTGCCGTAAAAAAATAAAAAAAATTTAGAAAATGCTATCAATAAAAACTGCCGTTATGTCCTGATATTGAATTGAGTATTTTTAGAGTGCAATTTTTTCCACTCTACGTTCGTGGCGACCACCTTCAAATTCAACACTAAGAAAAAGTTCTACCATTTTTTCTGCTATTTGCAAAGAAACAAAACGGGCGGGAATGCAAATAATATTCGCATTATTATGTTTACGGGCAAGAGCAGCAATTTCTTCAGTCCAACAGAGTGCCGCTCTTATATTTTGATGTTTATTAGCAGTAATGCATACTCCGTTGCCACTACCACAAATTAAAATGCCAAAAGCAGCTTTATGTTTTTCAACCATCTCAGCTACAGGGTGTGCAAAGTCCGGATAGTCAACACTATCCATATTGTAAGTGCCTAAATCGGCAACAAGCCAATTGTTATTTTGTAAAACTTCTTTTAAATATTCTTTATAATCAACGCCTGCATGGTCGCAACCTATAGCAATAGGTAAACCGTTATTAAAAACACTTGATTTCATTTTTCTAGCTTATTTTACAAAACTACAATTTACACCAAGCATTATAAAATCTATTTTTTCAATCACTAAATAACAACACACAAACCCTTAATTACAGCGGCAAGTTTGATACTGTCAAAAATGCGTGCTTCGGTAGCCCCTTGTTCTTTTACAGAATGCTCGTGAGAGCTAACACATTTTTCGCACCCATTTACTGCAGATATTACCAAACTCATTAGTTCAAATAAACCTTTACCCATAACAGGGTTTAACATTAAGCCCATACGCAACCCTAATGGTTGTTTATTATAGAACTCATTTTCGTGCATAAAATGCCTGAAACGATAAAATATATTATTTACACTCATTAAAGATGCACATGCGTGTGTTTCTGCAATTTCCTCAATAGTAGCACCTTCTTTTTCAGATAGTTTTTCGAAGGCAGTAATTAAAATATTATTTTTTTCATTCACTGCTATAGACAATGCCAACAAATAAGCCTCCTTGCGGCTTAAATGTTGACTATTAAGCGATGCTGCCACATTTAATTTTAATTCTTTTAAATAACGACTATTTGCCGTAGCCATTTGAATAAGACTACTGCTTGTATAATCTGTTGGGATACTTAAATCTTGCAACAGATTTATTACTGTTTCATTGTTGATTATAGTACTCATAATATTTTTTTGGTTTAAATAAAAACCGCAAAGAATCTTTATATAAAACATAGATTCTTTGCGGTATTACAATTGAAAATTTAGCCTTTTGGAGTTAATGTTTCTTCGCCTTTAGTCCAGTTACAAGGGCATAGTTCATCTGTTTGTAATGCGTCTAAAACACGCAATACTTCTGCAACATTTCTGCCTACGCTAAGGTCATTAATACACACCCATCTTACAATACCTTCCGGGTCAACGATATAAGTAGCACGATAAGCAACCTTTTCATCGCCAGCCAATATCCCTAATTCTTCAGCCAAGCTTTTAGAAGTATCTGCTATCATCGGGAATTTCAAATCGCGTAAATCAGCATGATGCATACGCCATGCATGGTGTACGAATTCGCTATCGGTAGATGCACCGAAAAGCACTGTTTCGCGGTCTGTAAAATTGGAATAGTTTTTATTAAATTCTGCTATTTCAGTAGGACAAATAAAAGTGAAATCTTTGGGCCACCAGAACATTACTGTCCATTTGCCTTCCATGTCTTTGTTACTAATGTCTTTAAATTCTTTACCTTTTTCTATTGATACTACTGATTTTTTGTTGAATTCAGGAAATCTTGAACCCACACTAATGAAATTTGATGCCATAATTTTTATTTATTTTTATTAGTACAAAGGTCATGCTTTAAAATTAGAATACAAACAATCCATTCATTGTCATTTTTTATTTAAAAATAGATATTTTAAATATAGTTTTGCATTTTAAATAGATTTTTTAAATAAAAAACATTTGTTTTATGTATTTTTTCATGATTGTTATATAAATACAAAAGCTACCTAATAGGTAGCTTTTGTATTTATATAATTTATTTTCTTATAATATTAGTTTGCACTTACTGCATTTTGAACTAAAGCAGCTGCTTCGCTCAATAATATTGCAGATTGCACTTTTAAACCTGAATTTACAATAAGTTCTTTTGCAGCTTCAGCATTCGTACCTTGAAGACGCACAATAATTGGTATTTTAATATCACCAAGCTTATTATAGGCTTCAATAACACCCGATGCAACACGGTCGCAACGAACAATACCACCGAAGATATTAATTAATATTGCTTTTACATGTGGGTCTTTTAGAATAATACGGAAACCTGCTTCAACAGTTTGTGCATTAGCAGAACCGCCTACATCTAGGAAGTTTGCCGGTTCGCCACCTGCAAGTTTAATCATATCCATTGTTGCCATTGCTAAGCCGGCACCATTTACCATGCAACCTACATTACCATCGAGTTTTACATAGTTTAAATTAAACTCACCTGCTTCCACTTCTGTAGGGTCTTCTTCGCTCTTATCACGCATGTCTGCTAAATCAGGATGACGCATTAATGCATTATCATCCAAATTCATTTTACAATCTACAGCAAGAATTTTATCATCCGCAGATTTAAATAAAGGATTTATTTCTAACATAGAGCAATCTAAACCCACATAAGCATCATAAAGATTGGTAACAAATTTCACCATATTTTTGAAAGCAGTACCACTTAAACCAAAATTGAATGCTATTTTACGAGCTTGAAACGCTTGTAAAGGGAAACCAGGCTGTACCCATTCTTTATATATTTTTTCGGGTGTATGGTGTGCTACTTCTTCAATATCCATACCTCCTTCAGTACTGTACATTATTACATTTTGTTTTTTTGCACGGTCAAGTAGTATAGAAAGATAAAATTCCTTTCTATCGCTCGGTCCATCATAATACATATCTTGAGCAATAAGTATTTTATTTACTTTTTTACCGGCAGCACCTGTTTGTATAGTAACTAACGTATTACCTAATATGTTTTTAGCAACACGTTCTACATCTTCTGCACTTTTTACAACAACAACACCACTTTGGTCTGGCACTTCTTTAATTCTACCTTTACCACGACCACCGGCATGAATTTGAGCTTTTAAAACTGCAAATTTAGAACCGGTATCAACAGCAATTTTCTTATAAGCATTTACAGCATCTTCAATTTTATCAACTGCAATACCTTCCTGGGTCGGAACATTGTATCGCATAAGCAGTGCCTTAGCCTGATATTCGTGCAAATTCATGATTTAATTATTTTTTTTGAGAAGATAATAGAATAGTTTACAATTGTGCAAAAGTAATTCAGTTTATAAAGAAGTCATAATATAAAACCAATAAAAATAAATATTGTATTTTTATATTTTTATAAAAAACTATATCAACAATTGTCATTTATTTTAAGCTTTATGGAAGAAAAAATATTTTTAACAATATTATTTAGTGTATAACCGTTTGTGTTATTAATTTTGCCTAAATTAATACTTTTGTTATATTTAAAATAATAAATATACATAAGATTTAAAATAATACTTTATGAAATCAATAAGTTATATTTTTGTAACTGTCTGTGCTGTTTTAATTGTTTTTACAGGTGTTTTAGCTGTTTCTTGTAGTAAAGATGCATGCAAGACAGTAGTTTGTCTTAATAAGGGTAATTGTTCGGGTGGTGCATGTTCTTGCCCTACCGGCTGGACAGGTATCAGTTGCCAAACAAGTGTTTTTATTGGCAATTGGAATGGAAGGGATGTTTGTGATTCTTCGGGTATTTTTACAATGTCTGTAGGCATAGATGCATCTACACAAACAACCGGAAAATACATTATTACAAACCCACATGGCTATGCTGGGCAAGTAAGCGGTACATTAAGTACAGATGGTAAGACAATTACAATTGCAACACAACCCATAGGTCCTGTTTATTTTAGTGGACACCTATATTTAAATACAAATACAGCATTGGGTTTCAGCTATACAACTACGGATACAGGTACGGTAGCAAAATCAGAAAATTGTTCGGGTAATTATCAAAAACAATAAGTAGCATAGACCTTTTTTACAATATAAAATTGTTCAAACTTTTCAGTAATCTGTAAAAATCCATTTTGGAATGCATTTTCATTTTATTATTTCTTATATATAATATAACAACTCAGATTTGGTTTTTATTTTTAGAAAAATAATAACATACCGCTTGTACATAGGCTTCGTTTTTTCAAGAACCTAATTATATATATTTAAAAAAAACAAGAAAATTTTATTTCTTAAATTTAAAAATTTAAATAATTATAATAACAAAGATTCTGTTTTCTAATTCTCTACAATTACCTTTGCGAATATGACAAAATTCTTTTTAAGAAAAAAAATAGGCGACCGTGTTATAAATGGACATCCGTGGATATTTGGAAATGAATTAGGAGATAGTAGCGGAATAAGCGAACCGGGTGATATTGTTGAAGTGTATTCTTCTAATGGGTCTTTTGTTGGCAAAGGATATATAAACCCACAATCACAAATAAGAATTCGTCTTTTAACAAGAAACAAAGAGGAAGAAATAAACAATGCTTTTTTTTACAATAGGATATTAGAAGCTTGGCAATATAGAAAAGAAATTGGTTATACCGAAAACTGCCGTTTAATATTTGGTGAAGCAGATGGAATACCGGCATTAATTATTGATAAATTTAATGACTATTTTGTAATACAGACTTTGGCATTAGGAATAGAAAAATGGAAAACAGCAATCGTAGAAGCTTTGCAAACCATTTTTTCTCCAAAAGGTATCTATGAGCGTAATGATGTACCGGTACGTACATTAGAAGGTTTAGAATTAATAAAAGGATTTCTTTCTGTACCATTTGATACCAATATTATTATTAATGAAAATGGACTTAGATTTAATATTGACATTGAAAATGGACAAAAAACCGGTTATTTTTTAGACCAACAGGATAACAGACGTGCCATACAACATATAGTAAAAGGGGCAAATGTGCTGGAAGCATTCTGTTATACCGGTTCTTTTTCTGTACATGCTGCACACTATGGTGCTAATAGTGTAAGAGGCTTAGATATATCAGAAAATGCAATTGCAATGGCTCGCCGCAATGCAGAACTCAATGGCTATGAAAATAAATGTAAGTTTGAACCCGTAAATGCATTCGATGTTTTAAAACAATGGGTAAAAGATGGCAGAAAATATGATGTGGTCATTTTAGACCCACCAGCCTTTACTAAAAGTAGAGAAAATATACAAAAAGCAATTACAGGTTATAAAGAAATAAATTTACGAGGAATGAAACTTGTAAAACCGGGTGGCTTTTTAGTAACTGCATCTTGCACCAATTTGGTGAGTCCTGAGGTATTTTTACAAACAATTGCTTTAGCGGCAAAAGATGCCAAACGCACACTAAGACAGGTTATTTGGCAAACACAAGCATCAGACCATCCTATACTTTGGAACGTGCCTACAACGCAATACCTTAAATTTTTAATAGTTCAGGTAATGTAAATTTTGCCCATTCAATACCTAATTTAATTTAAAAAGCATTAAAAACATACTATTAAAATCATTTCCGAAATGTAACTGCAAAACCCTACCTTTGCAGCTAATTAATTAGGATTTTACCACTTATGATAAGCCGAAGGAATATCCGGGTTAAGGTAATGCAAACACTTTATTCTGTTGCATCGCTTGAAACCGGAGTGAATGGATTTAGAAATATTGCAGCAAAAATGCTTGATGATAAGTTGGAGCATGTTATTGAAACATTTACAATTTCGGTATTATATACATTGCGTGTATCACAATTTGTAGAAACAGATGCTGCTAAAAGATCAATAAAATTTTTGCCTACTACCGAAGATTTAAATGTAGATACCCAAATAGCAGCCAATTCGTTTGTAATGTCTATTGTAGATAATAAATCGTTTCATGATAAAATAGAAAAATCTAAATTAGAACGTTTTATTGATGATGAATGGGTAAAGAAAATATATAAAAATTTCATCAAAACAGATGAATACATTAACTATATTTCAACTAAAAACCATACCTTAAGCGAAGAACGAGATATTATTAGATTTATTTGGGAAAAACAAATTCTAGGTAATGAAGATATGGTTGCTAATTTTAATGATGAAATAGCCGGATGGGAAGACGACTGTGAATTGATAACCATGTTAATGCAAAACTTTTTTAACAGTAAATCGAAACTTGATTTTTTAAAATTATTATCGGCAGAAAAATTAGAATATGCCCAAGATTTACTTTCTGCTGTTTTAGGAAAAGAGTCACTTTGTTTAGAAATTATAGAACCGAAACTAAACAATTGGGATAAAGAACGTGTAGCGAATATAGACTTACTTCTTTTAAAAATGGGTGTTTGTGAGTTTTTGTTTTTTCCTACAATACCTACAAAAGTAACCATAAATGAATATATTGATATCGCAAAACAATACAGTACCCCACAAAGCGGACAATTTATAAATGGGGTATTAGATAATATAGTAAAAGATTTGGTTAAAGAAGATAAAATTCATAAACAAAATCGTACAAATAAATAATAAATTTGCACAGAATATGAAACAGCGTTTTTTTATACTATTCATGCTGGTTATAGGTAACACAGCATGCAACAACAACGGCAATAATGGTGCAGGGTTAATAAACAACCCACACTCTGCTAACGGTATGGACACCGTTGCAGCAGCTCGCAAACCTACAATGGAATTTGTAGATACCACACACGTTCACGATTTTGGAGTTATTAAACAAGAAGATGTTGTATCTTACGATTTCGCATTTGTAAACCATGGCAAAACACCCTTAATTATTAATGGTGCTGTAGGTTCTTGCGGTTGTACTGTACCCGAATACCCCAAAACACCTATACAACCGGGCGAAGGCGGAAAATTAAAAGTTACTTTTAACTCAGCAGGTAAATCAGGCTTACAAAATAAAACGGTAACCATTACCGCAAATACCTTAAAGGGTTCAGAAATGTTGTTTATAAAATCGCAAGTAATAGTACCCGAAAAATCCGATAAACCGGCTTCTAAATAAGTAAGTATTTTAAAACAAAACAAATATAAAAATGCAATTAAATTTTCTAACAATTTTACTGGCCGATGCGCCGGCACCTCCGGGAAGTAATCCCACTACCATGATTTTTATTATGGCTGCCATGTTTGTTGTAATGTATTTCTTTATGATACGACCACAAGCAAAAAGAGCCAAAGAAGAAAAAAGTTTTGCCGACAGTATTGCTAATGGCGAACAAATAGTAACCACTGCCGGTATTCACGGTAGAATAAACAGAATTAACGAAGACGGCACTATGCAATTAGAAATTAGCAGAAGTACTTTTATGACAATAGACCGTTCTGCAGTTTCTATGCAAATGACACAAGCTTTCAGAAAAAAATCGGAAGCAGCGGCTACGGTAACAACGCCGGCAACTACAAAATAAAAATATTGCCAATGCTTAAAGTTGGTATTACGGGCGGTATAGGCTCAGGTAAATCTTTAGTATGCCAAGTGTTTAAAACACTTGGCATACCTGTATTTAATGCCGATGAAAGTGCCAGATACTTAATTGAAAACAATAAGACTTTAGTAGAAAAAATAAAAAAATTATTTGGAGATTCTATTTATATAAATGGAAAATTAGATAACAAAGCAGTTTCTGCAATCGTTTTCAATGAACCGGAAAAATTAAAAAAGCTAAATGATTTAGTACATCCTGTTACTATTGAATATGGCAGACAATGGCTATTAAAACAAACAACACCCTACTCAATTAAGGAAGCTGCACTCTTTTTTGAAACAGGCAGCAATAAAGAATTAGATATAATTATTGGTGTATCTGCCCCAATAGAACTACGAATAAAACGCACCATAAAAAGAAGCGGATTAAACAAAGAACAGATTGAAAGCCGTATGGCAAGCCAAATGAATGATGATGAAAAAATGAAAAAATGTGATTTTGTAATTATTAATGATGATGTACATGCAATAATTCCACAAGTATTAATTCTTAATGAAGTACTTATTGCTAAATCTAAAGAAATATAAAAATAGTCCCTACATTTACTTTCTATTTTTTGCTGTTTGTTTTGTGTTTTTGGGTGTAAATAATAATACAAAAAGATAAAGCCTTACTTAATAAAAGTATAATGCAGGCATCATTATTAAAACAACATACCGAACCTATTACTAATGATGAATTAAAATTTCTGAAAGATAAGGAATTAGAAGAACGCCACCCCTATTTTAAAGTATATCAATTGTTCATGATTGCGAGTTTTGTTTTTCCCTATATTTTTGCTTGGTATAGAGCAAAAGATGGTATTACAACTGCATTTAGTAAAGTAAGATTTTTCTCAGTAGCAGGAATGTTACTGTTCGTGTTTGCATTTGTTGTGTATGTTACCTATCGTGTATTTCACTATAAATTACAATTAGATATAAAACACAAAACAAAAACAATAGACACAAATAAAATTACAGGTAAAACGTATGTAACCAACAGTAATACTTATCACTTCTATTTAGATTCATTATCTAAAATTAGTATTGAAGTATCGGAGAGTGATTTTTATAATTTTGAAATAGGCGATGAAATTTGCATAGAATATTTTACTTATTCTCAAGAATATATTGGCTATTATTAAATATGCATTCTCCTATTACCATCCTGAAGCCAAAACATCGGCTATATGTATGGTTTGCAGTGGCAAATTATTATGGTTTATATAACCTTGCAAATGCATAAGACAAGAAACATCGGTAGAAATTATATATTTTGCACCTGTTTTTAAAGCACTTTTTACCTTAGTTTGTGCCATACCTATAGATATAGGTTCATACTTAATAGCGAAAGTACCACCAAATCCGCAACAAGTTTCACATTCATCCATTTCCAAAAGTTCTAAACCCCTTACATGACTTAATAATGTACGCGGCCCTTGTTTTATACCACATTCCCGTAAGGCTCCACAGGCATCATGATACGTAGCTTTTGCCTCCATTTCGGCTCCTATATCCGTTACTTTAAGAACTTGGGTTAAAAACTCTGTAAATTCAAACATATTACTACAAACCATATTACTAAGGTTGTGTTCGGAGCTATCGTTAAATAATTTACCGTAGAAATTACGTACATATCCTGTACAAGAGCCACTGGGGCTAACAATATAAGAATTTTGACTGAAATCGTGAATAAATTTTTTAGCTACCGATTGTGCCTCTTTTCTATAACCGGAATTAAATGCAGGTTGACCGCAACAAGTCTGATTAGGGTTGTAAGAAACCGTACAACCTAATTTTTCTAAAACTTTAACCATATTCATTCCCGTTTGTGGATATAATTGATCTACAAAACAAGGTATAAATAATTGAACAGAAATCATATTGCAAAAGTAAGACTTAATATTATTGCAATGTTACAATTTTATTAGCCAAAAGTAGAACTACTGTAACAAAATTTATGAATGAAAGTACTATAAATGCTCCACCCTATTCGTAAAAATCGCTCTGTTTTCATTCAATAGAGAACCCGGAAGAATCCAGATGGGTAAGGGTTTGAGTGTTGGTGTTATTTGTGTTATTTTTTAAGAACCTTGATGCACTTCCCCCAAGCAAAATGTGATTGCAACAGGGACAAGACAGTGATTAAATAGATAAAGGCGTATATAATATTTAATATAATACAACATAAATAATGTAAAATATTTATATATATAAATGGA
>CAIYTT010000212.1 GCA_903929195.1 uncultured Bacteroidota bacterium
AATTAAATATTTTAATATGCTCATTATTAATCTAAAACATGTTTATTTATATTTAGCTAAGCAAACCGAACAGTTTTGAAGGATTATCTGCTAATATTAGTCTGTAATATAAGCCTATAAGCAAATTTAAGGTATATACTTACAAATATATTAGACAACTTATTTGCCTTTAGGCTAAATTTGCCCGGAATTGAGTGTACATACAGTTATTTATTTTTTACATAAAATGATATTATTTTAGGTGAAAAGACCTTATACATTAATTTAGACATCAATACAATTTATAGATTATTTACACATGATAGCAAATACATTTATTAAAAGACCAGTTACCGCAATCGTAATTTCAATAGTATTAGTACTCGTGGGTTCTATCTGCATTATGAATTTAGCAGTTGGGCAATATCCGGATATAACACCACCTTTGGTACAAACTACCGGACAGTTTACCGGTGCAGATGCTGTTAGCGTAGAACAAAATTTAGCAACACCAATAGAAAACCAAATTAATGGCTCGCCCGGTATGGAATATATACAAAGTAATAGTACTAGTAACGGTGCTGTTACTATTAATACAACCTTCAATATTGGTGTAAATATAAATGTTGCCACGCTTGATGTACAAAACAGAGTAAGCATAGCTACCCCTCAATTGCCCGATGTTGCTAAAAGATTAGGGCTTATTGTTCGTAAACGAAATCCGTCAATATTAATGATGGTTGCACTCTATTCTCCCGAAGGTACTCACAATGTAACTTTTTTAGATAACTATACCAACATATTTGTTAGAGATGCACTTTTACGTGTAGATGGGGTTGGAGATATTGTAACACGTGCCGATGATTTTAGTATGCGGCTTTGGTTAAAACCCGACAAAATGGCTTCTTACGGGCTTACCGCCAATGATGTTATTGCAGCCCTTAACGAACAAAACGTACAAGTAGCCGCAGGTTCGGTTGGTGTGCCGCCACAACAAACAGCTCAATCTTTTGAATATAGCTTACTTGTAAACGGCAGACTTAATAAAGTACAGGAATTTGAAAATATAATTATTAAAACCCAGCCTCAAAATGGGGCATTAGTTTATTTAAGAGATGTAGCAAGAGTATCGCTTGGCAAATTTTCTTATGCAAGTAATTCTTTTGTTGACCGCAAACGTTCTGCTTTTTTATTAGTATATCAAGCACCTGGCAGCAATGCACTAAAAACAGCAGAAGGTGTGTATGCTAAATTAGAAGAATTACATAAGTCTTTTCCTAAAGATATTAAAGCTTTTGTACCTTTTGAATCAGTTACTGTAGTAAAAGTTTCAATGGACGAAGTTGTTCTAACCCTATTTGAGGCATTAGGACTTGTAGCTATCGTAGTATTCCTTTTTTTACAAAACTGGCGTGCCACGCTTATACCTATATTAGCAATACCGGTATCTATTATTGGTACATTTATCTTTTTTATACCATTAGGCTTTACAATTAATACCTTAACAATGTTTGGTTTTGTGTTGGCTATCGGTATTGTGGTAGATGATGCTATTGTAGTAGTAGAATCGGTACAACACTATATTGATGTTAAAAAGATGAGTGCCAAAGAGGCAACCTATCATGCAATGCAAGATATATCCGGGCCTGTTATTGCTATTGCATTAATACTTGCAGCCGTTTTTGTACCCGTAGGTTTTATACCGGGTATTGTAGGGCGTTTATATCAACAGTTTGCAATCACAATAGCCATTTCGGTTCTGTTATCAGCGTTTATAGCCTTATCGCTTACACCTGCATTATGTTGTTTGTTATTAAAACCATCTAAAGTAAATAGAGATGCAAAAGGACTTAATAAATTCTTCTTTAATTTCAATAATTGGTTTGGTAATATCACTAATTCTTATACCAAAGGTGTAAATAAAAGCATTAAAGCATCTAAATATGTAATAATACTATTGGTTTGTATTATTATAGGCACTGTGCTACTATTCAGAAACAAACCAACCGGTTTTATCCCCACTGAAGACGATGGTAGAGTTTATGTTACCTACGAATTGCCCGAGGCTTCTTCTACAACCCGTTCTATTGCCGTTATGGATAGTTTAATGGCAATCATACAATCTACACCCGGTGTAGGGCATTTTGCTGCATTGGGTGGATTAAATGTTGTTAATTTTTCAACAAAATCAAATAGTGGTACTATTTTTTGTCAATTAAAACCTTGGGATGAAAGACAGAAAGTAAGTGAGCAAGTACCGGGTATTGTTGCAGTTTTACAACAACGAATTGCAGCCGCACAATTAAAACAAGCAGATATTAAAGTTATCTTACCTCCACCGATTCCCGGCATAGGTACTACAGCCGGCTTTAGTATGCAAATAGAACAAAGGCAGACAAATGACGATGTGAAAGCATTTGAAAAAGTAACCAATAATTTTGTAGCTGAGGTACGAAAAAATCCGGCTATCGGCAAAGCTTATACCTTTTATGGTGCACATACACCCGGGTATAATGTAGATGTGGACCGTGAAAAATGTAAAAAAATGGGCGTGAATATTGCCGATGTATTTACTGCCATACAAACTTATATGGGTAGCATTTACATTAACGATATTACATTGTATAATCGTACGTTCCATGTTATGGCACAGGCAGACACCAATTACAGGTCTTCTATTGATGAATTAGGTAAGTATTTCGTAAAGAATCAAAATGGTACAATGGTTCCGCTAAGTGCCTTAACTACTTATAAACCTATAGAAACAGCTCCTTTGGTATCCCATTTCAATTTGTTCCGTTCGGCTGAAGTTGACGGAATTCCTGCCGATGGTTTCAGCAGTGGGCAGGCATTAGACAGCCTTAAAAAAATTGCAGACCGTACCCTACCCCAAGGCTACGGTTACGAATTTTCCGGTTTAAGTTATGAAGAAATGCAAGCAGGTTCGCAAACAATATACATATTTATATTATCTATAATTTTTGTATTCCTATTTCTTGCTGCACTATACGAAAGTTGGTCTGTACCGTTTTCAGTTTTACTTTCGGTACCTGTTGGTGCATTCGGAGCCATTCTTACCCTAACATTTATTCCATTATTAAGTAATAATGTATATGCACAAATAGGCTTAATTACCCTTATTGGTCTTGCCGCTAAAAATGCAATTTTGATTGTTGAATTTGCTAAAGAACGAGTGGACACAGGTAATGAGCTAATAGAATCTACCTTGGAAGCAGTTAAACTACGTCTTCGCCCTATTATAATGACCTCTTTAGCATTTATTTTAGGTGTTATGCCCTTAGTGCTTGCCACAGGTGCAGGTGCAGTAGCCCGCCGTACAATAGGCTTTACAGTATTAGGCGGTATGATTGCAGCCACATCTCTCGCTATTTTTATCGTACCGGTACTTTTTGTCTTAATTACAAAAATATCTTATAGAAAAAATAGACTTGCTTACTTAAAACAACACAGAACAGAACTGGCAGAACGTAGAATATTAGAACACAATATGAATCTTGACCCTGTATTAGAATATGATATGAAAAAAGAAAAACAGGACAACAAAAAGAATATTAATTTAGGAGAATAAAACAATTATGCATTTCTTAGGACTTAGAACAATAATATATAAAGTAACTGAATTAGAAAAAGCTAAAGAATGGTACAGCAAAATTTTGGGTATCGCCCCTTATTTTGATGAACCGTTTTATATCGGTTTTAATATTGCAGGTTATGAATTAGGTTTACAACCAATTGAAAAAAATATTGACCCGATATTAAACAATACGACTACCTATTGGGGTGTTACAGATGTTGAAACTACCTATAAACAATTATTAGAACATGGTGCTAAACCTTTGGAAAAACCTACAAATGTTGGCGACAATATTATTGTAGCAGCAGTAAAAGACCCTTGGAATAATGCTTTTGGTATTATATTCAATCCACATTTTAATATCGAGTAATTTTATTTTTCAACTGTGTTTTGAATAAAAAGAATATTACAAAAATAAGGAATTGCATTAAAATAAATTCAATGCAGTTCCTTGGTAAATTTAAATTTCTATTTATTTGTTTTCTTTTTCAAAGAAAGCATCTATTGCATTTATGGTATAGTCTAAGTTTCCGTATGTAAGGGCATTACTTATAAACCATGTTTCATAACCCGATGGTGGTAAATAAATACCGGCATGAAGCATAGCATGGAAAAATTTATTGAATAATGCAATATCACAAGCGGCAGCATCGCTAAAGTTTTTTACAGACTTATTACTAAAGTGCAAGCTTATCATAGAACCAAATCTATTAATTGAGAATGGAACACTATGTTTATGTAATACTTTTTCCATGCCTACTTGAAGATATTTTGTTTTTTCTTCTAATTGAACATATATATCAGGATTTTGTTTTAAAATATTTAATAATGTAAAGCCGGCAATCATAGCAATAGGGTTGCCGCTAAGCGTACCCGCTTGATATACATTACCCAAAGGTGCAATGTGTTGCATTATTTCTTTTTTGCCACCAAAAGCACCAACCGGCAAACCGGCACCTATTACTTTACCGTAAGTAACTAAATCTGCATTTATATTTAATTTTTGTTGTGCCCCACCTGCTGCAAGCCTAAAACCTGTCATTACCTCATCAAAAATCAATAGAATTCCTTCGGCATCACATATTTGCCTTATTCCTTCTATAAATCCCGGTTCTGGAAGTATGCAACCCATATTACCCGCTATTGGTTCAATAATAATTGCAGCTATTGTATTTTTATGTTCCGATACTAAATGTTTTACTGCTTCTAAATCATTATAGGGGGCTGTAAGTGTATCGTTTGAAACACCGGCAGTAACACCGGGTATTGTTTGTATATTTTGAGTAGCTACGCCGCTACCCGCTTTTACCAAAAAAGCATCTGCATGACCATGATAGCAACCTTCAAATTTTATAAATTTATTTCTACCTGTATATCCTCTTGCAAGCCTTAAAGCACTCATACACGCTTCTGTACCGCTACTCACCATTCGCACCAAATCAATATTGGGAGCCATGCTTTTTATTAGTTCTGCCATTTCTATTTCTAATAAAGTTGGCGCACCAAATGAAGTAGAAAACCCTGCACGTTCTTTTATGGCATCTATAATTGGGTCGTAGGCATGACCTAATATCATTGGACCCCAAGAATTTATATAATCTAAATACTTGTTACCATCTTCATCAAATAAATAGGCACCTTTTGCATTTTTAATAAAAATAGGTGTGCCGCCAACACTACGAAATGCACGTACAGGAGAATTAACACCACCCGGAATACTCTTTTGTGCTCTTTCAAATAAGGCAATACTATTGCTAATCATAAATTATTTATTTTAAATGTGCGTTTTATAAATTTAGTTTCTAAAAATAAAGGCATAAAGGTAAAAAATAAACAGCCTCGAATATTTGACCTAAATCAGGAAATAAAAAAATAACCTTATAATAATTTATTTCTACATTTTTTAGTATCTCGAATAGTATATTTGTTTTTCAGAAACAAATTATATTTTTCTAAAACTAATTTTACCGGTAAATTTTTCTATAAAATGAGCATAAAAAAAAAATAACAATATTAAAATATGCAGCTTAGTGTTTCTTATTACACTATTTATATTACCATGCTCAAGTTATGGCAAAGTTTTTAAAGACACTGCACGAGTTAAAAAAGTATATCTACGACAATTTAAAGATACTGTACATTTCAGAAAAACTACATTAGAAAAAAAGAATTTAGTATTAGAAGACAGTACACTTAATGAAATAGGTATTGACAGTTTATTGACAAAAATTGAGAATATTCATAATTCCTTAAATAGTATAATTAATACTACAAGTTTAGGTTATAACACAAAAGACATTGAAGACAACTTACCAGACATAGACTCGAATATAAATATTATTGGCGAAAGTCTTATTAGATACAATGGAGTATTAGACATTAAAAACTTACAAATGTTTGATGTTTTATTATTATCGTTTCAAAACCAATTAACCGACTGGAGAGTCTTGCTATTTAAATATGACAAGGAATTGGCAGAAATGAATTCTGAAATAATTAGCTACAAGAAAGATACTATTTTAAGAGATTTAATTGAAGACAGCTCATTTAGCAGTGCCTATTTAAACGAGCTGAATGATTTGAAAAGCAAAATGGATATTGCGACACAATTAACAAATGATAATCAAGCTGCATTAAAACTTATATTAGCAGAGGTATCCAATCAGTATTTTGAATCTATTGATTTGCAAAATAAAATAAATGGAGTTTTAAGAAAAACAAGTGCAAGAGTTTTTAGTAAAGAATATGATTATTTATGGAATATAGGTAGTAAAACAATTAGCGAATCAAGCGAGCAAGATAAATTAATAGAACAATCTAATAGAGGGGAACGAAAAATATTAAGATTTTATTTTATACGAAATTGGAAAGACCAATTCTGGATGTTTATTATAGGCATGATTTTCTTTTTGTGGGTATTACGAAATATAAATAAACTAAAAAAAGTATATAGTTTAGATACAAATAACCATCCACATCATTTTTTGTTTATAAAGAATATTCCAATTTTGCCAACTTTGGTAGTATTATTTAGTATTGCACCATTTTTCGATATTCATCCGCCTACTGCTTATGTTGAAATAATGCAGTCTTTATTAGTAATAGCAGTAACTTTTCTATTATGGAAAAGCTGGTCGAAAGAACTGTTTTTTTATTGGCTATTAATGGGTGTCTTATTTATTACGTATTCAATTGCAGATATATTTTTACTTCAGGGTTTATCTTTTAGAATATTTTTATTGGTCTTCAATATTTTGTCTATTCTTTTGGGCTTGTTTTGGTATAAAAAAATGAAAGAACATACGCTCATTTTTGCAAAAATGATAAAAATTGTCTCAATAATATATATATTATTAAATACGACTGCAATCATTTGCAATTTATTTGGAAGAATAAGTTTAACTAAAATATTTTCGGGCACAGCTATTTTTGGCTTAACACAAATAATTGCACTGTCTATATTTATTCAATTAGTAACTGAAGCATTTAGAATCCAAATGCTAGTGAACCAGTATAAAGGTGGAATAAATTCTAAATTAGATTTCCATAAAATACAACATTTATTAAGCAGGGTCTTAATTATAATATCTATGGCATTGTGGACTATTGTATTTACAATTAGCTTAAATATCTATAATAGTGTCTTTTCGCAAACAATTCTTTTTTTAACACAAAAAAGAACAATAGGAACAACAGATTTTGAAATAGGGAATATCTTGATATTTATATTAATTATATATATATCCAATTTATTACAAAATGGTATTGGCTCCTTATATGGCAAAGATGGTACTTGGGACCCCGAGGTTAAGAAAAATGGTTCTCGATTGGCAATGACAAGATTAGCCTTGATAGTTTTTGGCTTTTTATTGGCAGTAGCTGCATCAGGTTTGCCAATAGATAAAATAACAATTGTATTGGGTGCATTAGGTGTAGGTATTGGTTTAGGCTTGCAGAGCATTGTAAACAATTTAGTGTCGGGTGTAATATTAATTTTTGAACAACCATTTAGAATTGGAGACTATATTGAAATAACCGATAAAAAAGGACGTGTATTAGATATAGGTATTAGAGCAAGTAAAATACTTATGGAAGATGGTGCCGAAATGGTTGTTTCTAATGGCGACTTATTGTCGGGAAGAGTAATTAACTGGACACAAAGGAACGATAATGTAAGAATAGAATTATTATTTAATATTGATATTTCTGAATCCAAAATAAATTATGAAATAATAAAAGAACTAATTAATGCTGAATTATTAAATTCAGAATATGTTTTAAAAGCAGAGACTAATGAAATTTTGCTTTCTGCAATTACATCTATTAATATGAATATTATTGTTTTGGTATGGATAAATAATGTACATGATTCGAATAATATTAAAAGTTCACTATTAAACAAAATCTATATGTCTTTTGAAAAACAAAATATAAAAGTATTAGAATTAAAAAAATATTTCTTTTGATTTAATCTATTAATTCAATTATATTTCTACCTAATTTTATCATATTTTTTTGTTCCATAGTGCGTAACAAACGGCTTATTGCTTCTCTATGTGCATGTAGTTCATCTGCAATTTGTTGATGTGTAATATATAAAGCTTTTGTATTGTTTGCTTTTGCTCTTTCTTGTAAGTAATGTAACAGTTGCTTGTCCATATTATTGAACGCAATTAAATCTATTACCTCAATTAACTCTGCAAAACGGCTACCATAAGTATTATTTATAAAATTTTTCCATTCTACATATTTATACCAGTCATCTATTAAGTTAGCCGGAATAAGTAAAACTTCTGTATTATCTTCTGCAATTGCTTTTATATTACTTCTTTTTTTACTTTGGCAACAATTGATAGCCATAGCACAAGTTTGCCCCGGATATAGGTGATATAAAAATATCTCCATTCCTTCTTCATTTTGCCTTACAATTCTTAAAACACCCTTTAATACAATGGGCAGAAAAACAATATCATCGCCTGAAGATAAAAGAATGTCATCTTTTAAAATTGTTTTAGTGCGGGCATAGCGACTTATATTATCTAATAATTGCCTATCTTTAAAAACTAAATCATATTTAAAAGTTACATCCATTTTGCTGCGAAAGTAATAAATTCTTGTCGCAGTGTATTGATAACCTTTTCTGTATTTTGAAACAATTCTTTTTTGCTGTCATGTTTTATAACCAAATCAACACTAATATATCCGGCAGTATTTTCAGCAAGCTCATGTGCTATATCTGATAGGTTTTCATTTATACCATGTGTTAAAATATCAATATTTTCAAATTGAATTTTCAATTGATTTTCAAAATGTTCAATGTGTGCAGCTATATCTTTATTAGAATATTTACCTGCAATTTCGGTAAGGCGGTTTTTTATTATATTTAAATCTTCTTTATAAAAATCAAGTGAAGATAACCATACTTTGTGTTCGTCTGTCATTAAAGAAATCCGTTCTTTTATCATATATTATTTTTTTTACAAAATTATAATATTCCAAAAATCAAAAAGGTGATTTAAATCAATAAAAAACTTGTTTTTTTGCAAAGCACCTACAGGCAAACACATTAAAATATATTGTCGTATCCTAAAAAGAGCAACAAATACTCATTTAAAAATAGTCTTGATTGATTTTATTACAATACCAAAGAATAAAAGATTTTGAAATTTATCTGAAATTTCTTTTGGACAAATCTGACAGAATTCTTCGTACTAATTGCACCATAATTGCTATAAATATTACAAATATATTAAAGCAACAAGTATTTAGTGGTAAAAGGATAGGGAGCAGGTTCAGAAAGATGTTATGTTTTGCCAAGAAGGTAGGTATTTGTTTTTCAAAAAGCAATTCAACCAAAAATCTAATGTATTCTGTTGCCTCTGGGTTTTAATTGGGCGAGTACTTTTTCTTCTATATCAAGCCATTTTTGCCATGCTGCCCTAACTTTTTCTTTTGGAGAATAACATTCTGCCAATTCTATAAATAAATGATAATGTCCTGCCTCAGAAATCATAAATTTATGATAGAATTGTTTTAAATATTCGTCTTCCAAATAGGCTGCCAATAACCTAAAACGCTCACAACTGCGGGCTTCAATAAGGGCACATATCATTAGTTTATTTAGTAAACGTTCTTCTTCTTTTACATTTTTGGGCTCATGCTGTAAAAGAAGATTCACATATTCGTCTTTTCTTTGCCTACCAAGTTCAAAGCCACGTTTTTTCATTTCAGCCCAAACCATTCTAAAATGTCCCCATTCTTCTGTTACAATAGGCGAAAGAGCCGTTACCAATTCTTCCCGCTCGGCATAGTGTTGTATTAAAGAAATACATTGTGTTGCTGCTTTTTGCTCGCAAAATGCATGGTCTGTTAATATGTCTTGCAACGAGATGGATGCTAAATCTGCCCAGCGTGGGTCGGTTGGCATTTTTAAACCTAAGATACTATTTTCGGCTGTACTCATTTATTTAAGCTTTAAACAATAAGTAGGCAAAGTTAAAAATAATGTATAAAAACAGGTATGGCTTATTTGTTTTTTAATAGAACGTATAGCTTACAATAGAAAAGCAATATAGGTATATTAACTGCAATAACGCAACATTTGTGTAATTTGCACCTTACCATGAGTGCAGAACTAAAAAAGAAGCCATTAATTACGGGTATGATAGAGGTAATGGGAGCCCGTGTTCATAATTTAAAAAATATTGATGTAACTATTCCTAAAAACAAACTGGTAGTTATTACCGGCATCAGCGGTAGCGGTAAGTCTTCGCTTGCCTTCGATACCATTTTTGCAGAAGGGCAACGCCGCTATATGGAAAGCTTTGGTGCTTATGCCCGCCAGTTTATGGGTGATATGGAACGACCGGATGTAGATAAAATAAGCGGTTTGTCGCCTGTAATATCTATAGAGCAGAAAACTACCAACAGAAACCCACGGTCCACAGTGGGTACTGTTACGGAGGTTTATGACTTTATGCGTTTATTATATGCTCGTGCTGCCGATGCCTATTCTTACAACACAGGCAAGATAATGGTAAAATATAGCGAAGAAGAAATAGTAACTCATATATTAAACAATTTTAGCGGTAAAAAAATTATGCTTTTGGCACCCATTGTTAGAGGACGTAAGGGGCATTACCGTGAGCTATTTGAACAATTAAGAAAGCAAGGATATATAAAAGTTCGTATAGACGGTGAGGTACAAGAACTTAAAGAAAAAATGCAGTTAGACCGTTATAAAATACATGATATTGAATTAGTTGTAGATAGAATTTTAGTAAATAATGATGGGAATAGCAGGCTAAGCCAAAGTGTGCAAAAAACATTACAAATAGGTAAAGAATTGCTTTTTGTAGCCAATGTAGATGATAATACGCTACACCAATACAGTAAGCAATTAATGTGTTCTGATACCGGTATTGCTTACGAAGAACCATCGCCTAATACGTTTTCTTTTAATTCGCCTTATGGTGCTTGTACTACTTGTAAAGGCTTGGGCAGTATTTATAGAGTAAATATGGCAGAGGTAATACACGACCCCACTAAAACAATTACCGATGGCGGTATTACCCCGTTAGGTGGCGAACGGGATGCATCGGCATTTCAAGCAGCAACTTATTTAGCTAAAAAAAATAAGATACCCTTAAATGTTCCCATAAAAGATATTCCCGAAAAACAATTAAATATATTACTTTATGGCAATGAGGAGGGTATTATTACCTATACAAATAGCGAACAAAACATACCCGAGTTTTCAAATAACCATGAATATGAGGGAATCATAAATATGGTTTTGCGTTGGTTCAACGAATCTTCATCGGAGGGGGTGCGGGTATGGGCAGAGAAATTTATGGTTTTAACACCTTGCCCCACTTGCAATGGAGCAAGATTAAAAAAAGAAAGTCTCTATTTTAAAATAGACAATACCAATATTGCAGAACTGTCTTCTAAATCGCTACAAGATTTGCAGCATTGGTTTACCGGTTTGGAAACAAGACTTAGTACTAAACAAAATTCAATTGCTAGAGACGTATTAAAAGAAATAAGAGACCGTTTAGTATTTCTGATAGAGGTTGGTTTACATTATCTGTCTTTAGACCGCCCTACACGTACACTTAGTGGTGGCGAATCTCAACGCATAAGATTGGCTACACAAATAGGCTCACAATTAACAGGTATTACCTATATATTAGATGAACCTAGTATAGGCTTACACCAACGCGATAATCAGAAATTAATACATGCACTTAAAAATCTGAGAGATACCGGTAATACTGTTTTGGTTGTAGAGCATGATAAAGATATTATGATGGCATCGGACTATTTAATAGATATAGGGCCGGCTGCCGGCATACATGGTGGCAGAATAGTAAGCCAAGGGACACCCCAAGAAGTTATTAAACATAAAACAATTACTGCAGGCTATTTAAATAATACCTTAAAAATAGAGGTTCCTATACAGCGACGTGCAGGAAATGGTAAAATGCTGATTTTAGAAGGTGTAAGTGGTAATAATCTTAAAAATGTATCAATTTCGCTGCCATTAGGTACTTTTATTTGCGTAACCGGAGTATCGGGCAGTGGTAAAAGCACCTTGATAAACGAAACACTCTACCCTATTTTAGGCAAACATTGTTATCATAATTTCAAACAAGTGCCTATGCCACATAAAAATATTACCGGCTTAGAACACATTGATAAAGTTATAGAAATAGACCAAAGCCCTATTGGCCGCACACCGCGCAGCAATGCAGCAACTTATTGCGGTTTCTTTAACGAGATAAGACAGTTATATGCACAAGTACCGGAGGCTAAAATAAGAGGATATACAGCAGGTAGATTTTCTTTTAATGTAAAAAGCGGTAGGTGCGAAAGCTGCCAAGGCGGAGGAATGAAAGTGATAGAAATGAACTTCTTACCCGATGTGTATGTTCATTGCGATACCTGTAACGGTAGAAGATATAACCGTGAAACATTAGAAATACGCTATAAAGGGAAATCAATATCAGACGTGTTGAATATGACTGTAGATGAGGCTATTGATTTCTTCGTTAATGTACCTTTTTTGCACCGTAAAATAAAAACACTGCAAGATGTGGGGCTTGGTTATGTAACCCTTGGACAAAGTGCATTAACACTGAGTGGCGGTGAAGCCCAAAGGGTAAAATTAGCTACAGAACTATCTAAAAGAGATACAGGACAAACAATATATATATTAGATGAGCCGACAACAGGTTTACATTTCGAAGACATTAAACATCTTTTGCTGGTGTTAAATCGTTTAGTAGAGAGAGGTAATACCGTTTTAGTGATAGAACATAATTTAGATGTAATAAAGGTTGCAGACTATATTATAGATATGGGCCCCGAAGGCGGCAATGGTGGCGGCAAAGTAGTTGGCGAAGGCACACCCGAAAAAATAGCCAGTATTAAAACAAGTTTTACAGGTATGTTTTTGAAAGAAGAATTGGCTAATAAATAGAGTCTTCATTTTGCTCTATCCATACCGGTTTTTAGTGTATTCTTGCGTTCTTCTTTATGTTCAGATAGGGCATTAGAAAGTAAAAATAAGCCCGTTCGAACGTATTCAAAGAACTGATTTAAATGAATTGGTAAATCGCTAAGAATTTCATTACTTTCATTTAGCTTTGTCAAGTAAATGCATTTGGAAAAGGAATTCATTTTCACTTCCTGATACTGTGCGGAAAATCTGGAAGAACGGGGTTTGTATTAAATTTGTACTTGGCATAGCGCAATTTTAAATTGTTAAGAAATAATTGAAATTAAATTTAACAACTTCGGATCACTTCTGGAAACCGCAACATATTGCGCTATGCTTTTCTTACATAAATGCTTGCGCTAGACGTAATCCATCCAATAATTTTTTACTTCTATTCCTTTACAAACTTCTTCACTACACTCCCATTAGCCCCCTTAAAAGTAACATAATAAACACCCGCAGGCAATGCACCTATATTTACTTTACTTGTTGCAGATAAAATATTTTGCTCTATTACCTGTTGCCCCATAATATTGGTTATGGTAAAAGAAGTATAGGTTGTTGCATCGGTTTTTATTATCAGTTCGTTAGTAGCAGGGTTGGGGTAGAGTTCTGTTTTTGTGGTGGTGTTTAGTTGGGTAACTTTTATTGTTAGGCAACCAACAGTATTTTCTACATAATTGGTCATAACCACAGTGTTATCATCAAAGAAAATACCTGCATGGTTAAATATATTTGTGCCGGATGCAGTGCTAGCTATTGTATTGATGCTAAAAATAACCATGCCATCGCAATGACCGAAATGGCTGCTGTCTAACAGGTTTATGGTGGGAAACTCAAATTTTACTATGTTATGATGAATACTTGTATCGTACCACCGGCTGGTGTTCATAGTATGAGAAGCTGCAACTATTCTTAATGAATGAGGGATTACATAATCACTAAGCGTATCCATTATATAAATATTATGGGCAGTATCATTACCGGTGTTTTCAAAAGATATGGTGTATTGCAAATTGGTACTTGTACCTGCCGGAAAACAACCGCCTGGTAATACTGCCATTTCATTTGGGTCGAAAGACATTCTTACTGTATCTACATTGTTAATAAAATTATTCATACTGTCAAAATCTCCAACAGTTGGTGTTATTATACCATTAGTCATAATGGTATCTCCTGGAATTAGTCCACCATATAAATCCTGAAGATGAATAGAAGTTATTAGAGGGGAGCCTTCATAAGAAAGAGAACTAAAATCCCATTTGATAGTATTGCCAATAACCGATGCTGGAGTGGGTATAGCTGCTATAAAATAAAAATTTGGACTAAAGTTCAATGTTAAAACTGAACTTTCAGGAGTACAAAATGAATTTCCTGCAATAAGATTAATATCCATCCTATGCCCGCTTATATGACAATTACCATTTGCCCATAAATCAAAATTAGTTCCGCTATCACAATTTAGTGCAAAATAATTGATTGTTTGTGTACCAGGAACCAATGTATCATATATAATGGCTGTTGATGGGCAAGTAATATGTGTACCTGAAGTAGTAGTCAATACTTTGAAAGAATATATATCACCGATAGTACCATACGCTAAATAGCTAAAACCGGAAGTTGAAGATACAGTATCTACGGGTACTCCATTAGAATCAATTTCAGTTAATATATTAAGACTATAATAATTTTCTGTACTATCTTTAATACAATTTCCATTAGCATCTATATAGAATTTAATATCAAAATTCTGGCAGGAAGAAAAATTATGGGAATATGAAATACTATCAACAGCCACTACACCATCGTATAATATGTGTTTTATGGTATAGGTTCCAGGAAAAGAGTAATTATTTGTAATACTGGCAAAACCATTGCTGCCATAAATACTTGTTAATGTATCTAAAAAATGTCCATCTCCAAAGTAAGTTTTGAAATGCTGACCTGTAGAAAAGTTATTACTATTCAACATAAAATTTAATCCCGTACAAGTCTTATCTATATATACCGAAAAACTATCTGAGGCAGCAATGAGATTACCCAACCCATTAACTTTTCGAATACGGTTATTAGGTTCGTCTGCAATGTAAACATTGTCACTTCCATCAACGATTACACCCACTGGATTCCATAATGCTGCACTAGTTGCAGCCGCTCCATCACCACTGAAACCATAACTTCCAATTCCAGCAATCGTGCTTATTATTCCATAGTTATTTATTTTACGAATACAGTCATTGCTGTAGTCAGCAATAAAAAGATTCCCACTTCTATCTATTGCTACACCAGTAGGTTGGTTTAACAATGCCGCTGTAGCATCACCTCCATCACCTCCATAACCACCATAAGCGGTCGCTCCACTTCCTGCAATAGTGGCGATTATTCCACTACTATTTACTTTACGAATACGTTGATTGTCTCGATCAGCAATATAAACACTACCGATTCCGTCAATAGATACACCGTATGGTGCTACTTCTGCTATAGTTGCAGCTGCTCCATCACCACTGTACCCCCCTATTCCATTTCCAGCAAACGTGCTGATAACTCCACTACTATTTACTTTACGAATGCGGCTATTGTAATAGTCAGCAATGTAAACATTTCCACTTCTATCTACTGCTACACCTGTTGGCGTGTTCAATTCAGCGGCTGTTGCCGCACCGCCGTCACCACTGTAACCTGCTATTCCATTACCTGCAATCGTACTAATTATACCACTAGTATTTACCTTTCTAATAACATTATTCCCTTTGTCTGCAATGTAAACATTCCCGCTTCTATCAATGGCTACACCATAAGGTGCGAATAATTGTGCTGCTGTTGCCGCACCACCGTCACCAGTGTAACCGGGAGTATAATTACCTGCAATTGTACTGATTATTCCACTGCTATTTATTTTACGTATGCAATGACTATATTCAGCAATGTAAACATTTCCACTAGAGTCGATTGCTACACCCATAGGTGAATTAATTGCAGCTGCAGTTGCATGACCACCATCACCAGTGTCGATAGGAATTCCATTTCCTGCAATTGTATTAATAATTCCAGGCTGTGCAAACACACAATTACCGCTAATTATAGCTACAAATAATAAACTCAAAAGAGTACTAATCTTCATAAAATTATATTTAAATGCTTACAATATATTATAAAATGTTTTTTTCTTAAAAATTTTAATTAATTCAGGTATGCTGTTTTAAACTATTTTATGCCTTGAAACTATTAATTTAAAGTGCTAACATATTAATAATTGATAACCAATTGATACAATACAAAATATGTCTATTAAAAACATTGCTTCTTGGTTGTTAAGAATTATTGCTGCTGTAATTCTTTTGCAAACACTCTATTTTAAATTTACCGCTAATCCTGAATCGGTAGAATTATTTACAAAATTGGGCGTTGAACCCTGGGGACGAATCGGCA
>CAIYTT010000213.1 GCA_903929195.1 uncultured Bacteroidota bacterium
GAGGCATCTCATATTGTTGGTGGCGAGGTTACTTATAAATTTTTAGGAGCTAATGACAGTGGTAATCACTATAGGGTTAGTTTAGTAATATACGAAGATTGCCAAAATGGACAACCGTCTGCAATACAAGCAGATAACCCCGCAAATTTAGCTGTTTACGATAATCCATTTCCGAGTGGAAGGCTTATTAATATTGATTCAAATGTTTTTTATGATTCATCGGTATTAGTGCCTACAAATTTTGCCAATTTATGTGTAACAAATCCTCCTGTAGTTTGTTTACTTAAAAAGACTTTTATAAAGGATTATTATTTTGCTCCTAATAGTACAGGTTATTGGGTAGTATATCAACGCTGTTGCCGTAATTCTGCTATTATTAATGTTTTTGACCC
Organism: uncultured Bacteroidota bacterium; assembly: GCA_903929195.1. GTDB lineage: Bacteria > Bacteroidota > Bacteroidia > Chitinophagales > Chitinophagaceae > CAIYTT01. The sequence goes on from CAIYTT010000213.1 coordinate 393, forward strand.
CGGAAATAGTGGCTCTACCTACTTTTGTCATATTCCATCATCCGGAGTGGTTTCAAATAATAATAGTGCTGTTTTTAAAAATTATCCACCTTTAATTATTTGCGTTAATAACCCGCTCATTTATGATAATTCGGCAACCGATGCTGACGGAGATTCCTTAAGTTATGGCTTTTGTGCAGCATATAAGGGCGCTAGTAATGTGGACATAAAGCCACCGGTACCTGCACCACCACCATTTGATACGGTAGATTACATTAATCCGCCCTATACATCTCTACATCCTATTTCAGGAGCACCCACAATTGTAATAGACCCCGTAACAGGTATTGTTACCGGTACACCCAATAAATTAGGCAGGTATTTAGTTACCGTTTTTTGTAACGAATGGAGGCATGGAGTGCTTATTAATACACAAAGAAGAGAGTTCCAATTTGTGGTTACTAATTGCTCTAAGTCTGTAATTGCAGATATTCCCCAATTGTCTAATTCTACAAACACATATATTGTAGATTGTACTGATTATACGGTTAATTTTGAAAATACAAGTATAGGTGGCAAAACATGGCATTGGAATTTCGGTGTTCCTGCCGACAATTCAGATACCTCCAATTTGATAACTCCTACCTTTACCTATCCGGATACAGGTACCTATATTGTTAGTTTAAAAGTAAACCCGCACTCTACCTGCTCAGACAGTATTTGGAGGTATGTAAAAATATACCCGAAATTTAAGGCAGATTTTTATGATACCGGAAGTCAATGCCCCGGGTTGCCAATTAGTTTCATAGATAATTCGTCATCATCCATAAAACCTGTAACCTATTGGTATTGGGATTTTGGAGACGGACAAAATTCAAGTTTACAATATCCGGTACATACCTATAATTATGGTGGTACTTATAATGTTACCTTAGTTTCTCAGAATATAAAAAATTGCATTGATACATCAATAAAACAGGTTTTAGTTGAAACTTTTAAACCTTTTGCCGGTAATGATACTGTAATTGTAAAGGGTGAAAATATATTATTTAATGCCACCGGAGGAATTTCTTATAATTGGATGCCTTCTGAAAATTTAAGTAATCCGAATATTTACGACCCAATCGGCTCTTATCCTGATACCGGTACCTATACTTATGAGGTACATGTTATAAGCCCTTATGGTTGTAGTGGCGATGATACAATAAAAGTGCAAGTGGTAAATCAGGCTGCCTTTTTTGTTCCTACCGGTTTTTCACCTAATGGGGACGGGAGAAATGATTTTTTTAGACCAAGGGCAATAGGATACAGAAGCTTAAACTATTTTAAAATATTTAATCGTTGGGGGCAAATGGTATATATTACCGAAAACTTCGAATCGGGTTGGGATGGTAAATTTGACGGGCAACATTGCGAAGTTGGTACCTATTTTTGGGAGATTAGTTACACCGACAGATTTGGGAAGAATGGAACCTTAAAAGGGGATGTAACATTGATAAGATAATATTAGTCTCTATAACTTTATTTTCTTTCTTAGAGTTCCCGTTCTTCCGGATTTATCCGCAGGGAATCCGGAAGTATGAATGAACTCGTTTTCTAAAGGCATTTACTTAACAAAGCTAAATGAAAGTAATGAAATTCTTAGCGATATATTCTTTTCATTTAAATCAGTACTTTGAATACGTTTGCAGAACAGGGTTTTATTTTTCCTGTAGCTAACCTCAGATTTTTATAGACAATCGTAAACCAAGATAAATATCTTAGAAATATCAGGTTTTTATCATTCGCTTTTAACAAAATAATTTTATAAAAAATTACAAATTGATTACTTTTACAAAAAACAACAACATGAAAACAAAATTATTTAGCTGCACATTGATTGCTCTATCTTTATTTACAATAGCTGCTTATTGCCAAGACAAATCATCTAAGAAATTTAAGTTCCACAAGGTGAATAAAGATATTAAAAAAGAAGCAAAAAAGTATGAAAAAGAAAACTGGAAAGTTGAACCCGGCAATCTGCCTTTAAAAAACCAGTTGGAAAACTCTTTCAACAAACAATCGGAAACAGATGATGCAGGTTTCCCAAAATATATTATTGCCAATGGTTCTTCGGTTGCAGGTACACAAGCTGCCGCTGAAATGCAGGCAGTTGAATTGGCTAAAAATAGATTAGTAGGTTTGATAGAAACACAAATGAAAGATGTTATAACAACTGATAATTCTAATAACCAATTAGACAATAAAGATGCTGTTACGCTTACAAAAACAATAGAAACTTCCACTAATACTGTTTCTAAAAAATTAGGCAGGGTGTTGCCTTTATTTAAAGTTTATAGAGTGGTAAATAAAAATACCGAAGTGCAAGTAATGATAGCCTATAACTATGATTTGGTGCGTAAACAAATTTTAGATGAAATGAAGATGGAACTTAAAGTTGAAACAGAAGACCAAAGAAAAAAGTTTGAAAAATTCTTGTCTGGTGAGCATTATAATACCGGAGAAATAAAAAATATACCAGACAATGCAGTTACTAATTAATTTCGTGTATTAATAAAATGAGTTGCTTTTTTAATATTTTGGTTTTCTTTTTATTTTCCTTGTTTTCTTTTACTGTTAATGCTCAAAAAACAGAAAGACAAACCGGGGAATATTCTATGCTTATAGAAAACTCTATGTCGCAAAATGAAGCCGAAAAAATGGCTATTGAAAGAGCTAAACTGATTGCTATTGAAAATGCTTTTGGCAAAGTATTAGAACAGGATAACAGCACTTATATACAAAACAAGCAAACTGCAGATAAAGTTGAAACAAAAACTTCCTTTAATTTTATTGCCAATACTTATGTTAAGGGTGAATGGATAGAAGATTTAAAAAAACCGGAAATAACTTATACTGAAAAGGATAATGAAAGATGGATAAAAGTAATTGTTTATGGCAAAGTTAGAGAAATAACTACGATAGAAAGTAACTTTGAAGTGCGTACACTTAGTTGCCCCGAAATTAAATGCCAAACCCAACAATTTAATGATGGACAAGATGTATATATTGCTTTTAAATCGCCTGAAAAAGGTTTTTTGACAATTTATCTTGAAGACCCTGAAACTAAATACACTTATTTATATCTGCCTTACAAGGGTTCACGGATTTACGAAAAGTGTGTGCCGATAAAGGCAGACCAAGAGTATGTTTTTTTTAGTAAAAATCATGATTATTGTAACGAGAAAGGGGGTATTTGTGAATTAACTGCAAGTGTTGCAACCGGTAATAATTCTGAAAAAAATCAATTATGGATATTGTTTTCTACAGAGGCTTTAGACAAACCGACATTGGAAGATGAAACAACTGTTACCAAAAAATTTTTAAATGAGCAAGACATAAAAAAAGGTTACACTTTACCAAAAGGTACGGATAGTTATAAATTTAGAGAATGGATTCAAAGCTATCGGGTTCACAATAAAAAGGTGCAATTAAAATCCGTATTTTTTGATGTGTATAAAAAATAAAAAATGGACAACATTCAATTATTTGAGCAAAAACAAATTCGTAGCCATTGGGATGCCCAACATGAAAAATGGTTTTTTTCTGTTATAGATGTAATTGAAATACTTACAGAAAGCAGTATTCCCAAAAGATATTGGAGTGATTTGAAAAAGAAACTTGCATTAGAAGGTAGTGAAGTGTACGAAAAAATCGTACGGTTGAAAATGATTTCCGGTGATAAAAAAATGAGGGAGACGGATGTGGCTGATACTGAAAGTCTTCTTCGTATTATCCAGTCCATACCATCGCCAAAAGCGGAACCTTTTAAGCTATGGCTTGCAAAAGTAGGTTACGAGCGGATGCAGGAAATTGCAGACCCGGCACAAAGCCTTGACAGGGCTAGAGAAAACTGGCAAAAAGCAGGTAGAAGCGAAAAATGGATACAACAGCGGATGACAGGGCAGGAAACCCGCAATAAACTTACCGATTACTGGAAAGAAAGCGGAGTTGAAAAACAGGATGAATTTGCATACCTAACCAATATTATACATACCGAGTGGGCAGGGCTAACTGTAAAAGACCATAAAGAAATAAAAGGACTTAAAAACCAAAACCTGCGAGACCACATGTCTGAATCAGAATTGATATTTACAGCACTTGCAGAATTATCTACCAGAAAGATTGCAGAAACAGATGAGGCAAAAGGTGTAAACGAGAATGCAATTGCAGGTAAGAAAGGTGGTACCATAGCCCGGAATGCTCGCTTAGCTCTTGAAGAAAAAACAGGACAAAAGATAATAAGTTCTGATAACTTTTTACCCCCGGCAAGAAAGAAAAAACAAATAAACAAATAGTATGAATACTTTTTGCTTTTACATAATGAAGTATATATATATGGTAATCATATTTACATCTATCCAATTTATTTGTTTTGCACAGCATAACGGAAGCTATACTATTGAAAATGTTTCTCATAAAATTTCAAATGATAATGAGAAAAAGATAGATATATCCTATGACCTTGTAAGTGCGAATACGAATAATGGGTTTAGCGTTAAAATATTTATTTCAATTCATGGCAATGAAAAATTGTTAACCGCAGTTACAGGCAATGTAGGGGAAAATATTAAAGCAGGGAAAAATAAAAAAATAACATGGAGTGTATTTGACGAAGTAGGATTTGAATATGGGATTAATGATGATGAGGTTTTCTTTAGAATTGAAGCAAATGATAATATATTAGAAAAAACAAAGTTGTTTTATTTAGAATCCACACCTAAAGGTGTTTTTGCTATTGGTGAAGTTAACAATTTCTATAATCCATGTGTAGAATATATTAAATTGCAAAATGACAAATACGGTTTTTATGGTTTTGCATATAAAAAGGATATTAACACCAATAATTCAGTTTTAAGTTTAGATAAGTATTATACTAATCCCGCTCCTGTTTGCATATTATTTTCTATGATTATGCCGGGTACAGGTTCTATTAAAGCTACTTATGGTAAAAAAGGATGGGTACTTTTAGTAGGTTTTTTAGGCTCTGCTGGATTAGCAATAAGCACCAAATTATATTCTGATAAACAATACAACAATTATCTTGCTGCAAATGATAAAAACACAATTAATAGTTCATACAATAATGCAAATTTGTATCATAAAATAGCGTTGGTTTCTGGTAGCATTGCTTGTGGTATTTATATATATGATGTAATGTGGGTATATAAGAAAGTTAATAATAATCTTAAAAATACAAAGGATTTTAGAAACCAATTAAAAATACAACCCATTGAAATTTTAAAGAATTAAAAATCAAAGAAAATGAGAAATTTAATACTATTAATAATCCTATTTGCAACCCTTTTAGGTTGTAAACATGATGCGTCATGGAATTTACCTAAAGTTCTGCACCTTGCTCAATTGACCACAAATGACATTACACAAATAACAAATACTACTGCAATAACAGGAGGGATTGTTACCAAAGAAGGGGCAGATAAAGTTACTAACAAAGGGGCGTGTTACGCAACAACACCACATCCCACAATCCAAAATACTGTTATAAGAAGTGGGGTTGGGGCAGGTACTTTTACAGTTAATCTTAACGGATTAATACCTAATACAAAATATTATTTACGGGCTTATGCCACCAATATTGATGGCACAGCTTATGGTAATGAAATATGCTTTACTACAACAAATATTTTTGCAGGTTTACCTACACTTACTACAACTGCTGTAACTAAAATTACGAATACCACGGCTGCAAGTGGGGGTAATATTACAAATGACAGTGGTTCAGCTGTTATAGCAAGGGGTGTATGTTATAGCACCTCCAATAATCCTACTACAAAAGATAGCCTTATTACATCAGGCACAGGTTTGGGTAATTTTATATCAAATCTTTCAAGGCTTTTACCAAATACTACTTATTATGTGCGGGCTTATGCAACAAATGGTATAGGTACTGCTTATGGAAATCAGGGAAGTTTTGCCACAACACAGGTGATTGCAAAACTTCCCTTATTGACTACCAATTCTACTTCAACAATTACATCAACCACCGCAATAAGTGGTGGTAATGTTATTACGGATAGTGGCTTTGCTGTAATTGCACGCGGTGTTTGTTACAATACAATTCCATTGCCAACAACAAGTAATAATACGGTTGCATCTGGTACAGGTACAGGAAGTTTTACTTCAAATCTTACTTTATTAAGCCCGGCTACCACATATTATGTGCGGACTTATGCTACAAATGCAGCAGGTACAGCTTATGGTAATCAGGTTAATTTTACAACACTTGCCAATTTACCTACACTAACAACTGATAGTGTAGCACCAATCAACTCACTTTCAGCAATTTGTAGATGGAATATCAGTAATGATGGTGGTTCAGCAATTATATTATCTGGCGTATGTTATAGCACAAACGCGCATCCTACAATTTTAGATAGCTGTCGTGACGGTGGAAGTGGGACTGGTACATTTGTTACTGGTATGTCTGGATTATTACCTAACATTACTTATTATGTAAGAGCCTATGCCAGAAATTCAGTAGGTACCGCTTATGGTAATGTACTTAATTTTACAACACCGTCTCTCTCAATTGGTCAAAACTATGAGGGGGGTATAATAGCTTACATTCTTCAACCCGGTGACCCGGGCTATAATTCTTCGGTGCAGCATGGTTTGATAGCAGCACCAAGCGACCAAAGTACAGGTATTGTTTGGTGGAATGGAAGCTATGTTACAACTGGCGCAACAGGAACAGCCATAGGTGCCGGTTTAGCTAATACCAATGCCATTATTGCGGCGCAGGGTGCCGGGAGCTATGCAGCAATGTTGTGTCATAATTTAACTCTTGACGGCTATACAGATTGGTATTTACCGAGCGAAGATGAATTATATGAATTATTTATAAATAAATCATATATGTCTGGTTTTTCTGCTTACTACTATTGGAGTTCCAGTGAGGGCAGCAGCGGTGGTGCTTGGTTTCAGTGGTTTTACGATGGAGAACGGTACAACTCCAGCCACTACGGCGAGGGCAATCCCTACTATGTTAGGGCTGTTAGAAGTTTTTAATTTAAAATATGGAAATAAAAAATGAAGTTATAGAAATAAAAAACATTCCTAAAATTCTGTATAAGTACAGAGTTTGGGAAGAACCATGTAAAGACAAACAATTTAGTAGGCGAATATTAACAGATAATGAAGTGTATTTTGCCTCCGCAGACCAATTCAATGACCCATTTGATTGTGCGATTCCTTTCAAATACAAAAAAGAGGATTTAACTGAAGAAAATATATTAAAAAAACATCGCTGTATGGCAAAAAGAGATTATCCTGAAATACATGATGACGAACTAAGGAAAAAATCTGCTGAAAGGTATAAATCCGGTGTTTTTGAAAATGGTCAATACTGGAAAAGCGTATATCCTACAATCAAAGAAAGTTTAAACAAAGAATTTGGAATATTATCGCTGACTTCTAAAAATGACGACATCCTTATGTGGTCGCATTATTCAGATTCTCATCGCGGTTTTTGTGTTGGTTTAGATAGAGATTTATTAAAAAAATCATGTTATGCAACGGATAACATTAAACCAATTAAATATGATGAAAATAATAATTATCCTGAGTTGCGTTTATTAGATAATATTGATATTATTCAAATGATTTGTACAAAATCAATACATTGGAAATACGAGGATGAATATAGAATTGTAAAAGTTCATTCATCCAGAAAAACATTTGAAATTAAAAATGAAGCAATTGTAGAAATTATATTAGGATGCAAAATTGAAAAGTATAATAAACAAATAATTTTAAATATTGCCGAAGAAAAATTTCCAAATGCAAAGATATTTGAAGCAAAAATAAATGAAGATGAATACAAACTTGATATAGTACCGATAAATTAATTATGTTATTAAATATTTTAACAATGAAACACTTTTTATTATTTTTATTCCTTTTGTTTTGCAATAAGAACATTGCACAGGTAAGCGGTTCATCCGCCCCTTCAAGGATTTCCATAACTAAGAATTTTTACCCACCAATGCTTTCCATTGAGCAAAATCAATGTATTTTAAAAGATGAAAAAGATAACCCGATAAAAATAATAAAAGCAAAACAGCAAGGGTATATTCAGTTCACAATATTAAATAAAGGACAAGGTGATGCAAAAAATTTAGTTGTTACTATTAAAAAAAACATACCCTACCTAACCTATCAATCAAGTACAGCTATTGGCAACATTAAATCAAATGAATCTCAAAATGTAAAAATTCCTATAGCTGGCGAGCCTGAATTACAAACTGAAATTGCCGAGCTTGAAATAAAAATAAGTGAACAAAACGGATTTGATTTGCCTGCTATCATCCACATGTCTTTTAATACACTGGAATATAAAAAACCCGATATTAGAGTAGTAGATAGTAAGCTATACAGTTCTGATTGGGGCAGCCTTGAATTAGGGAAAATAGTAACTATGAAATTAATTGTTCAAAATATTGGTCAGGGTTCAACAGATAATGTTGCTGTTAGTTGTAAATTACCAACCGAAAATGTATTTGCAGTAAAAGGTAGCCATTTCACAATAGGCGAAATGGCACCCGGTGACCATAAAGAGATTAATTTTGAGTTTTTTGCAAATGCAAAATATGAATCAAAAAATATACCTATAGATATTCATCTAACAGAAAGATTTGGTTTGTATGCAAGAGATACTACAATTACTGTAAAATTAAACCAATCTCTTCAAAAGAATCTTAATGTGGATATTCAATCAGAATTACCAAAGGATAAGACTTTTACAGTAGCCTCATTCAGTTCGGATATTGATGTAAACATTCCTCAAACCAATAAACAAAATCCTAATCTATATGCCCTAATAATAGGCAATGAAGATTACAGCAGCTACCAAACCGGATTAAATAACGAAGCCAATGTAGCTTTTGCGGGTAATGATGCAGAAACATTTAAGAAGTATTGTGTTACTACTTTTGGCTTACCAAATGATAACCTGATTTATATTAAAGATGCTACCATAGGCAAGATGAATCAGGCAATTGAAAAAATGGTTGGGATTATTAAAAATACTGAAGGTCTGGCAGAAGTGATTGTTTATTATGCCGGCCATGGCTTGCCCGATGAAACCTTTAAAGATGCCTACCTAATACCTGTTGATGTAACCGGTAGTGATTTAACCCAAGCAATAAAATTACAGTCCCTTTATTCAAAACTTACGCAATTTCCCGCAAAAAAGGTTACTGTATTTTTGGATGCCTGTTTTACTGGCGGTGGCAGAAATCAGGGGTTAATTGCTGCCCGTTCTGTAAGAATTAAACCAAAAGAAGATGCATTAACCGGCAATATTGTTGTCTTTACCGCCAGCAGTGGTGAGCAGTCATCGTTACCCTATAATGATAAACAACACGGATTATTTACATATCTGTTTTTAAAGAAAATACAGGAAACAAAAGGTAAAATTTCTTATAATGATTTATATAACTATCTTAAACACGAAGTACCCTTACAATCTATAAAAATAAACAGTAAAGAACAAACACCAAGCCTATTAAATGCCGATGGAGTTGTTGACAGCTGGGGTGATTGGAGTTTTTTTAGATAATTAATCCGTTCTTCCGGATTTTCCGCAGGGAATCCGGAAGTATGAATGAACTCCTTTTCCAAAGGCATTTACTTGACAAAGCTAA
>CAIYTT010000214.1 GCA_903929195.1 uncultured Bacteroidota bacterium
AATTTAATATCTGGAACGGGAAGTGTAAATAATTATTATGGTACATTACTTACACAGAATACAAGTGGAACACCAATAATAACATCAAATGTTTGGGCACATGGTACCATAAATTATAATAATGCGAGTGGCGGACAAACAGTAAATGGGAATCAGTATAATAATATAATAGTAAGCAATACGAGTGGCACAACCAATGTAGTTGGCGGTGTGGTAATCTATGCAAATTTAAAATTGAATGCAGGTTCTGTATTAGCAAATACAGGAACAGATACCATACGTTTATATGGTAGTTTGGTAGGTACGGGAACACAAACAGGTGTACCGGGTATAAAAATGACAGCGCATGGTGTAACCATTGATGGAGCAACTGTTGATAATATTTCTCTTTATGGCAATACAACTTTGACAGGTAATTTTACAGTAAATAATAGTTTAAATATATTAAATGCGGGTGCAATAAATTTAGGTAATAATAATTTGATTTTGGGTGCAAATTGTTCAATATATGGAACTTATATTGGATTAAGGATGATTAATGCTAGTGGAAGTGGACAAATAAGACAATTATTATCACATACGGGGTCATACTTTTATCCAACTGGAGATGCCTTATTAAATTATTCTCCTATTACTTTAAATATAACCAGTGGAAGTTTTGCTGGTGGTGCATATATAGCAATTAATTTATCTAATACGAAACATCCTCAAAATGCAAATACAACTAATTATCTTAATAGATATTGGAATATTACCACTTCGGGAGTTACAAGCCCTGTTTATGATGTATCGGCAACCTATTTAACAAGCGATGTTGTTGGTACAGAAGGCAGTATATCAATAGGACAATATAATGGTTCTTTGCCATGGCTTAAATTAAGTAGTGTAAACACAGGGACACATACTATTTCAACAACCGGTATTACAAGTAATTCTTGTGCTATTACAGGTATTACAACGAATGGACCTTCGATAACAAGTAGCACAGTTGGAGTATGTGCAGGAATATCTACACCTATTTCTGTTTCTACACCTGTTGGAGACCCCGTATTAACTTATAATTGGTCTCCGGCAACAGGGCTTTCTGCAACAACAGGTGCTACCGTAAATGTAAATCTTACGTCAGGTACAATGGTTTATACTGTTACCATTACTGATGGAAATGGCTTTACTAGCAACGCAACTACAACTGTAAATGTAAACACGCAACCGGATGCAATAAATGGTGCTAATTCATTATGTAATACATTTTCAATTAGTTTATCTGATGTTACTCCCGGCGGTACATGGAGTAGTGCTACTCCAAGTGTTGCTACAATCAACAGTTCGGGTACAGTTGTTGCAGCTTCTGTCGGTAACACTTTAATCTCATATACTATTGGTAGTTGTTCGGTATCTACTACTATTACCGTAAATACACAACCGTCTTCAATTTCAGGTTTAAATCAGATTTGCAATGGTAATAATACAACATTATCTAATGCAATATCTGGAGGTATATGGAGCAGTACAATACCAAGTGTTGCTACAATTGATGGAACCGGTTATCTAACAACAGTATCTTCCGGTACAACTAATATATCTTATACAATAGGTACATGCTATGCAATGATTACCGAAACAGTGAATGCCGGTATAATAAATCCTACAGCAATTTTAGGTACAACTACATTTTGTGCGGGTACGAATTCATTATTGTCAGATGCCGTTGCAGGCGGGGTATGGACAAGTAGTAATTCTTCAATTGCTTCTGTAAATTCTTCAGGTCTAGTAACTGGTGTAATGCAAGGAAATGCTACTATTACTTATACAATTACAAATGGTTGCGGTTCTTCTTTTGTTACTTCAAATATTACTATTAATGATGTTCCTCCTATACCTTCAGGAATTACCGGTATAAATACTTTTTGTGTTGGGGGTACAACAACATTATCAGATATTACTGCCGGTGGAACATGGAGTAGTTCAAATATAGGTATTGTTACAATTGGTTCTACTAATGGTACTTTAACAACGCTTTCTTCAGGCACACCTATAATAACCTATTCTGTAACAAATGTTTGTGGTGCATCGGTCGCTACTTATGCCATAACAGTAAATGCCTTACCAAGTGCGGGTACAATAACAGGTACAAATAATGTTTGTATTGGGTCGAATATTACATTGACTGATGCAACGGGAAGTGGCACATGGACAAGTAGTAATACCGGATTTGCAACAATAGGTTCTACAACAGGTATTGTGAATGGAGTAAGTGCAGGAACATTAAATATAAGTTACACAGTAACCAGCGGAAGCGGATGTGCAACGGTCGCTACTTATGCCATAACAGTAAATGCCTTACCAAGTGCAGGAACAATAGCAGGAACCAATAATGTTTGTGTTGGGTCGAATATTACATTGACTGATGCAACTGGAAGCGGAATATGGACTAGTAGTAATACCGGATTTGCAACAATAGGTTCTACGACAGGCATTGTAAGCGGAGCAAGTGCAGGAACATTAAATATTAATTATACAGTAACAAGCGGAAGCGGATGTTCATCAATTGCCACTTATGCAATAACCGTAAATGCCTTACCAAGTGCTGGTGCAATAGCAGGAACAAACAATGTTTGTGTGGGTTCTAATATAGCTTTGACGGATTTAATAGGAAGTGGCACATGGAGTAGTAGTAATACCGGATTTGCAACAATAGGTTCTACGACAGGCATTGTGAGTGGAGCAAGTGCAGGTACATTAAATATAAGTTACACAGTAACCAGCGGAAGCGGATGTACAACGGTAGCCACTTATGCAATAACCGTAAATGCTTTACCAAGTGCAGGAGCAATAGCAGGAACGAATAATGTATGTGTGGGTTCAAACATAACATTAACCGATGTAACGGGAAGTGGCACATGGACAAGTAGTAATACCGGAATTGCAACTATTGGTTCTACAACAGGCATTGTAAGCGGAGCAAGTGCAGGAACATTAAATATTAATTATACAGTAACAAGTGGAAGCGGATGTGCAACGGTAGCTACTTATGCAATAACAGTAAATGCCTTACCAAGTGCCGGTGCAATAGCAGGAACCAATAATGTATGTGTGGGTTCAAACATAACATTGACCGATGCAACAGGAAGCGGAACATGGACAAGTAGTAATACGGGATTTGCAACAATAGGTTCTACGACAGGCATTGTGAGTGGAGCAAGTGCAGGTACATTAAATATAAATTACACAGTAACCAGTGGAAGCGGTTGTGTCTCGGTAGCCACTTATGCAATAACAGTAAATGCCTTACCAGGAGCAGGAACAATAGCAGGAACCAATAATGTATGTGTGGGTTCAAACATAACATTGACCGATGCAACAGGAAGTGGAACATGGACAAGTAGTAATACGGGATTTGCAACTATTGGTTCTACGACAGGCATAGTGAGTGGAGTAAGTTCAGGAATATTAAATATAAGTTATACGGTAACCAGCGGAAGTGGTTGTACATCGGTAGCAACTTATGCCATAACAGTAAATGCCTTGCCAAATGCCGGTACAATAATCGGTGCAAATAATGTTTGTGTAAATTCAAATATAACGTTATCTGATGCAATATCCGGAGGTACATGGAGTAGTAGTAATACCGGAATTGCAACAATAGGTACTGCAACAAGGATTGTTAATGGTGTTAGCGCAGGGAATCTAAATATTTCATATACTGTAACTAATGGAAACGGTTGCGTATCTGCTGCTACTTATGCAATAACTGTAAATGCCTTACCTGGAGCCGGCACAATAACTGGCACAAATGTAATATGCGTTGGTGGAACATTAAATTTAACAGATGCAACTACCGGAGGTATTTGGAGTAGTTCTAATACTGTAAATGCAACGGTAGGTTCTACTACGGGAATTGTTACCACATTACTATCAGGTACTCCAACAATAAGTTATACGGTTACCAGTGGTAGTGGTTGTAGTTCTGTTGCTACTTATTCAATCACTATCAATCCAAATCCAAATGCCGGTACTATTACAGGTGCAAATGTTGTATGTGTTGGTTCAACTATAGCATTAACAGATGCGATTAGTTTTGGAACATGGAGTAGTTCTAATACAAGTATGGCTACAGTAAGTGCCGGTGTAGTTACAGGTGTCGGTGCAGGAACACCAATAATAAGTTATAGGGTAGTAAACGGTGGTGGGTGTATTTCTTATGCTACTTATACGATAACAGTAAACCCATCTCCAAATGCAACAATAAGTGGAACCAATAATGTATGTGTTGGCTCAAATATTACTTTATCAGATGCAACAAGTGGAGGTACTTGGAGTAGTACCACTACAAGTAATGCAACTATTGGCTCAATAACCGGCATTGTGAATGGAGTAAGCAATGGTACATCAACCATAAGTTATTCTGTTACAAATTCCTTCAGTTGTACATCTATTGGTACTTATGCAATTACTGTAAATGCATTACCCAATTCAGGTGCTATTAGTGGTGCAAGTTCAGTTTGTACAGGTGCAACTATGACTTTAAGCGAAAATAGAGCAGGTGGTGTTTGGAGCTGTAGTAATATATCACAAGCTTCAATTGGTACTTCGGGTATTGTTACCGGTAATGGTGCAGGAACTCCTACTATTTCTTATACAATTACGAATGCAAGTGGTTGTTCTGCATCTGCAACTTATGCAATCACAGTTAATACATCTCCCAATGCCGGTACTGTTTTGGGCTCTCATATTATCTGTGCAGCTGCAGCAGCAACGCTGTCTGATGCAACAGTTGGAGGAACTTGGTCTTCAAGCGATGGTACATTAGCTGTAATTGATGGAACAGGTTTGGTAACAGGGGGTGCAAGTGGTAATCCAATAATATCGTATTCTGTTTCTAATACTTTTTGTACATCCATTGCAACATTTTCGTTAACCGTAAATCCTGCACCCGACGCCGGAGTAATTAACGGAAATACCTCCGTTTGTATTGGTTCGTCAATTTCTTTAAGTGACGTTACGGCTGGAATCTCATGGTATTCAGATAATACAGGTATTGCTACGGTTGATGGTTCCGGTAATGTTACCGGAATGGCAATAGGCACAATAAATATCAATACGACAATTACAAATAGTTGTGGTACGGATACATCTTCCTATTCTATTGATGTTATTTCTATTCCAGATCCGGGATTGTCTGGTGTAATTACCGGTAATCCTGCATTGTGTTTATCATTTACTACAATCTTAAGCTATACGCTTACAGGTGCCGGTGGTACATGGAGTAGTAGTAATACAGCAATTGCTACTATAGATAATGCAACAGGCTTAGTTTATGGTGTTGCAGTAGGTACAGCAACTATTTCTTATACTACAACCAATGTTTGTGGTTCAGACCATGATTTTTTGACTGTTACAGTTAACCCTGCACCGGCTGCAATTGCAGGTACAAATACTATTTGTTTAGGGAGTTCTATCCTACTTTCAGATGCTACTACAGGTGGTACATGGAATAGCAGCGATGCTACTGTAACTACAGTAACTACCGGAGGTACAGTAAATTCTGTTGCCGCAGGTACTGCAATTATTTCTTACACTATGGCAGGTTGCGACCCTGTAACAACTACTGTTACCGTTAATCCCGCAGCAACCATTTCCGGAAATGCTCCAATTTGTGTCGGTAATACGTTAACATTATCTAATACTGTAAGCGGGGGTACATGGAGTAGTAGTAATACCGGGCAGGCTACCGTTAATTCAACAACCGGTGACGTTAATGCTGTTGCATCAGGTAATCCTCTTATTTCATACACTACTACTACGGGCTGTATTCAAACAGTTACATTAACCGTTAATACAACGCCAAGTGCTATTTCAGGAGTATCAAACATTTGTACCGGACAACCAATAACATTTACCGATGCAACTGCAACAGGTACTTGGTCGAGTACGAATGCAGGATTAGCTACAGTAGGGTCATCTAACGGTATTGTAAATGGAGTAGCCGCCGGTACTTTAAATATATCTTATTCATTATCAACCGGTTGTTTTGCAGTTATTCCAATAACAGTTAATACCTCTCCTGCGCTAATTTCAGGTGCTACATCCTTGTGCAATGGCAATACGATTACGTTATCTGATGCAACAAGTAGTGGTATATGGAGTAGTAACAATAGTAATGTTAGTATTGGCTCTGTAAGTGGTGTAGTTACAGGCTTAGTTGCAGGAACATCTACAATCTCCTATTTGGTTAGTAACGGTTGTGCTGCAACATCTGTTATTACAGTTAATGCAATACCAACATCAATATTAGGTAATACTACCTTTTGTGTAGGTACTAATTCTACACTTTCTGATGCTTTTGGTGCAGGTTCATGGTCAAGTAGTGATAATACTTTAGCTTCAGTTGGTTCTTCAACCGGTACAGTTACCGGTGTTGCTGCCGGTAATCCAATAATTACCTATACGAGTGGTGGTGGTTGTATTACTGTTACAACAATTACTGTAGATGCCACGCCTGCTAGCATTAATGGTGCAAATACTTTATGTAACGGCTCATCTATAACCTTAACGGATGCTACAAGTGGTGGTACATGGAGCAGTAGTAATATTTCAACAGCATCGATTACTTCCGGAGGGGTAGTTACCGGTCATGCTGCCGCTACCGTCATTATTTCATATACTACTGCATCAAGCTGTAACCCTGCCACCTATCAAATAACCGTTAATACAACACCGGCAGCAATTAGTGGTACTACAACCGTTTGTGTAGGTAGTACTACTTCATTAAGTGATGTAACGAGTACCGGAACTTGGACAAGTAGTAATGCACTTGCATCAGTAGGTACAGATGGTGTAGTTACAGGTATGAGCGCCGGTAATCCAATCATTTCATATACCTTAGCGAATGGTTGTTATGCTATTGCCCCTATTACTGTAAATACAGCTCCGGTTGCTATTTCGGGTAGTAATACTATTTGTGGTGGGCCTATTACGCTGTCAGAATCAACTACAGGTGGTACTTGGGTTAGTAGCAATACTGCTATAGCTACGGTAGGTTCTACCGGAATTGTAACGGGAGTAACTACCGGATCTGCAACCATTTCTTACCAAGTAAGCGGCTGTACTTCAGCTACTATTGCAATAAATGTTAATAACCCGGGACCAATATTAGGTACTACTTTGGTTTGCGCATCTGGTGCTACAACAACCCTTAGTGATGTTACTGCCGGTGGTACATGGACAAGTAGTGCCCCAAGTTTGGCTTCAATAGGTACAAATGGTGTTGTAACCGGTGGCACGGTTACCGGTGGTGCAAGTTTTGGTACTGCAAATATTTCTTATACTTACGGTGGGTGTGGAGTAGGTACTACTATTACTGTAAATGCATTGCCAACAACAGTGTTGGGTACGGCAACAGTTTGTGCAACGAGTACTGTAACTTTGTCTGATGCAATTACCGGAGGTACATGGGTATCTGCTAATCCTTTAATAGCATCGGTAGGTTCAACATCGGGTATAGTTACCGGGCAGGCTGCAGGTACCGTAAACATATCTTATACAACGGCTTCTTGTGCTACACCAGCATTAAAATCAGTTACGGTAAATGCTATTCCAACAGCAATATTAGGTAACCCTACAATTTGTACCGGTGCGAATGTAACTATTTCAGATGCAACAGGTGGAGGTACATGGAGTAGTAGCAATACCGCATTAGCAACAATCGGTTCTACTACCGGTGTTATTGTTGGGGTATTGGCAGGTAATCCTACTTTATCATATACTTTAACACTTACCGGCTGTTATATTACTACTACAGCTACTGTAAATACAACACCGGCTACTATTTCAGGTAGTAGTTCTGTATGTACAGGAGTTGCTAATACAATTACACTAAGTGATGCAACAGCAGGTGGTGCATGGACGAGTAGTTCTGCCAATGCTACGGTTGTTGGTTCAACCGGTGTAGTTACCGGTGTTACTACCGGTGCGGTTACAATATCCTATTCTTTATCTGGTTGTAATGCACTTAAAACATTAACCGTAAATACCACACCAACTGCCATTTTGGGTACTACAGCAGTTTGTACAGGGCTAACACGAACATTATCTGATGCAACTGCAAGTGGTGCTTGGACAAGTAGTAATCCTTCTTTTGCCACTGTAGGTTCTACCGGTATTGTTACAGGAGTAGCTGCAGGTGTGCCATCTATATCTTATACTGTACCTAATGGCTGTTTTGTAGTAGCTGCTGTTACTGTAAGTACTACACCTAATACAATTTCTGGAGCTAGCACTGTTTGTACCGGTGGTACGAATGCCATAACATTAAGTGATGCCACCGCAGGTGGTACATGGACAAGTAGTGCAGCTAATGCTACTGTTATTGGTTCTACAGGTGTAGTTACCGGTGTTACTGTAGGTTCGGTAAATATAACTTATACTAGTGGGTCTTGTTTTGTATTAAAGCCGATAACTATTAATGCAACACCTACGGCTATACTTGGTACTACTGCCGTTTGTACCGGTACAACAAAAACTTTGTCTGATGTTACAGCGGGTGGCGTTTGGAGCAGTAGTGTTACTTCGGTAGCAACAATCGGCTCGGCATCAGGTATTATTACGCCTGTTGTAGCAGGTACTACAACAATATCTTATACCATACCGGCAACAGGATGTTATAGTACAGTATCATCTACAATAAGCACTACTCCGGGCGCTATTTTAGGTACAGACTCTGTTTGTATTGCAGGAAATGTTACTTTATCAAATGCAACACCCGGTGGCACATGGAAAAGTACAACAACAACGATTGCAACAATAACTACAGGTGGTTTAATTACCGGTGTAGCAGCAGGAAATTCATTAATATCTTATACGGTAGCAGCTTGTGTGCCTGCTACAGTTACAATGAGTGTAAATGCTACACCTACTAATACAGGTACGGCAAGTGTATGTTCCGGTTTAACTGTAACAAGATCTTCTACTACCACAGGTGGTGTTTGGAGCAGTTCAAATACCCTTTTAGCTACAGTTGTTGGTTCTACAGGTGTGGTAACCGGTGTAGCAGCAGGTACGCCTTACATTACTTATACATCGCCTAAAGGATGTGTAAAGGCGGTTATAGAAACAGTGAATGCAACCCCTGCAGCAATTTCGGGTTCTGCAATTTCATGTGTTGGTCAATCTGTAACTTTAACTGATGCTACAGCCGGAGGTACTTGGACAAGTAGCCGTGCAACAAGGGTATCAATTGGATCGACTACCGGAATTATGACAGGTGTTACAACGGGTGCCGTAACCATATCTTATACATTAGGTACTTGTAGAGCAACTAAAGCAGTAACAGGTACAGCATTACCTACTGCTATTTTGGGTACACCGGTAGTATGTAGCGGCAGCACGGTTACCTTATCGGATGCCACTACTGCCGGTACTTGGAGTAGTGTAAGTACTGGTGTAGCAACTATTGGTGCAACTGGTATTGTTACCGGTGTAAGTGGTGGTACTTCTATAATTTCTTATTTAAAATCGGGCTGTGCTGTTATTACTACAGCTACTGTTAATGCTACGCCACAAGCTATTTCGGGTGCAAATACTTTGTGTACAGTTTCAGGTAATACAATTACCTTGTCAGATGCGTCTATTGTAGGTACATGGGTAAGTAGTAATACGGCAATTGCTACTGTTGGTTCAACCACAGGTATTGTAACTGCTGTTACAAATGGTACGGCAACCATTTCTTATACTAATGCTACTTGTACGCCGGCAACAAAACCAATTTCAGTCAATCCTTCCCCTGCTGCTATTACCGGAAGTAACACCGTATGTACAGGTACAAATGTTACCTTGTCTGATGCTACAGCCGGTGGTACATGGAGTAGTAATGCTACTGCTTTAGCCACAGTAGGTTCTACAAATGGTGTTGTAGCAGGTATTCTGGCAGGTAATCCAACTATTTCTTATACTTTACCAACCGGCTGCTATGCATTGGTAAACGAAACAGTGAATACAATGCCAAGTGCGGGTACAATTTCCGGACCAAGTACGATATGTTCTTTATCTGTAAAAACTATGTCAGACTTAACGGTTGGTGGTACTTGGAGTAGTAGTAACACTGCAGTAGCTACGATTGATGGTACTACTGGTGTAGTTTCCGGTGTTTCTATGGGTAGTGCTACCATTTCTTATAGTGTATCTTCTTCCGGTTGCACAGCAAATGCAACCTACCCTATAACAATTGGTGCTTATTGCGGTGGTGCAAGAAGTGGTGGTGCAATTACAACAACCGGTACAGTTATAGAAAATCAATCTTATACTTTAGTACCTAACCCAAGTAATGGAAATATTTCAATCTTGCAGGCAGTTGAAAATGATGGCGAGAAATCTATAAGAGTCATAAATTATGTTGGTTCTGTAATATATGATGGAACCATACAATTTATACAAGGTAAAGCGTTTCTAAATATTGAAAGTGCTGCCGCTGGCATCTATATTGTGCAAATTAGCAATGATGCAGGTGAGTATCTTATTTATAAAATTGTAATTGATAAGTAAACTGTTTTTTATAACAGTAATTAATAAATCACAATAGTTCATTTTTACGAATAGTATTTTGAAATTTTTTTAGAATACTATTCGTAATTTTTTATTTTTACAAAAAAAATAAACGGTTCCCCAAAAAAATCTTAACTATGAAGTATTACTTAATGGCATGGAAAAAATATCTCACTTTTCATGGTAGGGCAAGTAGAAAGGAATATTGGTATTTTACATTTATAAATATTGCAATAAGTCTGTTAATACATTTTGTAAGTACTAAAGCAGGTTTACAGGGTATTATTTTAGGACAAACTATTATAGACCTTGTTTATTTAGCAGCCGTGTTAATGCCTTTAATTTGTGTTGGTGTGCGTAGAATGCAAGATATAAATAAGACAGGGTGGCACTTACTGATTCCAATATATGGAATATGGCTTGCTTGTTTAGATGGTGTTGAAGAAGAGAATAAAAACGGAGCAAAGGCTACTTACTAGTTTTGCTAGTATTTATGAGCAAATATTGAATAAGTTACTTTTAAATTAGTTCTATTCTTCACTTTTGTTCATGGCACTATGTTTTAATTTATTACTAAGCTCTATACCCAGATATTTTTCTATGCTTTTTTCTATAATATAGATAAGTGGGGTTAATATTATTGCCATTGTAAATTTATAAGCATAATTAACCATGCATATTGCAAGTACACGCTGATAAGACCAATCTTTACCAATTTTAAATGCTATAAATAATACAATAAAACTATCTACTAATTGCGAAACTACTGTAGAACCGGTAGCACGAAGCCAAACATATTTATGTCCGGTTACTTTTTTGATTTTATGAAAAATATATACATCTACAAATTGGCTTGTGAGAAATGCTATCAGACTTGCAAATATTATCCACATACTTTGTCCGAAAATGTTATCAAAAGCTGCCTCCATATCCGGTACACCTGCATTTTTGCCACTATTTATCCAAAATCCGGTATCAGCAGGTACTTTCATTGCTAAATAAAACATTAAAAAAGCATAACAAATAAGACCAACTGCAATATAAGAAATACGCTTTACAGCTCTTGGGCCAAAATATTCATTTACAATATCTGTCATTATAAATTCTAACGGCCATAATAAAACGCCGCAAGTAAGTGTAATTGTTAAACCCTGCTCGCCAAAAAGAGTAAATGGTTTTGGAATAAAACCAAATACTTTTTCTAATGAAAATAACTTACCGCCAATGCATTCCGCAATTAGTGCATTAGCAACAAAAAAGGAGCTTAGAAATAAAAGGAGCTTTGTAGGTTTGTCATTTAGTATTTTGTGTATCATTTTTAATATTATGGCATAAAGCTATTAAGTAATTATTAAAAATAATAGAAAGAAATTTATAGGATTATCAATTTTTTTGATGTTTTTCAATTAATATATATGTTGATTTAAGAAGTTAATTAAAAAATAACAGGTAACTTTGTATTGATAATTATTTTTTGTCTATTAAATGGGTACATTTATTACTTATTTATGTTTTTTTGTGTTTATTATTGTTTTATAAAATTTTAAAAAGTTTATATTGTTTAAGTTTGCATGGCTTATATAAAAAATATACTAATAATATTTCTCTTTGCATTCCTATTTATACATGCCAAAGCACAAAAGGCAACCGATACCTTTAAGCTTTATTTTGATATAAATATACCCGAATTATCAGCAAATGCAGAAAAGAAAATAAACTTATTAATATATAATGACAAAATTATTAATGGAAGTACCATAATGATTATTGGTTATGCTGATTATTTAGGTAAAGAATCGCATAACAAAGCATTGTCTATGGAGCGTGCTGAGAATGTAAAAAATACATTAGTTAAATATGGCATAAACCCGGCAGACATAAAACTATGTTTAGGTAAAGGGCAAATAACACGCAAGGGGCTAAATGATAAGTTAGGTTTCCCAACGGATAGAAGGGTTGATATAGTAGTAGATAATATAATTAAAAATGAAAAGATACCTGTTAAACCCAAGAGAGATACGCCTGTTGTAATAACAAGAATTGATAAAACACCAGTAAATGCTGTTGTAGTAACCGATTTAAATGAAATATCTAAATTTAGTGTAGGTACAACTGTATTGCTAAAGAATGTCTATTTTCCGCCAGACAGACATGTAATAAAAGCGGAATCGTATGAAACTTTAGAAAAACTATATCAAGTATTAAAGCAAAATCCTAAATTAAAAATCAGTATTGAGGGCCACGTTTGTTGCATTATAGATGCACCTGACGCATTTGATATTGATACAGGAGAGCCGGTATTGTCTATAAATAGAGCAAAAGCTATCTATGATTTTCTTATAAAAAAAGGTATTGAAGACGACAGGTTGTTTTATACCGGTTTTGGGAAACGAAAGCCAATTGTAGCTAATGAAAAAACAGAGCAAGATGCAGAGAAAAACAGGCGTGTGGAAATTAGAATATTAGAAAACGGATTATTAGAAAGAGCAAAATAATATTTTTCATATAAAATAGTTGTACAATACATTTATATATAAATTCATCATTATTTTTAGTATGTATTTTTGCTTTATCGAATAAATAACCTATCTTCGTGTTTTATTTATTGCTGCGTTCCTTTCCGTATAAGTCAGTACAAATTTTTTATCTACGCATTTTAATACCTTTTGGGGATTGCGTTATTCTTTTTTTGCCATCTGACAATTTTCTTTTTTTAGAAAATGAATGATTGGTATTGTTACCCGGCATTTTAATTTTATTTATGACATTTAACGATTTAAATCTGATAGAGCCTATCTTATTAGCTCTACAGAAAGAGGGTTATACAACCCCAACTCCTATTCAGGAACAATCTATACCTTTTTTATTACAAGGCAAAGATTTATTAGGTTGCGCACAAACCGGTACAGGCAAAACTGCGGCTTTTGCAATACCTATATTACAAACACTGCATCAGCAACATGCAGAGCGTAATCATAAGACCCTAAAAACATTGATACTGACGCCTACACGAGAATTGGCAATACAGATAGGCGAAAGTTTTGCTGCTTATGGCAAAGGGCTTAATTTAAAACATACCGTAATTTTTGGCGGTGTGCCTCAAGGGGCGCAAGTACAGGCTTTGCGTGCAGGTGTAGAAATACTGATTGCTACTCCCGGTCGCCTGTTAGATTTGGTAAATCAGGGATTGATAAGCTTTAAAGAAATAAGTATTTTTGTTTTAGACGAGGCAGACCGCATGTTGGACATGGGTTTTATACACGATGTAAAAAAAGTTATTGCTAAGCTGCCTCTTAAAAGGCAAACTTTATTTTTCTCTGCTACCATGCCTCCTGAAATACAAAAATTAGCAAATACCATATTGGTTGACCCGCTAATTGTAAAAGTTACACCACCTGCTACAACAGCAGAAACTGTTGGGCAGTCGGTTTATTTTGTTGATAAAAAGGATAAAAGACAACTATTGACTTATGTTTTAAATGATAAATCGATAGAACGAGTTTTGGTTTTTACGCGTACTAAACATGGTGCCGACAAAGTAGTTAAAGATTTAGAAAAAGTAGATATTGTTGCCGAAGCCATACATGGCAATAAATCTCAAAATGCTCGTCAACGTGCTTTAAGTAATTTTAAAGACGGTAAAATAAGAGTATTAGTAGCTACAGATATTGCTGCAAGAGGTATTGATGTGGATTTGTTATCGCATGTAATAAATTATGAAATACCCGAAGTGCCGGAAACGTATGTGCACCGTATAGGCAGAACGGGTAGGGCAGGGGCAAGCGGTATTGCTTTTTCTTTTTGTGATAGTGAAGAGCGAACAGATTGGAAAAATATTGAGAAACTGACAGGACAAAAAATTCCTGTTGTTACAAATCACCCTTACCCTATGGCAGCAGAAGGAATGGTACATATTAACCCGCCAAAAAACAAAGAGATTGTACATAGACCCAATGCAATTCATAGTTCGCCGGCAAGAAAAAGAAATCCGAATTTTAGATAGGTACTATTTTAATCCTATTGAACAGAATTGTTCAATAGGATTAAAATTTTAATTAATCATTATCCAATTGAAACCGAATTTAATATTAAAATCGGGTGTGGCATAAACAGGAATATTATTTATACCCGAATTGTTGAAATTAATAACCGGTGTGCCTACAAAAAGCAATGTATTGCCAAAAGTGGAACTATTACCTATTAAGGAGCCTATTGCTTGTTGTAACTGGTCGGCCATAATAAAGGCTCTAAATCGTTTTCTGCGAAAATTAAGAAAAAGTGCAGCCTCGGGGTTGTTATACGTTGTACTTGTTTTTTGATAATAGAATTGATTTAATAATGCATCATATCCTGAGGGGCTATATGCTGTATTATATCTAATTTCTATACCTGTTGCAATCTTCAAAGCGTTTTTAAACATAGCTCTTTCATAAGACAGTTGATGTTTGCCCATAAATTGCGGTACATTTAAAGGGGCATTGTCGGCTTTTTGTTGGTAAACAAATTGATTATCTAAATAAAAGTTACCCAATTTAAACGTTTTATTTGCCCATACTTGCAATAAATTAAAGGCTATATTATATTGTTTTGGTAATTCATTTTCATCTATATATAGATAATTGTCAATAATATAATTTTTTGCACCTATATTTAATCGCCATTTAGGTAAATTTAGCATTACATAAGCACTGGTAATATTTTCTGAATTAAATGTATTGATATTTTGTATATACGCATTTTCGTAGTGTGTATAATTATAAGGTGCATTGTTTATTTGTTGCTGAATGCCAATTAAAAAACTACCCGTATTGTTCTTAAAACTTTTACCCAAAACCCCATTTAATAATAGGTTTCCGGCATAATTTCCTGTTAGAAACAATTGAGTATGTAAATTGTATTCCCAATTACCGGCATGTAGTGCTTCCTTTTTTAAAGTACATTCAAAATAATTACTAATTGTAGAAATTGCATCAATACCTGTTACATACAAATGTTTTGGTAAACTGTCTTTTACTAAAATACTAATGGGGAGCGAAGTAAACTCATCAAAACGATTACCGAGCCCAATACTAAATTGGGTCTGTCTATTTTCTTTACCTAAATATCCGTTTAATAATAATTTATTGTCTATCCAAAACCATTTTTGAACAGTATAAACAGAGTCTCCACCGGCACTATAATAACCGCCATTACTATTATTTGTAAACTGTTGACTAAATAAGGAACTATATCGTAATGAATCAGGGGTTAGGTCTTTAAAAGTGTGTTTTTCGGTGCTTAATTCCATTTTATGGGTTATGCCAAATTTAGGAACTAATTTATAGGTGCTTTGGCTGGAATCTGCATTATAGCTCGTATCAGTAATGCCCCACACATAACTTTGTTGAAAAAGCATTGTAAAATCTCGCAATACATTTGTAACAGAAGACCTTGTTAGGCTGTATTGGTCATTTTGGAAGGCAACATCAATGGTTTTACGGTCGGTATATATAGCACTGTATAATTGTGTATCTAAAACAATACCGCCATTTTCATCATGCTGTTCTTTATTATAAACCATTGCTCCATATAAGATATAATGTTTATTTAGGCTTTTATAATTAGTGCTTAAAGATACATTGTCGTGATTGTTTCGTTGTATTTTATAAAAACCGGGAGAATTTATTTTGCGGTAATCAAATGTAATATTCCAATTTGGTTTTACATTTTGGCTATGCATTATATGCGCAATCTGTTCTAGTTTACTACCTAATTGATAAGAAAAGATGGAGTAGGGTCTATTAGTATTGTAAAAAAACAAACTATCAACATTCAATTTATAGGCGTCAAAAACATGGTAACCTAAAGAAGGGCCCAAGCTGTTTGGGGTTGTAAAAAATAAATTATTAGTAGGGCTACCTAAATTACCTAAGTCTCTTTCCCAGTTTTGTATAAAACCTATTCTATGAAACGTATGTATGCCGGTATCAGGAATAAATACTTTTGATGAATTAAGTACTTCATAACTGATAGTAACATTTTCATTTTTCCACTTACTTGTATTGGTTTTATTCATTGTAGTATCCTTTTTAGGCGTTGTTGATGTATTGTTTGCTTGGGCATAAGTATGCCAACTGCAAACGAGCAAAAAAAGACCCAATAGATACTTTATAGAATTACCCAATTGAAAAATTAATTATAGTAAATATTTTGTATGTGTAATATTACATTGTTTTTACTAATTCCGTAACGATAGCAGCCATTTTAGGTGCAGCATTATTGGCTGCTTCCAGCACTTCTTCGTGTGTTATAGACACCGGCGAAGCATTTATGCCTATATCGGTAATAATACTCATTGCAAAAACTTTAATGCCACCGTGTCTTGCTACTATTACTTCCGGCACCGTACTCATACCAACAGCATCACCCCCTATTACATGCAACATTTTATATTCTGCAGGTGTTTCAAAAGTAGGGCCCATTAGCCCTATATATACACCTTTTTTTACTTCTATATTTAAATTTCGGGCTATTTCTTCCGCTTTATTAATTAGTGTTTTATCATAAGCTTCGCTCATATCCGGGAAGCGAGTACCCAGTCTTGGGTCATTATGTCCTCTTAAGGGGTGTTCGGGAAATAAGTTGATATGGTCGGTAATAATCATTAAGTTTCCAATAGTAAAATCTGCATTCATGCCACCGGCAGCGTTAGAAACAATAAGATTTTCAACACCCAGCTCTTTCATTACTCTTACCGGAAACGTAACTTCTTGCATGTTATAACCTTCGTAAAAGTGAAAACGACCAGCCATAAGAACAACATCAACGCCTGAAATTTTACCGAAAACCAATTGCCCTTGATGCCCTTCAACAGTAGAAACAGGAAAATTAGGAATATGCGTATAATTAATTGCAGTTTCTTTTTCAATAATATCAACCAAGCCGCCCAAGCCACTGCCTAAAATGATACCTACTTTGGGTTTGTTATTTATTTTTTGCAGTATAAAATTCTTTGTATCCTGTATTTTGCTATATAAATTCATTCCATTTTTTTAGACCGCAAAAGTACAATTATTTTAGTTTACCATTTTAAAAATGAAAAATTACAAAGCATAAAGAATTTGTATTATTTGCTTATAGTGTGCTGAAATTTTGACTATGATTTATTAGATAACCTACTTTATATATTCACTGAAATGTGATTTTATTTTAGTAATTTTAGTAATAGTTTATTAATTAAATTGAACAATTATGGGGTAATAGACAAAAAGTAGGCTAAAAAACGCTGCAACCCTCAATTGGTGTAGCTTTGAGGGCATTTTATACCCGTTCTTCCATATTTTCCGCAGGGAATCCGGAAGTAAGAATGAACTCCTTTTCCAAAGGCAGTCGCTTTGACAAAGCTAAATGAAAGTTATGAAATTCTTAGCTATATACCTTTTAATTTAGCATCAATTCCCTGAATACGTTCGCAGAACGGTTTTTATTTATGCTTCCGGATGCCCGCTTCGCAGAACATCTGGAAGAACGGTTAGTTGGTAAAATATACCTACAAAAGTAATAAAAGGATGAAGCTTATAGCGAGCAAACTACTTTTTTAGGAGAAATAGTTTTTGCAGATTTGTTTCCCTAGTTAATGGACTATCCAGTGTGTGTAGTTGACGCTCGTTAACTTTTAGCCAGCCCAAATAATAATCATATATCCAAGTTGTATTTGTCTTTTTTGAAGTTCCGACTTGAATATATCCTTGTCCGCTGTCTTTGGTATCATAGTCAAACCATCTGTTAAATTGTAAGTCTGGAGCTTCGGCGGGATAGCTTTTTTTTGATGGTTCTTGCACAACCTTCATATAGTTCTGGTATTGTTGAATCTGGTCGTTCAAATGAATTTCTAATCCTTTTAAGTGCCGATAATAGCTTGCAAGTATAATTCCCGACATGTCATCAGGATGATATATGCCCAGGTTATTGAAATATTTTGAGAGTCTTGATCCTTTCCATAATCCCCAGTTATTACGTATCCAAAGACCAAGGCCAAAGTGGTATCGGCCTCTGAACTCCTCTTCTGTCATTAAAATGGCTTTGGCTTTCATCGTATCATCCCAGAACTTATCTATTTGATTAATGCAATCGTCTAGGTCTTTCGGTATGTATTTGCGGTCCTTTTTTGATATTAATTGTGCGGTTGAATGCTTAGCTGATTGGCCTTGGCTTACAAAAGTGGACAGTGTGAAGAATACAATTATGATGCTATATTTCATATTACGCTCAAAATTATCATTTTTTTGCCTTTGTTGTATTTTCCATCAACAAACACAACTTCATAATCAAATATAGCGAAGTTTTATCTTTACAATCCTTTTATTGGCGTTTTTACAAAATAGATTTATGATATAGAAAATATTAATTTGTAAATATTAAGAAGTAATTACACTGTTCTTCCAGATTTTCCGCAGGGAATCCGGAAGTAAGAATGAACTCCTTTTACAAAGGCATTCACCTTGACAAAGCTAAATGAAAGTTATGAAATTCTTAGCGATATACTTTTTCATTTATCATCAATTCCCTGAATACGTTTGCAGAACGGTTTTTATTTATGCTTCCAGACGCCCGCTTCGCAGAACATCTGGAAGAACGGGTTACAATTTTATCTTTAATCCACCATTTATCACAAAACCATCCAATGGGGCATATATATCCCTGAATTGTGGATTTTCAATTGTTCCGGTGTAAATGGTATCAAAACGTGTTTGCCTACTATCTAACATATTTTCAAAATTAATAAACAAAGAACATTTCTTCCAAATTCTTTCAGCCATAAAACCACATAACCAATAGTCTCTACCCATTGTACCATCGTTCAAATGCTGGGGACTATAATAATATGCTTCCAATCCAAGTTTCCATTTACCCTCTATTTCATAAGTTAATACAGAGTTGGTATGGTGTCTTGGAGTTAAGGGCGTTTCAAAATAATAATTTCCCAAATGCATATGAGAATGGGTATAAGTGTAGCCTAAAAACAATTTAAAATATCCGTAGCCGATTTTGATATTTGTTTCAGCCCCATTAGCATCGATATGGTCTATACTATTTTCAAATCGGTAGAAATTATTTCCAATACTGTTAAGGACAAGCGGAGAATTTAACCGAGTATAAAATAATAATTGATTGATACTTAATCTAATTTTACCATTTTGAAATGTTGTTTTATAGTTCACATCCCAATTTGCTCCATAGCTGTGCTCCAGTTTATTGCTGTCGGGATTAATTGGCAATATGTTTTTGTATAATATTTTTTCACTTTCTTCTGTAAATAGCGTTGGTGCCTTATAACCTAAACCGCCACCAATTCGGGATGATAAATTATTATCCATTTTATAGAGTAATGAAATTCTTGGCAATAAAGCATATCCATATTTAGTTATATAATCTCCTCTAAGTCCTGTTTCAAGAAAAAAATGCTTACTAATGTTGTATGTATTTTGCATAAAAGAACCATAGGTTGTCAATAGGTAATTACGGGATGGCTGCGAATTGATTTTTAATTCATCAAATCCATCGCTGAAAATATTCCCTCCGAATGTCCATTCAAAATTTATTTTATGTATGGAAAAAACAGCTTCCGTAAATGTGTTGTTTTGAGTACCATCGAACGAGTAATTGGGCGCAGAAATAATGCGATTAAAATGAGACAGACAATTTTTAATAGACAATGTGCTATTTTCATCAAACCGATGAATTAATTCAAATTCAGAACTTATTCTTTCTGTTTTATTATTTTCATAGTAGCTATGTAAACTGTCATGTTCACCTCGTATATAATAAATATCCCCTCCTAATCTGTTTTCAAAAGATGTATTTGCGCCTATTGTAATGTCTGTTTTGTTATTCGGATATACAAACAATTTTGGATTAACAGTAAACCTTTTAAATTGTGGTATAGCTGCAAATACAGTTGTTGATGGGTTATAAGGGGAGTTAGCATCAACCGCACCAAATAACGTAATACCAACTTTACCAAACCTTTGTCCGTAGAAACTACTAATATCAATACCATTTGCAGAAGTTCCGTTCAAAATAAACCGTAATTCTTTATCTTTTGAAGGTATTTTTGAAATTAAATTGACTAAACCTGCAATAGCACCACCTCCATATAGCGTAGAAGATGAACCTTTAATAATTTCTATACGCTTTAAATCCAAAGGTGGTGTTTGCAAAAGCCCTAATCCACCTGAAAATCCTGCATACAACGGAAATCCGTCTTTTAATATTTGGGTGTACCTGCCATCCATCCCTTCAAATCTAACATCAGAGTTGCCGGAAGTAGCGGATGTTTGTAAGGTTTGTATTCCGGTACTTTCACTTAGAATCATTCTAATATCACCCGGTTTCATATTACCCTTTTCATTTAGTTCATCCATCCCAATAAGTTCTACTCTTGTTGGAATATCCTGAATAGTACGGCTGCTTCGTGTACTACTAACTATAACTTCTTCTATCTCAGTAGCCTCCTCTTCTAATAAAATATTGATTGTATCACTATTTTTTAAAGGGAAAGTAAGTGTATCATACCTTTCTTTATACCCCATAATTTTGTAGCTAATTGTTTGCTTTCCATTGTTGATATTTGTGAGAAGTACAAGCCCATTAATATCGGTAACATTTCCTATATCAGTGTTAAGAATATTGACAACCACACCCACAATTGGTTCATTTGTTTTTTTATCTTTTAAGTATGCCCTAAAATTTTCTTGGGCATGTGCATTAAATGTAACGCATAGCGTTACTATATTCAAAATAGTAGATTTCATAAATAATTTTTAAAAGTAGTTAAATAGAAACAGTATCCTTTGAAAAAGAATAAGGCATATTGAAGTCTCAAAATATTTTAAGCAACATCTGGTGGTTGCCATAAAGAGTGAAAATATTGAGAAAGGATAGAGGGATGGTAGATATTGTATGTTTTTCTTGAATGAATTTTTTTGATTGCAATCGGGTAATAGTAATTTACGATAATAAAGCCTGAACAACTATGACAAAAAAATGGTGAACAGCTACCACAACAACCTTTATCTTCTTGTTTGTTTTTATTTTTTTGTTCGCTTTTTTCAGTCTTTACTTTATCATTCTCACATTTGTCATATGCACAACATGGAATTGCTGTTAATATTAAAATGTAAATTGCCAATATGCAAGTAAAAATTTTCACCGTGTAAAAATATGAATTGTTTAGAATCA
This sequence comes from uncultured Bacteroidota bacterium, assembly GCA_903929195.1. Lineage (GTDB taxonomy): Bacteria > Bacteroidota > Bacteroidia > Chitinophagales > Chitinophagaceae > CAIYTT01. The sequence continues at coordinate 21,760 of CAIYTT010000214.1, forward strand.
AAATTGTTATGATAAAATAAAAAAAGCCGGTCATAGAAATGACCAGCCCCTATAAACCCTATCAGGGCAAAGTTATTAAAAAATCTGAATTTCCCCACCCTGTTAAATCGTCCATTCTAAACTGCCCTACCTTTCTCCGGGACTTCTATCACCACGTCTACATCATGCTGAAAATGGTTAGCACCCCTAAAATTTCCGTCCTTTGTTGTCTGAAAAATAAAGATGAATGATTTGTGCGGGTAGCTGTGTGTCAGTTTTTAGGAGTTATTTTTATAATTACTTATCTTTGTGGAATGCAA
>CAIYTT010000215.1 GCA_903929195.1 uncultured Bacteroidota bacterium
ATTGTTAAAAATTGTTTTATTTTTTCAAAACGTTAGTAAATATTAGAAAAAGTTATTATTATAATTTTTTAAATATTTTTAATATTATAATTGTTTGTAAAATAAATTATGACAAAAAGGGTTCTGTTAGGCGGGAAGTTGAACCATAGAGTATCTCACTGGTCTAAGCGTCACCCCTACTTAGATCTAAGGTTCTCCCTTAGACCTAAAATGTAGCAGCGTCCGATGAAGTATTAAAATGTTCTCCAAAATAAAGTTTAGCAACAAATTACAAAAGAAAAGCAAAAACAAAAATAACACAAAAAACACCCACCCTCAAACCCTTACCCAACAATAAAAACATGTCAAAACAACCTTAAATAGGTGCAATTAAATATCAAAATGCTATTCTAAAATAAAATACCTTACACACTAAAACCAAATACATAACAAAACCAAATAACTCACTTTGAAACACAAACGGGCAATTAATGAACCGTTTTATTTTTACAAGTACCTCATTATCAATAAACTACAAAAAAAAACTGCTCATTTAAAGTTTTAGCAAAAAACGGGTTGTTATTTCAGACATTAACATGTGTTTACTTACAAAAAATAGCACACAGTATAGTATATATAACCTCCACAATCTCATTCACATTTAATAAGGTATAATTTGGCATTAGCTACTTTCTATTTCTTAAATTTGCGGTATGCAGAATTATTTAGCAGGTTTAAATGAGCCGCAAAGGCAAGCAGTAGAGCATATTGATGGCCCATTAATGATTGTAGCCGGTGCAGGTAGCGGAAAAACAAAAGTATTAACCACCCGTATTGCTCACCTTATGAAAAATGGTGTGGATGCTTTTAATATACTCGCCTTAACGTTTACAAATAAAGCTGCTGCCGAAATGAAAGAACGTGTGGAACATATACTTGGCAATAGCGAAGCTCGCAATCTTTATATAGGTACTTTCCACTCTGTTTTTGCAAAAATATTAAGGGTGGAAGCCCCCAGAATGGGATACCCAAATAATTTTACAATATATGATACAGATGATGCTAAAGGGATAATAAAAGATATTGTAAAAGAACTGAACCTTGATGAAAAACATTATAAACCATCATTTGTATATAGCCGTATCAGTGCTGCCAAGAATGCACTTATAACACCGGCAGAATATAAGACCGATAGAACAATACAAGAGGAAGATGCTCGCACTACCCGCCCTTTAATAAGCACCATATATGCTACCTATGCTAACCGTTGTTTTAGAAACGGTGCTATGGATTTTGATGACTTATTAATGAAAATGCATGAGTTGTTATCAAACTTTCCGGAAGCACTTGCAAAATACCAGCATAAATTCAAATATATCCTTATAGATGAGTATCAAGATACGAATGTATCGCAATATGAGATTATTAAAATGCTGGGTGCAGTATATGAAAATATTTGTGTTGTAGGCGATGATGCACAAAGTATCTACTCTTTCAGAGGGGCAACTGTTAAAAACATTCTACAATTCAGGCACGATTATGAAGACGTTATTGTTGTGAAACTGGAACAAAATTATCGCAGCACCCAAACCATTCTTAATGTAGCCAATGAAATAATAGGCAATAACAAACATCAAATTCCTAAAGAATTATGGACAAACAATGGCACCGGCGATAAAATTATTTTAGCACGCACACTCACCGACAATGACGAAGGACGATTTGTTGCCGATGCCATAAAAGAACAACAAATGCGTTATCACTTCGCCAATAAAGATTTTGCCATATTATACCGTACCAATGCCCAAAGCCGTTCATTTGAAGAAAGTTTAAGACGTTTTAATATTCCTTATAAGTTGGTTGGTGGCACTTCTTTCTATCAACGTAAAGAGGTAAAAGACCTACTTGCCTATTTAAGGCTCATCTTAAATACGAGAGATGATGAAAATCTTAAACGCATAATTAATTATCCGGCCCGTGGTATTGGTAAAACAACTATCGAAAAAATTATTGTAAAAGCGAATGAAGCCAATGTTACCTTTTGGGAAATGATACAACACGGAGGTTGGGGAAAAGTAGATGATTTTGTAATGATGATTAAAAGCTTCCAAGCATTAATGCAAACAAAAAATGCTTATGATGTGGCATTTGCTGTAGGCAAACATACCAACCTGGTAGCAGAATTATATAATGATAAAAGTGTTGAGGGCTTAGCAAGGTATGAGAATATACAAGAATTACTAAACTCAATAAAAGAATTTACAGAAACACCCGATGAAGAAGGCGAACTACACGATAAATCTTTAGGCAGTTACTTGCAACAAATAACACTACTTACTGATGCCGACCAAGACGAGAATGGCGATGCAGATGCAGTAAAACTAATGACCATACATGCAGCAAAAGGCTTAGAATTTCCATGTGTGTTTTTAGTTGGGTTAGAAGAAAATCTATTTCCAAGCTCTATGAATTTATATGACAGAGAAGGACTTGAAGAGGAAAGAAGATTGTTTTATGTAGCTATTACAAGAGCTAAAACAAAGTTATGGATTACACATGCCAATAGCAGATACCGTTTTGGAAGCCTAATACAAAATGATGCAAGTAGATTTCTACAAGAAATACCCGACGAACATCTGGATAAAACATTTACCGGCACAAGCAATAAAGCCACTTTTACTACCAGCGGTTTGGGTAATTTTAGTAACGAAAAAACAACACCCTTAAAGAAAATTGCCGATACGGTAAGTAATATTAAAAACAATAATAAACCAGCAAATTCTACTTACACCCCGTCTGCAAATTTCGTACCCGATGATATTATGAAAATGACTGTTGGTATGACTGTTGAACATCAAAAATTTGGTTTTGGTAAAATTCTTTCTTTAGAAGGTGGGAGTAATAACAGAATGGCTGGTATCGATTTTGGTGCCGGAAACGGGTTAAAAAAAATAGCTCTGAATTTTGCAAAGCTTAAAATCATAAACGAAAATTAGATAAAAAACAAATTAAGAAAATGTTTTAATATAAAGATAGGCGGATAACTGAACTAAAATACCAATAATATAACCTAACCAAACATCTCCTTTTTGATGTGCACCAAGTACTAAACGAGCCGAACCAATAATGCCTGATAATACTAATGTAATAAACAAAGGAGCAATCATATTAATGTTACTATTTATCATTAGTACAATAATGATGCCTATCATACCACCGGCAGCAGTAGTATGCATACTTATTTTGGTAAAAATGTTTATGATAAATAAAACCACAAGACCCCAAAAATTACCTAATAAAAGCACTTTTAGTTCAATTGGTACATTAATATTATTGATACTCTGAAAAACATGACTTATCCAAAAATAAAATATCATAGTTGCCATTAAAGGTATTGTTCTATCTCTGGCTGTTGGCATCTGAAAACTACCTATAAAACCTAATGGCTTCATTAACCCAATTGTAAATAAAGGAAAAAATACGGTTGCAATAAAAATAGACAACAACCACATCATTAATTGTCTATCATTTATGCCCGAAAAACTTGTTCTTGTCAGCACATATAAGAAAAACGACATTACACATGGCATAAAAACCGGATGAAATACATACGATATTATTTTTGCAAGTATAATTAATGATTTTGGCTGTTCTTGATTAATCGTTTTTTCGGTACTGTTGGGTATAGCATTCATTAATTAAATGAGAAATTATTTTTTTAGATATTCATCAAAGTATTCAGTAATCTTTTCCATTAGGTGTACTCTGTCTTTACCTCTAACATTATGTTCGTGTCCGGGATAAACAAAATAATCAACCTGCACTCCTTCATCTACACACTTTCTTAAAAAATTAATACTGTTCTGCCATACCACAACATCATCATTTGTGCCATGTATTAATAATAATTTCCCTTTAAGATTGCTAACTTTATCTAATAAATTTGAACTTGCATAACCTGAAGGGTTTTTCTTAGGTGTACTCATATATCTTTCAGTGTACATAACTTCATACATTTTCCAATCCATAACAGGCCCACCGGCAACAGCACATTTAAATATATTAGGGTATTTAAGCATTAAGGAAGTTGTCATAAATCCACCAAAACTCCACCCGTGTACACCCATTCTGGATGCATCTACAAATGGCAATGATTTTAAGTATTCAACACCTTTTAGTTGGTCTTCCATTTCTATTTTGCCTAAATTAAGATGTGTAACTTGTTCAAAATCTATACCTCTGTTCCAACTGCCTCTTCCGTCCATTACGAATACTACATATCCTCTTTCAGCCATATAGTCGTACCATAAATTACCACTTGCCGGAAAACTATTATGTACCAATTGTACATTGGGGCCATTGTATAAATAAACAATAACCGGATATTTATTACTCCCATTAAAATGCAATGGTAATATTAGTTTACCATATAATGTTGTTTTACCATCGGCTGCTGTAATTTCAACATTCCTTGTTTCGGGTCTTTCATATAATTCCAAAGGGTTTTTAGAAATTACTAATTCATCTCTAAAATCGCAATTGGTAGCTCTTATAATACTATTTTTGGGTATATCGGATGCACTATAAACATCTAAAACATATTTGCCGTCTTCGCAGCAAAGTCCTGTATGCATACCCCTGTCTTTATCAATTCTGTTCATTACCAAATCATCTAAACCAACAGAATAAATATGTTTCTCTCTCGGGTCGCCTAATGATGATGTAAATAGTACTTTTTTTGCATCCATATTAAAACCTAAGAGTTCATTTACTACCCATTTACCTTTTGTAAGTTGTTTAATTTTAATACCATTAGTGCTATATAAATAAAGGTGTTCAAATCCGTCTCTTTCGCTCCACCAAATAAATTGTTCATTTTTACCCGAAATAAAGGTTAACGGATGTGTAGGATGTACATAAGCCTTACTCCACTCTTCAAATAATGTAATTACTTTGTTTCCATTGCTTACATTATATTTATTTAAGCACAAATGATTTTGTTCTCTATTTAATATGGCTATGTATATATATTTTTCATCAGGACTCCAAGTTACGGAAGTAAGATAATGGTCTCTTTCAGTTTCTCCTGTATGCATTGTTACCTTTTTGCCTGTGTGGGGGTCAAAAACAACTAATGTAACTTCATGCGATACGTCTCCCGCCATTGGGTAGGTTACTTCATCGGCTCTTGCAGGCATAGCATCCCATTTTACAATTGGGTAATATTTAACCATTGTTTGGTCCATACAATAATAGGCCATTAAACTGCCTTTGGGCGAAAAGAAAATACCTTTGTCTATACCGAATTCATTACGGTGTACGGCTTGACCATTTACAACACTTTCATTCTCAAAATTTGTTACTCTTATTTGTCCAACGCCCGGATGCCATAACCATAAATTATTCTTTAATGTAAAAGCAACTTGCATTGATTTATCAACGGTTATATTCTCTGCTTTTTCAGGTAGTGCAACTAATGTTTCCCAAGTCCAAGTACGATTACTTAAAGTACCCAAAATAATATTCTTACCATTAATAAAATAGGCTTGCTTATTATTTAACCACTTTATAGCCGGAATTGCAGTAACTGTTTCCGTAACCGGATACTTACCTTGTTGAACAAAAAAGGGTGCTTCATGCTCTGCCTGACAATAATTAATAACTTGCCAATATTCCTTATCACCGTCTTTTATAACTTGCCAAAAACATTCTGTTCCGGGCTGCCAACTTGGGTTAATAACACCCTTAGTTGCAAGCGTTGTTGTTAATCCATTCGTTGCCTCTTCAATAGTAAGTAATCTCTTTTGAGCTATAAGCTGATTGGCAAGTAAAGCAATGACTGAAACAAAAAGTACTTTTTTCAAGTTTAAAAACATGGCATACATTTATAAACAGCAAACATAAAAAAATAAACACGTTTATTCAAGTATAGTTTTAAAGTGTTGAAAAATAAATCACTTTATAGGCTATATCTACTACCTCAAAAATACATTTTAATACCTTTGGTGTATATTTACATTTAGAAGACATCTATTATTTATTTAGTTATTTTGCCAACAAATATCAAAATTATGCTAAGGAAGCTATTTATTACCTTATTTTTTTTGACAATAAATATTGTTATACCTTATTGTCAAGTAAAAACGGTACATATTGGTGAAAAATCTACCGAAAACGATGAAATTACCTTGCAATTGGCTTATAGAATTCAAAGTAACTTTGTACACCCAGCGAAAGAAAATGATTATTACGATAAATCAATTAATTCGCCTAAATCTGCGTTAATAGTAGATAAAAACATAAATAATACAAATGTAAAATGGCTTTACATAAATAATTTGGAAGGAAACTCCACTACTATTTATGATGTAAATAATAAATTTAAAAAAATTTCTGAAATAAACCATGTTTTTACTATTAAAGACAGCAACTTGTTTCATGAAACCGATTTTCCAGGTTATAGTTTTAAATTAAAGCATTCAAATCAAAATGTTTTTAGTGGTAAGCCAGTTGAAATGTGCTTATCAAATAATGATAAGTATCTTTGGATTCCTTATTATAGAAGAGATTTTGACCCAAAAGCGACTGAGCCTTCTGCCCTTGCTTTAATAGATGTTGACAGTAATAAAATAATAAGAGTATTCCCTTCTGCCCCACTACCCAAGATGGTTGCTTGTTCTGATAATAATAAATTTATAGCTGTAACCAATTGGGGAGATAATACAGTACATATTATTGACATAAATTCAGGTATTCCTGACACATTTCAATATTCTGCACATTATACCGTAGATTATAAATTAAGTATGAATTTTAATGACTCGGTTGACAGAGATTCGGATTGTGGTTTGTGCCTGCGAGGTACTGTTTTTACACCAGATAGCAAATACCTTTTTGTAGGCAGAATGGGTGGTGGCGGTATTGCGGTATTTGATATGAACGAACAAAAATATATAGGTAGTGTTTTTGGCACTAAAACGAATGTTAGACATTTGCTAATTAAAAATGAGTATCTATACTTAAGTTCTAATAAAGATGGCGTTGTACAAAGAACCTTATGGAAAGATTTTTTAGCTTTTGCATTAGACCATAAAAAAGGGGCTTTGTATTCTAATTGGAATACTGTTTTTACAGGTACCGGCGCCAGAACCATTTCCATTACATCTGATGGCTCTTATTTATTTGCAACAGCAAATAATGAGTCTAAAATAAGTATTGTAAGAACAAAAGACATGAAAAAAATAGGCGAAGTAAATGCAGATTCGTATCCTGTGGGGATGTCTATTGATAAAGATGATAAATATTTAGTTGTAACTGCACAAGGCAAGCCCGGCGGTGGTGGTAATTCTGTTATGATTTATGACATCATAAAAAAGACATTTTAAATCTATTTACCTCATTTTATTTAATACAGCAACCCTTTTTTTGTAACTAAACACATAGATTTGCGAAAATATGGAAATTGATTGTTCGCCAATAGAACTTGATTTATTTGATAGAATAGGTAAAGCTGCCGCAAATCTTAATGTGAGTTGCTTTTTAATAGGTGGTTTTGTTAGAGATAAACTTATTGGCAGAGTTACTAAAGATGCAGATGTGGTATGTACAGGCGATGGTATAGAATTAGCACATGCAGTTGCAGCTACCTATAAACCTAAACCTCATGTAAGCTTTTTTAAAAATTACGGTACAGCCCAATTTAAACTTAATGGTTTTGATGTAGAATTTGTAGGTGCAAGAAAAGAATCTTACACACCAGATTCTAGAAACCCGGAGGTGAGTGCAGGCACAATAGAAGACGACCAATTACGTAGAGATTTTACAATTAATGCCTTAGCTATCAGTCTTAATCAAGAAAATTATGGTAAACTAATAGACCCATTCAATGGCTTAGATGACCTGAAAAATGGTATCATTAGAACTCCTTTAAATCCTGAAATTACTTTTTCGGACGACCCATTAAGAATGATGCGATGCATTCGGTTTGCAACACAATTGGGTTTCAAAATTATTCCTGATGTTTTTGATGCAATAAAAAGAAATAGCGAACGGATTAAAATCATTTCACAAGAACGGATTACAGATGAATTAAATAAAATTATGCTATCACCCAAACCTTCAATTGGCTTGGATTTATTATATAAGGGTAAATTAGCAAAATTATTTTTTCCACAATTAATAGATTTAGTGGGTGTAGATTTGATAGAAGGCAAAGGACATAAAGACAATTTTTATCATACATTAGAAGTATTAGATAATGTTGCAAAAAAAAGTAATAATCTTTGGCTTAGATGGGCAGCTCTTTTACACGATATTGGTAAACCGGCAACAAAATTTTTTCAAGATGGACATGGATGGACATTTCATGGACATGAGGTTGTTGGTAAAAAAATGGTTAGTAAAATTTTCAAACAATTAAAACTGCCACAAACTGAAAATATGAAATATGTTGAAAAATTGGTTTTACTCCATCTTCGACCTATTTCCTTAACGAAAGAAGATATTACCGATTCTGCAATGCGAAGACTTCTATTTGATGCAGGTAATGAACTGGAGGATTTAATGATTTTATGCGAATCGGATATTACATCTAAAAACAAACAAAAAGTTCAACGGTATCTAGAAAATTTTGAACATGTAAAAATAAGATTGAGAGAAGTTGAGGAAAAAGATAATATTCGTAATTGGCAACCACCCATTTCAGGAGATGAAATTATGCGTATTTTCAATTTGAATCCATCTCGAGAAGTTGGAATTTTAAAAACGACAATTAGAGATGCCATACTCGACGATATTATACCAAATACAAGGGCAGCAGCTTCTATTTTATTATTAGAAAAAGCCAAAGAACTAAACTTGATACCCGTAGAAACTTTAGAATAATATTTTTAATATTTATATTGAAATTTATAATAATAAAAATGAATCACCGCCAACTCTTTCAAACCTACCTGGCCCCCACTTCACCCTCACCGGTTGCATTAGACATTGTGTCTGCCACCGGTAATTATCTATATACAAGAGACGGAAAAAAATATTTAGATTTAATTGGTGGTATAAGTGTTTGTAATATAGGACACAGACACCCTAAAGTTATAGAGGCAATAAAAAAACAGTGCGATGAATATTTGCATGTAATGGTATATGGTGAATTAATACAAAGCCCACAAATAAAATATGCACATTTATTAGCCGAACATCTACCGAAAAATTTAAATTGTACTTATTTTACCAATTCCGGAGCAGAAGCAACTGATGGTGCACTGAAATTGGCACGCAGGGTTACGGGCAGAACAGAGATAATTTGCTGTAAAAATGCTTACCATGGTAATACATTAGGAGCTTTAAGTGTTATGGGCAATGAATATTGGCTTAATGCCTTTAGGCCGCTATTGCCCGATGTGTGGCATTATAACTATAATTCGCAAGAATTAATTAATGCTATCAGTAATAAGACTGCTTGCGTTATTATTGAAACCATACAAGCAGAAGCAGGTGTAATTTGTCCTGATTTAAATTGGATACAATCGTTGCGAGAAAAATGTACACTTACAGGAACTCTTCTTATATTAGATGAAATACAATGTGGTTTTGGCAGAACCGGAAAACTATTCGGATTTGAAAATTATGATATTGTACCGGATATTGTATTGCTTGGCAAGGCACTTGGGGGTGGTATGCCTTTGGGTGCATTCATATCATCGTTAGAAAACATGAAACTATTAAGTACGAATCCTGTTTTAGGGCATATAACAACTTTTGGAGGACACCCGGTTTCTTGTGCTGCCGGTTTAGCAGGAATGACTGCCTTATTAGACGAAAATTTGATTGAATCGGTAACTGAAAAAGAAAAACTTTTTCAAAAATTATTAATTCATCCTGCAATTAAAAAAGTTAGGAGCAAAGGACTTTTAATAGCTATTGAATTAGAAAATGAAGAACAAGTATTAAATGTTTTAAATAAATGTTTAGAGTACGGACTATTTTCAGACTGGTTTCTATTTGCACCACATTGCATTAGAATAGCCCCACCATTAACCATAACTTGTGAGGAAATAGAATATGCTTGTAATCAATTAATTGATTTTATGGAAACTACACTTTAAAGAAAAAACATGCAAAAAATAGCTCAATCAACATTAATTCTAATTTTCGTAGCTACAATAATTTTTCGTGTTCTTGTTTTAGCACAGATAATTTACTTACAAATTGCTTGGGGAGGAAGAACGAATACCGAATATGGAATTTATCTATTTGAAAGTGTTTCATTGTTTCTTAATATATTTTTTTTATTTGTTGTTCTAATAAAAAGTAATAAACTTAAAATTAGTATAAATACAAAAACCATTAATATTATTTTATTCATAATGTTAATTATTTCAATCTTAATCATAATAGGAAATATAATATCTAAAAATAGTTACGAAAAACTTATTTTCACACCACTTACTTTAATATCAGCTATATTTATTTTTATTTTACTGTTAGATAAAGAAAAAAAACACATAAGTTAATTACACAAACACTTAATGTTGGGCATATTTAGAAAATACAGCAAAGTTACTATTTAGAATTATAGCATAATAAAAATATAGAGCTTATGCATTAACGAATTATTAAATATAAAATAACCTTCTTTTTTTTGTAAAAATAAAGGCTAAAGCCTTGATTGGAGTTTACACTCACTTCCCGATTCCCTTCGGAAAATCAGGAAAAACATGCTATACTAGAACTCCCACTGGTAAAAATATCACTTAGACCTAAAATATGCAATTCACTTAATTAATAAATTGCTTAATGCCCTTATTCTTCATTAAAATCTATGTCTTTAAACATTTCTGCAATATCTAATGTAAAGCCCGGTAAAACAGAAGAGGTGATAATGTCTCCGGGTGTCATTATTCTTGAAGCCTGATATTTACCTTCATGTAAGATATATATAGTTACTGTTTGGTATATTGGGCCAACTACCCAATATTCTTTTACTCCGGCTTCTTCATAAACATCATATTTTCTTTTAAGTTCTTTAGAATTATTACCTGGGCTTAGCACTTCCACAACAATATCGGGGGCACCTATACAACCTCTTCTATCCAGCTTTGCCAAATCGCATACCACAGAAATATCCGGCTGAAGCACTGTAAAAATACTTTTATCATCAATTCCCTTTTTGGGCAGGCGTACATCAAAAGGCGCAAAAAGTACCTTACATGGTTTGCCATTCAGGAAATTTTTTATTGGAGTATAAACATTTCCGCATATATCCTGATGTATATAACTTGGACCTGGGCTCATTTTATAAACTTTCCCGTTTATCAATTCCACACGGTCTTCAAACTGCCATTTGTAGTAATCGGCATAACTATATGTTTTACTCAAATCGAGTTCTGAAAATTGCATAAATGATATTTAAGCAAAGATACAATATTTGAATTATACACCTAAAATGAGATTCCGAACGGTGTATAAAAAATATGACAGTCGTATTATTACCCTCACTGTTCTAATCGCCTATAACTAATTTTATATTTTTTACATTAATATATTTTTACATTACCAAAATAATTATTCACAAAAACATCCTTCATAAAATTATTTTTCAGACAAAGTTTTTTAATTTTAGGTATGGAAAATGTTTATAGAGAAATACGCAAGCTAATAGCAGAAAAAAGATTTCAAGAATTAAGTACACTCCATATTCCGGCTCCCGAAAAATTTAATTGGGCAACAGAAATATTTGAAGGTATTCATGTTAAAGATACCCCTAATGCTTCTGCTTTACTTTGGACAAATGGAAAAGAAACTATTAATTACTCATTTTTAGATGTAAATAATCATAGCAACAAATTATTAAATTTCTTAAAAAATAAAGGCGTTAAGCCGTTTGATATTCTACTTACCCAAATGGCTTTGCAACCTATAAATTGGTTTACAATATTAGCAACCATAAAAGGCGGCTTGCGAATGATACCGGCAGCCACCATATTAGGAGTACACGATATTGTATATAGATTTGGAAAACTAATGCCTAAAATTGTAATTGCCGATGCTGATAATGCACCTAAAATAGAAGAAGCAGAATTGCTGAGTGGCAAAACAGTTGATATAAAAATTATAGCAGAAGGTGTAAGAGAAAACTGGTATTCGTGGGCAGATATAGAAAAAGAAAGTACAATTGCCGAATACGCTGATACGAATGCCGATGACCCACTATTCTTATTTTTCACTTCCGGCACAACCGGTATGCCCAAAGTGGTTATACATACGCATCTTAGCTATCCTTTCGGGCATTTAACTACTGCCTCTTGGATAGGTTTAAAACAAGGGGATATACATTATAATATTTCGCAACCCGGATGGGCAAAATTTACGTGGAGTAGTTTCTTTGCCCCTTGGAGCATTGGAACAACCCTATTTGCATACCATTCTATCGACAGGTTTAATGCCCAAGATACGTTAAGCCTTATTGAACAACACAAAATAACTACTTTTTGTGCTCCGCCAACTGTATTGCGTTTATTAATTTTAGAGGACTTGAAAAAATATAAATTTAGTTTTAGAGAATGTGTTGCTGCCGGCGAGCCTCTAAACCCGGAGGTAATAGAACAGTGGAAAAACGGAACCGGAATTTTAATAAGAGATGGCTTCGGACAAACAGAAAGTACTTGTATGGTAGGAAATTTACCGGACAGTAAGGTGAAATTCGGGTCTATGGGTAAACCCTTATTTCTCTACAATGTAGTAATTGCAGATGATAACACCCATATATTACCGGATAATGAAGAGGGAAATATTTGTGTAAAAATGGATACAGGCAAGCCAAACGGTATTTTTAAAGACTATTTTGATGACCCACAAAAGAGATTAAGCGTATTTAAAAATAACCTGTATTATACCGGCGACAAAGCTTACAGAGATTCAGAAGGTTATATTTGGTTTGTAGGCAGAGATGATGATGTAATTAAGTCATCAGACTACAGAGTTGGTCCGTTTGAGGTAGAAAGCATTTTATTGGAACATGAAGGCGTGCAAGAATCTGCTGTAGTAGGTAGCCCACATGCTATAAAGGGGTATGAAGTAAAGGCCTTCATTGTGCTTAATAAAGAATATGTACCTAATCAAGAATTGGCTACGGATTTATTTAGTTATGCAAGAAAAAATTTAGCACCTTATAAAATGCCACGTATTATTGAATTTGTTACAGAGCTACCTAAAACAATAAGTGGCAAAATAAGACGAGTAGAACTACGCGCTAATGAAGCACAAAATAAAGCCAAAGGAATAAAATCTGAATATGAATTTATATATACTAAATAAAATTATTGCATAATAATCTTATTTACATATTTTTGATTTCCTATCCAAGTTTCAACAAAATAAAGACCTTTTGCCCTATGCCCGGTTTGTAATGTTGTCGTATTTATCCATTGATTGGCAATGGCACTTGTTTCAAAAATGGTTCTGCCTACGGCATCGCAAATCTTTACTTTTATTGTTGCACCACTATCCGCACGCCATACCAAATTTAAAACTCCATTACTACTCGGGTTAGGATAGATGTTTATTAAACTATTGGCATTCTCCCAATTTACAGTGCAAATAGGTAACGTAATTGTGTTATTATTTAAAAGTGTTGCTGTAAGTTTATAATGTATTGGTGTGCCGTTTGCTAAATAATTTGTTCCCTGCGTTGGGTCTAAATAAGAATATTGTTGCCCATAATGCTTAAAAGAACTTACGGTAGTCAATGGGGTATAACTGCCTTTATCTATTGCCCTTTCAAGTACATAATTACTCACAATACCGTCTATAAACGATTGCCAGTTTACTAAAATATCTTTACTACTTACCATATTGGCATATATTGTAGCCAAATTACCACTTATATTATTGCTGTCTATAGTACGAATTGGTGAGTAATATTTTATTGTTTTGCCATTAATTGTCCACATTAAACGATAAAACAGAGCATTGCTAACACTAAAAGCGTTATTGTCTATAAAACCATATTCACCCGGATTGGTATGTGTAGCAATCGTATCTTTTATATTCGTAAAATTTATACCATCTGTAGATTTTTGCAACGTATAACTAACAACAGAGGTATCTATAAGAGAATACCAATATAACGAAACATTGTTACCTGTTTTTAAAGCCATGAAATTTAGATAATCAGTACCGGCAGGAAAACTTCCGGTAGGTCCGCCATCGTTAAACCAAAATTCAGAAAGTGGTTTCACATTTAATTGAGCATAATATCCCGCATCATAAGGTATCCATTGTATATTTTTATACGAATAATAGTTGAAGTTTGCACCGGTATCATCAAGTAAAGTACCGTTTTCTGTATTCGTATTTGCAGGATTATTAAATTGTGTAATTCCTAAAGAATACGCATCAATTGGTTTAGTACAAGAAGGACATGCTGTATCATTTAATACATTTACCAATTCATTTTCTGTTAAATAGAGCTGTACACCAATAGAATCAGTTGGTGTTATGCTCGGTATTATATTATAACTTCGGTTAAAGGTATATTGTGTGGCAGTAGGATTATAGAGGGTATCGTGTGCATATAAAGTAACATTTGTATTGCCCAAATTTTGATTTTTGGGTTGTATGGAATTTAAAATTAAAAAAGCATACGTAAAATCGTTCCAATAATTACCTGTTACATTTTGAGAAAGCATAAAATCATATTTATATGTAAATAAGCTATTTACCCTATCATAAATATGAATATCATCAACGGCAAAACCTTCAAAGTTGGTTCCTGGGTCGGCAACCATTGCAAATCTAAGGTGCAATGTTTGTCCTATACCGGGTTTGGGCAAGGGTGTAGATACAACATGCCATCTTATAAAACCTTCCGTATTCCAAATATCAAATGTAGAATCATACCAATTGGTGCCTTGTCCGGTTATACCTAATTTTTGCCAAGTGCTTCCATCAAACGAATATTCTACAAATGCCATATCGCAAAGCGTATTGCCACAGTTTTCTATGTCTAATGCAGCACTAAAGCTTAAAAAAGGGCTATACATATTGCTTATGTCATAACATGGAGAATATAAATAAGATTTTTCTAAGTTATTATAATTGCCTGTAAGATTTGTTTTCCATGCTTTAGTACCACTTGCTGCTTTATTTATTTTAGGGCTTGCAGGTGTTCCATACGCCCAAGAATTTTTAAAACCGGCACTAAAAAAGCCACCATCTCCGGCTTCAAAATTCTCCAAATAAGGAAATGTAGTCATTATTTTACTGTTCCTGAATTGATAATTTAAAAGACTGTCATTCGGGTGATACGTATCGCCTGTTTCCGAAAGCCATATATTGAGAATATGTGCCGGTATTGTACCAATAGCTAAACTGTCTGAAAACGTAAAATTAACTACTGCTTTTGCTTTTAATGAGTCTATTGTGCCTGTATGTATAACCCCGCCATCTAATTGATAAAATAATTGAATAGAATGTAGGGTATAATTTACTCCGTTTTTCACCATAACGGTTAATGGAATTGTGCTATTTAAACCGCAGTTTGTAGGTAAGGGAGTAATTACACTTGCCAATAGAGCATCATTACTAACAGTGTACATTTTAAAATTGTCTATTGTAATACCGTTGCCATAATTAGATAAACTAATTAAAGAGGTATCATTTTGACCGAAAGAAACTTGTGTTGACGAAGAAAAATTTCTATTACCGGCACGCAATGCATCCGTTAAAGACAAGGATTGAATATGCGTAAGAAATCCAGGATAGGCACTCAAATCATAGCTAAAAAGGGGCATCCACATAGAAGTATCTATTCCCCTTGCTACAACTATATTCCCATCTGCACTTTTGGGTGTGCCATGCAATATATAATCAAAATCTATCCGTATTTCGCTTGTTGATGTATCGTAATTACGAAGGTTAAACGTGCCTGTAAAATTATTTTTACTTCCGGCTACAACTGCATTTTTCTCATCTAAACTAATAGACCTTGTACCGCTTATAGTTATATTATCTGATACAAATGACCTAAGTCTGCCACTGTCATTTAAGTTAGAATAATCCCAATGACCATTTGGAGATATACCAATGGAATCAGAACTAACAGATAATGGCGGCATTGTTTCAAAATCATCTGCAAAGGGACTATTTAAATTAATAGTGTCGTTTTGTAACTGAACAACTGTTAACGATAAGGTATCGTTTATTGGATTGGCATCTGTGCGATTTAAATTATGTATTGCAAACTTAATTTGATAACTACCTATTGCAGAAAGGTCTAAACTACCCGCATTTATAATAACATAATTGTTGGCAGGTATGGGAGTAGAAGACAAATAATTTTGCCAAATCCCCCCATTTAAACTATAAGATACTAAAAAGCTATCGCAAGGTTCATTATACAAATTTCTTATTTTTAATTGAATAGGCTCATTATTACTTAATTGGGTACTTGTATATTTCCTACCACTATGCGGATTCATAATTTTCTCTAACATAATATCGCCATAAGAACTTACATTAGTGCAATTTCCACTATCGGCCACTTTTATGCCGGCAACACTCCGGTAACCGGGTTTGCCATTAAATAACGGTTGTATAGCTACATACGATTTGTTTACTAACGATAAATTTGAATAAGAATACAGAGTATCACTTATAGAATCTATTACCTGCATATACTTCCCTTTCTTGCAAAGCAAATAATAACCTGTTGCATTGGGTATTGGCGACCAGTGAATATTTAAATATCCCGGACACTGTACTGTATCAAAATGGACTACCGGTATTGTATTAATAGTAAATCTACCTGATTGAGCAACTTCGGTGGTACCATTTCGCCATACTACCACCAAGCAATTAGGGGAGTTGATACCTGTTGGCATAAAATCACTGTGTCTTAAATTGGATGCTACATTATTATCTATTGTTGTCCAATGTAGCCCACTATCCGAAGAAAATTTTACAGTATAGGTATTATTTCCGGTATCTGCTGATTCCCAGAATATTCTTATAGAATCTACATTTGATAATTGTTCGCCACCGATTGGGAACGTTAGAAAAACGCCTTGTGGAATTACATCATAAACTAAGGAATAGGCTTGTGTACCTGATAATGCAGGAATACTATAACCTTTAACTTTCAATGTATAAGTACCGGCCGGTGGATTGTTAATTGTTACTTGTTCTACATTGTTTAAATGGTCGGGTTGTTCGGTTGCTAAATTATTTACGTTTGTAGGCGTAGCATCTAATACTAAAGGATAATGGATTGTACCTCCGGGTTCTGATACAGTAAGGTCTAAATCGTTAACTAATTGTTTTGCAGCTAATAGATTTGCAGGTGCATCATTCCAGCAAAGCATTACTTTAATTTGGGCTGTATTTGCAGGTGCATTTATGGTAATTTGTTGCGAATCTCCATTATTTACTGAATTTCTATAATAATGACCACTATCTAAAATTTGTAAAGAACGGTACAAGTCCATACTACCGAAACCGAAACTATAATCGGGTCCTTTATTACCAAGGTCCATAGCCCCATTCAATAAAACAGCTTTTAACAAATCAGAAAAAGGTAAAGCATTGGCATTTAGTTGTTTATAACGCTGTGTTAGTGCAGCTAAGCCTCCTGCTACTTGTGGCGAAGCCATACTTGTACCTGCTGCCCATTCATATTGGTCTATATCTATTGTAGAGTAAGCACCCAAACCAATAGCTACAATTTCAGGCTTTATTCTACCGTCTTTTACCGGGCCTCGAGATTCATCGTTAGCTTGCTCCAAATAATCGGTAATACTACCCACTACAATATTATTTTTTGCCGGTTGATACCCACCTGCCGTAGTTGCAAAACCCGGTAGGTAAGGAGTACAATTATTGCTGCCATCGTTACCGGATGCGAATACATGCAATAAATAAGGATACTGTAATGCTAAAGTATCCACAAACTGAGCATAAGCATCGTAAGTACCCGCATAAGAACAGTCGCCAAGAACAACAGCATACGAATTATTGGTAATAGACATGCCATAATCATGAAACATAGCACCCGATTCGGGTAAAATAAAATCGTATAAATGGTCTATAAGATTTACATGTGGGGCAATACTACCGGCAAGCGGGTCTATTATTGCTGCACCGCCTACAATACCATTTACATGTTCGCCATGATGGGAAATACCTACCGGATTAAAATTCGTAATTCTATCAACTAAATCTATATGGTATATACCGCTTGCATTGTCCCCCACCCCAACCGTAACACTATCGCCTGTTAAGTTATGACCACCATACAGGCTACTAATAGCAAAATTTCCCTTAACTGCAGGTCTCGATTGCAAATCAAGTGGTAACATACCAACCGGACTTAGCGATTTTACCCCATACCAGTTAATTAGTTTACTTATTTTAGAAGCATCTATAATAATTTTATATGAACCATATTTTTGTAACGGACTCGTATTTATAATTGCACCAAAACCTACTAATAAATCTTTTATTTCACTCGTATTTATGCATGAATAAAAAGAAACTAAAATTTCTATATTCCCATTTCTACTTGCAATTTTGTTCCATATATAAGCATCTGATTTCCATTCGGGCTTTACACATATAATGCTACTTATGTTTTCAGTACTTAATTGTTCATTTTGCAATCGCTGTTTTATAATTGCTGTATAAGAATTGTTAGATAAATAATCTAATAAATAGATTCCATTATCATTTAACTTTTCCCTCTGCGCAGTTTCGGGAAGCTGTTTAAATTGTATAATTACTTGTAAGGGTGTTGCAAAACGATAGTTCGTATTTATACTATCTATCCATTTTTCTGCATTTGCTTGTTGAAAAACATTAGTATATTTTAGGTTTAATGTATTTGTAATTGGATTCTGGGCAAACAAACTACCTGATAAACAAAATAATATATAAATTGTTAGCGAAAAACGATATTTTGAAAACCAATGGGGCATTATTTTGTTTCTTTTTATTAAGAACAAAAATAAGTTTAATAAAAACAAAATAGACAAACTAAATATATTTTTATGGTTTATTTTTTGCATTGAATAATGTAATACAACAATGCCAACATATATAAACATTAATATATTTAGAATAACTACCTACCATCAACAATTCCATTATGTTTTTTAACAGCCCTATATAATTTATAATGGTTTACAGCTAAAATAATAGGGAAGGTAATTAACGAAGTAAAACCTACTGCAAACATAGCAGCACCTGTATTCATTGCATTATCATTATTATTATTTGCACCATCCATCATAACTTTGGTACCCAAAACAAACATAGCTATACCCTCATAAAAACCTGCTCTGCCAACAATTCTTGTTTTCTTGTATTTTTTTAAATAATCAAACCCTAATTCATTGGGTTGTATATTCAATTTTAAATTTTTATAATTTAATGGCAATAATGCATTTGTGCCTTCTTTCTGAATGTAATCATACACACGCGTATGAGAACTTGTATGCATACCTCCACCCATTGATGAAGAAGTTGAAGTGTACGTTTCTAACCGTCTGTAGATACTTAAATCACCTTCATATATTTTTCTGGCAAAAGTTCTTCTGTTAATATTTCCATAAGTGTTTCTACCATCGCAATAAAAAGCAACTTCTTTCTTTTTATATTCTTTATTATCTGCAATTACAAAACGAAAACTTTCATCAACTTTAGTTGCTTCTTTTTTAGTACCGTCTTTTAATTGTACAAAAGGCTGTGGGTTTAAATAAGGTTCTTTACCTAGCGGACGTATTGTTTCACAGGAATATAATAAAATAAAGGATACAAAAAAGAAAACTATTTTTTTCATCAAGAGCATTTTTTGCTCAAATATAATCCTGATTTTCATTAAAACGGTATAAATTTTAATCATACTCCACTCTCTATTGTGTTTGTAACTCGTTTGCTACGGAAAGGGGTTTGTAACTCCCACACATCACCTTGTTGCATGTTGTGAAATTAATTATATTAATCAGATAACAGATAGAACGAGTGTTAAAACGAGCTATTCTAATTATCATTTATGAAAATTAGGACAATTGAGATATGAGGCTTTTAGTCTCTAATTCAAATGAAATTTCAATAACATTAATACACTACCCACAATAGCCAAAATCTGAACAGTACCGGCTAAATAAATGTTACGAGTTAAGCGTACTTGTGTTTCTCTGATTTCCAAAAGTACATTTGCTATATCTTCCTTTGTAGAAAATACCGATGTTTTTTCCATTAATTATTTTTCAACTTTGGTTTCTACGTATTCTGCTAAAGTTTTGGCTTGCTCCTTACCTAATTTATCGCTTATAATTTCATAAAGCTGAATATGACTAATAACCATATAAATTAGTTTATTACAAAATTATCAAAAAAAATCAAAAAAAATCAAAAAAAATATCATTATAGATCCATGCAACAATAAGCTAATATTTTATCTTTACAAAGCCACCTCCACTCCTCCTCTTTTGTTACCGAATAGAATTAATAACGCCTATACATCACCTTCTTGCATGTTGCAAAATTAATTATTTATATTTTGTACTATCAAAAACACCTCTTTTTTTTGCTTCGGTTAAAAACCAAGGATCAATTTTTTGCGAATTGTTTCTTATGTAACTTATTGCTTCTGGTTGGATAGAAATGAAAAAATTTATATTATCCTTATTTTTACCTTCTCCAAGTTCTAAATCAATTGCTGGTGCGTATATATAAATTATTTTATTTTTTTTAATGTCATAATCTATTTTATAATAAAATCTACTACAACAAAAAATTGTAGCATCGTAATAAATTTTATTATAATGTAGTAAATAAGAAAAAGTATAGATATGCTTATTAATAGAAAAATCAATTAAATCTAATTTAAACTCACCAAATGTTAAATCTGTTTTTAAATTCGCTATACGTGATATCAACGTATCATGGCAACAAGTACAATAAATCCTCCATTTTAAATCCTCTATTATTTTATTTAATTTTAGAGAGTCTATCAATTTTGCATTATTTTTATTAAATCTATTTGTTGTGTTAATAACAAATGTATCACAATCTTTTAATAAATAATGAAAAAATACAATAGAATCATATCTATTAATAAACTTCAAATGCCCTGAAATTATGTGTGGCTTTAAAAATAAATAATTTGAGTTTTTATATATAGCTGAATCATCTATTTGAATAGGATTCTTGTTAGAATTTTGTTTAGTGTTACAACAAAATAAAAAAAGAAAAAGCGGTATTATTGAAAAATATTTCATGTATATTTATTTATTATTTGCGATTTTTTCCACTCCTCCACTTTTG
>CAIYTT010000216.1 GCA_903929195.1 uncultured Bacteroidota bacterium
TAAATAAAAATTATTATATAATTTAAAATATACCAAAACTTGTTGCACAGTAAAGCCCCAAACATAAATACCATAAGAAATATCATATTTTATTTTTATTTTCTTTAAAATATTCAATTGGCTTATCGGTATTATAGCTAAGCAAACAGTTATATTAAAAAATATTTCATTTACCTTATTGGTTCGCCAAAAAATTGCCGTTAGTATAGCAGAAACCAAAACCGTTTTATAATTTATTACAAAATAGCTACTGTTTACAGCCAAAAAGCACCCTAACGCAAACGACATAGGTAATAGGCTTTTAATGGAAGCACCCTTGCCTATAATTTGCAAATCGAAAAACGCATCAATAAATATTAATAATGTAAGTATTAAACTAATTAACCTATACCTTTTAATCGTGTATTTACATACTAAAAAAACACAAAGTAAGATTATATAAAAACGGGCTTCATATTGCAATGTCCAGAGCGAACCATTTACTACTCCCCAAAAGTGATTATCCATAAAAACACCCGGAAGACAATAAGCATTCGAGAAGTAACAATTTTTGAATATAAAGGAATATAATACTTTACTTTTAAAATATTGAGGTAAGGTAAAAGTTGTAACCCAAGGCCCAATAATTAAAGCTGTTATTAAGATTACAAAAATCAAAGCGGGCATCATTCTAAATACCCTTGATATTAAAAAACTTTTGGCAGATTGTTTTTTCATTAAACTCTCTGTAACCAACATGCCGCTAATAAAGAAAAATGCCTTTACTGCAATTAATCCGGATGTACTAAAACCGGTAAGAAATTTTATTGGGTCTATACCAATTGTTTTAGGGCTTAGGTCGTAGCAATGCTCAACAATAACTAATGCGGCACAGAATATCCTAATAATATCCAGATTATTATTTTCTTTTAACAGAAATTGTTTAAGTGTCATTATATTATAAAAACATTAGTACTATTCAAATAACACAATAGATTATGTTAGCTTGAAAACAATCATTTTTTGCCAATCAATTTCACTAAAAAGCTATCCAAGCATTAGCAAATAGGGGTTGCGTCTTATCTTTATCAGATATGATAGCTTCTTTTAAATCTATTTTCCAATCAATATTTAATGCTGGGTCGTTAAACAATATACCACCTTCAGCAGCTTTATTATAATAGTTATCACATTTATAAAATACCTCTGCTGTTTCGCTTAATACAGCATAGCCATGAGCAAAACCTTGGGGTATAAAAAATTGAAGTTTATTTTGTGCAGACAATTCTATACCATACCACTGACCATACGTGGGACTATTTTTGCGAATATCAACTGCAACATCCCATATGCTACCCTCTATTACTCTTATAAACTTTGTTTGTGGCGATGGACTGTTTTGGTAGTGTAAGCCTCTAAGTACATTTTTTACCGACCTCGCCTGATTATCTTGTCTAAAATCAATTTGAATTGGCGTTTGTGCTTCTAAAGTTTGTTTATTGTAGCTTTCAAAAAAGTAGCCACGCTCGTCTTTAATAATATTAGGCTCTATAATTAATAAACCATCTATGGGGGTGGTAATTATTTTCATAAAATATTTTTTTTATTTATTTAAAATATCAATTAGATTTTCAGTTATGTATTTAAGATTGTCTATAGTAAGTTCCGTATGCATTGGTAATGAAATTACTTTATTCTGCAAACTATTTGTAACAGGCAATATATCATTAAAGCAATTGTATTCTTTCAGCATATTTTGCTTGTGGCAAGGTACAGGATAATAAATCATTGAAGGTATATTTCTTTCAGCAAGTTTTTGTTGCACCATATCTCTATCTACACCTACTAATTGCAATGTATATTGATGAAAAACATGATATGCATTCGCAGAGCGGAAAGGGGTAATTATATGTTCGTTATTTTTAAAAGCATCGTCATAAAAATCTGCAGCAACACGGCGTGCAATACAATATTCATCTAAATGCCTAAGTTTTATTCTTAAAATTGCAGCTTGTATAGAATCTAAACGACTATTGCAGCCTACCAACTCGTGATAGTACCTTACTTTTTGCCCATGATTTGCAACCATTTTTATTGTTTGTGCCAATTCATCGTTATTCGTAAATATTGCACCGCCATCACCGTAGCCACCCAAATTTTTAGAAGGGAAAAACGAGGTGCATCCAATAGTACCCATAGCACCTGTTTTTAAAACAGTACGATTAGCAAATGTGTATGTGCCACCTATAGCTTGTGCATTATCTTCTATAATAGGAATATTATATTCATTCGCTAAGTTAATCAAAGGCTCCATATCTACACTTTGCCCATATAAGTGTACCGGAATTATTGCTTTTGTTTTAGATGTTATGGACTTTTTTACCCCTTCTATGTCCATTGTAAACGAATCGGGCATTACATCTACAAATACCGGTGTTAAGTGCAAGAGTGCTATTACTTCTACAGTAGCTATATAGGTAAATGAAGCTGTAATTACTTCATCGCCCGGCTTTAAACCTAAAGCCATTAAAGCTATTTGCAAAGCATCTGTACCGTTGGCACAAGGTATTACGTGCTTTACCTGCAAGTATTCAGCCAATTCTGTAGCAAAATGAGTAACATCGGGACCATTAATAAATGCTGCACTCTCTATTACATTATTAATTGCTGTATCTATTTCTGTTTTTATTTTTCGGTATTGACTTTTCAGGTCAACCATTTGAAGTTGTTGCATAATTGGTGTATCTACAAGTGCAAACCTACATTTTTCTATTCATTACCCAAACACTGTACTGTAAATTAAGTTAAAAACCTATCAAATTCCGCTCATACAAAATATTTATTCTATTTTTACAAAATACTGTTTGGCAAAAAATGAAAAAATATCTATTAGTTTTTATACTATTGATTTCAAGCTATCATACATTTGGACAAGATAAATTATTTTCGGATGAGAAAAAAATTGTTCCGAAAAAAGGATTATTGATTTGTGGAGATGGTGATTTTGATATTCCGGCAGCGGATATGGCAAAAAGGTTTGGACTAAGTTATAGAATCGGCTTCGGTTTTATGTACAAAACAAGTTCTAATTGGCTTTTTGGTGCAAAATGCGATTTTATACTCGGAAATCTTATTAAAGAAGATTCCTTAATGATAAACATTAGGGATAAATATGACAAAAATTTCAATGGTAAACTTGTAGAGTTTATTAATGCTGCCGGACAGAGGATAGGCGTTCCTGTTTTTGAACGGGGATATGCCATAGGTATTCAGGTTGGTAAAATTATTCCGCTATCAAAATACAAACCAGATAATGGCTTACTTTTTATAACTACTGTTGGCTTTATGCAACATAAAATTGATATTTACGATAAAGACAAAACAGTGCCTCAAATTAGAGGTGATTATTTAAAAGGTTACGATAGACTTACAAACGGCTCTTTTGTAGAACAATATGCGGGTTATGTTTTCTTTTCTAAAAACAAACTTATCAATTTTAATTTAGGCTTTGATTTACTATGTGGTTTTACACAAGGCAGAAGAGATTTTCTTTACGATGTAATGCGAACTGATAATAGTAATAGGCTTGATATTTTATACGGATTAAAAGGAACTTGGATAATTCCAGTTTTTAAACGGAAATCGGAAGATATTTTATTTGAATAAGCCCCAATTATATTAACTAGAATAACTATTTTATCTATAAATTTTATAAGGATTTATATTTCCTTTAGAATGAGAAATATAGGAAACCCCTATTCTTATTGAAATATAGGTTGGTTGTAATAGTTGTGCAACATTTGTTTTAAAATCAGCATAAGAAGGGTCTGATACATTTGCTAACGGAGTAGGAATAAAACCGGCATCTTCGCTTAAAAACAAATGGAAATTACCACCCAAAGAATAATATTGAGTAAAACCAACCCCAATTCTATAAGTTAACAAATTAAATGTATGAAATTGGTTTATGGTACTGTCATAAGACGGATTATTATAATAATTAGAATTATTCCATTTATGTAAAGTAGTTAAACCACTATATAAATAACCTACTCCTGCACACACATAAGCCTGAGACCTACCCGATTTATCTAATTGAAAGGTAACACTTGGACAAAAGAATTCGTAATTACAATTGATGCTCATTGCATTACCGGTAATATTTCCATTCTCTTTAGTATAATTAAGACTGAATTGTTGTACTACATCCTGAAGACCTATAGCAACCCCATCGCCAACCCCTCTATAGTAGTTTGTGCCGTAACTATAGCCTACATTATAATTATATCTTGTTGCGATTCCATAACTGTCCCAAGCACAAGAAAAACTGTTAGAATAACCAATTATTGTATAAAGTGAAAATAAAGTAAGTAGTACAATTCGTTTCATTGGCGAAAAATAGTAAATATTTTGCTTTTGCAAAATTTATTTTTTCATAGAGTAGAAAATTGAACTCTAAACATACTCCATTAATAACATTAAGCCCTTAAAAAAGTTAGAAAAAATTAAAATTCTATAATAAAACCAATACTTGGTATTACAACCTTACTACTATTATCTAATATTAGGGGGATTGCATTGCTGCCATTTGCTTTTAAAGGCAAACCATCTGTTGTTAAAAAGCTTTTATTGTCGGCAGTACGTTTAAATGTAAATGTAGGTGCAGCAGGTTGTGTTGCTGCATACGCATTCGTTATATCAAAAAACAAATCAAACGACCATTTTTTATAATTCCATTTCTTATCTATTCTCATATCCATAGAATTAAAATCCTTTAATCTAAGTGTATTAAATTGCGCATAATCAATGATTCCGGTACCTAACACGTTATAATTTTCCTGCGAAGCTTTTAAATCAAATGGTGAATAGGGTGAACCACCTTGGTAACGAAACTTTATTCCCAATTCAATATTATGATTAAATTTATAGCCTCCAATGAACGAAAGTAAATTTTTATTATCCCATGATGCACTCACATAATTGTCGTTTGCATTTGTAAATTCGCTCTTATAAAGTGTATATGATAAAATTACAAAGAAATTTTTTGTAAGCTTCTGCTGAAACTGAAACTCTAAGCCATAGCTATGTCCTTTGCCGGTAGTGCTTACCGGCTCATTACCCAGCACATTAAAATCGCCCCCTTTATTTGCTAACGAAATACCATCTATTAAAGAAACCGGATAGTTGCTGTATAATTTATAAAATCCTTCTAGTGTAAATCTTGCCCCTTTCCATTTTGGCAAATACTCTAAGCCTGCAACATAATGATCGCATTGGATATATTTAGAATCCTTGTTTACATATTTATTTAAGGAGTCTGTATATCCTAATAATGTATAAGTAGGTATTTTATAATACCGCCCTATAGACGCATTAAATTTAATGTTTTCGGTAATGGAATAAGAAAGGGATGCCCTTGGCGAAATTTGTTTTGTAATATCATTTCCATTTGTCATAAATGTATTTCCATCCGTACGGATACCCAATGAAAGTTGTAGTTTAGAGTCGAAAAACTTACCGGAAATAGTACCAAAAGCACCGTATTTAAAAAATGCCAATGAAGTATTACTTAAATAGTTAACAGCGGGTTGAATTATTTTGCCTGTACTATCTGTAACTGCTGAACGAACTTGTGCAAAAAAATCATTTTTGTATTCATCATATTGTGCCATTGCGCCATAGCTGTAATTCCAATTACCTATATATTTATTAACCTCCATTCTTATTTTATTTTCAGCCTCAGTAGAATGGTCTTTTAATGTACGACTTGCTTCACTTGGGTTTTGATTATCTAAATATTTATCTAATTGATTTACGAGCATATTTCTGCTGAATGTTAGATTCCAAAATCCGTTTTCTATCATTTTCCTTAATCCATAACCATTCGTATAACTATATTGATTAATTAAAGGATTTGAATGCAGTATATAAACATTTTCGGGGGTAAGATTATTCGGAGTTAAAAATGTGAAATTATCAATAGCACCAATTGCCAAGGTATAAAAACTTAATTTTTTATTTATTTTATAATTTATTCTATATTGAAAATCCCAATAAGAAGGTTGTATGGGTATTTGTAATGCTTGAAAAAGAAACTGTAGATACGAACGCCTTGCACTTGCTTCAAAAGAAATTTTATCATTTATAGGACCATCAATTGAATAAGCAAGCTCTGTGGCACTTAACCTAAAATTATTTTGAATTTTATCGGGGTTGGCATCTCTTTGCTTCATTTGTAAAATACCGGAAAGTGCATTATCATATTTTGCCGGAAACGCACTCGTATATAAATTTACATCGTCTATAAAAGAGATATTAATAATACCTGTTGGCCCACCGGCAGAACCTTGAGTTGCAAAATGATTTATTACAGGCACTTCTATTCCATCTAAATAATATATATTTTCGTTTGGAGCTCCTCCCCTTATTATTAAATCATTTCTGTAGCCGCCAACAGAACCGGAGGTGCCACCAACACCGGGAAAAGCTTGAATGACTCTGGATATATCGAAATTACCACCCGGATTACTTTTTATTTCTTGTGCCGATAAACTTTGTATTGATAACGGTGATTCAGCAGAATGTTTAAATGGATTACTTCTTATAACAACTTCCTTTAAATTAGTAGCTTTTTGTGTTTCCATTTCAATACTCAAAATCTGTTCATTACCCGATGAAACAACTACATTATATATAACAACTGTTTCAAAACCTAAATAACTAACCGTTAAGTTATAGGATTTGGTAGGCACATCAGTAATTTTAAAATGCCCATCTGTATCTGAAACTGCACCCAAAGCAGTTCCGTCAATAGAAACAATAGCACCGATAACAGGATTTCCTAATTTTTTTTCAACAATTTTACCGCTTATTTTACCCGTTTGTGCCTTTAAACTGATTGAAAATAAAATTGTAATTAATATAAAATAAATTTTCACTTTAATTTGTTTTATTTTTTTAAATGCAAATTTAGTCTTATTGTATTAAGATTTATCAAGCATTCTATTATAACATGCACCTAATACATAGTTAATTATTATAACTAAATTGAAATAATACATTGTCTGTATTACAAAAAAATTGTTTAAAAATTGGTTCAATAAAATTTACAATAAATTA
>CAIYTT010000217.1 GCA_903929195.1 uncultured Bacteroidota bacterium
AGATACTGTTCATCCGTATGTTACGCTGTGCATACGGTGGTAAGAATAAGCCAGTTCTGCGAGTGTATGTAAAGAACTGATGTTAAATAAAAAAGACAAGCAATGAATTCCAAAAACGATTGTAATTTTTGATTGTAATGTTGTAATAAAGGATTTGCAGTCATCCCGCAGTAAATAATAACCTGCTCTTGGTACAAATTTTCTATTTCTTTTTTTGTGCCTAATAATATTTTGTATCTTTACATTGTAAGGGAGTTTTATGCTTTAATTTTAGTTTATGATTTCAGTTCATCCACAGTATATTCAAGACACCGTTGGTGCAAAGTTAGTAGTGCTTCCAATCGATGAGTTTAATAGCATAATGGAAGAAATAGAAAATTAGAGTAGATTCTTTTGTATGACACAGCAAAAAAAAATGATACAGGCGGAAAGGATACCTATGGAGGATGCCATTAAAATGATTGAAGACAAACGTAAAAACACCATTTAAATGTCTTATTCTTTAAATTTTAGCAAGCTAGCACTTAATGGAAAATAATTGCACAAAACAAATAAAAGCACAATTTTTGTTTCAAACAAATTTATATAAAAATGCCCTTTTGCATATTAGCGATGAAGAATCAAACATGCAAGTACAATCTAATTTAAACCCTATGAAATGGGTTGCAGGGCATATACTTAATACCAGATTAGTAATGATGCAAGCCCTTACCGGACAAGGTGCAGATGCTACCTACAGTAAATTATTTGGTAGAGGGTCATCAAATACGATTGACCCCAACGGCCCAACAATTACAGAAATTCTTGAAAAATGGGAAGAAGTATCGGGTAACATCAATTTTATTGATAATTTAACCAATGCGTTTTTATTTTCAAAAACGAACTTCCAAACCCCAATTCCTGACAATACGAATCTTGGATTTATTGCTTTTATTGCTTCTCACGAAGCTATGCATATCGGGCAATTATCCATATTAAGAAAATTGCTTAATAAAGAAGCCATGATTTTGAAAAAGCCATAAAATATATAAATTAATTATTGTATTATTATGGATAATTAATATTATATGATTGCTTTTCATTCTTAGATTGTAATGTCCCGGTATGCGTTTCTATTAGTCTGTTATGTTTAAATACCCTTAATGTATAATTACTACTTTGATAGCCGGTACCTTTTTTTGCATAATAAATTACATAATAGGTATATTCACCGGTAGGAATTTCTGATTCATTGAGCCATCGTGTATTTTCATAAGCAATTGGTTGACATTCTAAATCATTCATACTAGGCAAACAATCTCTATCTTGCTTGCCATTATCTCCGTTCAGATCTGCATGATAAATATGTACATTGTTTGGTGTTATAACATGTAAATCCATATCAACACCTTTAGGATTATCATACTGTAAATTAAAGCTTAATTGTCCCCTTTCACCTGGTAAAGAATCGTGTGGAGGTGGTGTGTTTTTTAATAATGGAATATCTCGTTCCCATTGTTGAGCATTTTGCAATAACAATACCGTTTTGGCATTTATTTTTGATGAGTTAGTACCATAGCTTTCCTTAGATGCAGTTATAGAAATAGTTGCATTTAAAGGTACATGTATCATTTTTACTCCCGAGCTATTTGTTTGAGTTGTAAAAGATGCTGCATTGCAAGGGCTTACACTTACTACTAATTTTGCATCAGGTACTGCATTATTATTGTTTCCTTCTTCAACTGTTCTAATATTTATATCTACCATTACCGGACTGAGGGCTATCGTACGGTCTGCTATAGTTCCCTTTATTAAATCTGCCCCTTTTGCATTTACTATTTTTGTATTATTATCGTTGTGATAAGGTGAATCAATTGAAATAATTGTTACAATATCATCAGGCATTGGGCTTATAGGTATTATACCACTACTGTTACTATATACTATTTTTGTAGTAGTTCCGGCAGCATTTTTAATAATTACTTTATTCTTTACTCCCGGTAATAATGCCTGCGAACAACTATCTATTGTTGTAAATTCAATAGGATGCGGGTCGGGTTCAAGGCAAAATGTTCTACTTGCCTCCGTTTGGTATTTAGGACTTTCTATAAATTCTTTTACTGTTGGTGAATCAGGAAAAATACCGGGTTTGTAGAAATGCTTGGAGGCACTTAGGTGAATTCTTGCATTTACAAATGAGGAATCGTAACCACCTTTGCCAACACCTTTTGTATTGGTAGATACTGTAGCCGGTTGCCTTTTTTTTCCGGCAATAGTAAAGTCAATCGTTACATCGGCACCCGCTAAAGGTTGTTTTGTTTTACAATCTATAACAAAGAATGTAATTGTTTTTCTTATAGGTTGCAAGCGTAGTAGCCGTTTTGCATTTATGTCCCCAATCAAATCATTTATACTTTTTCTTGATAATGTATCGCCTATAACTATTGAGTCTGAATAATACCCCTCAGCAGAAGCAACAATCTTCAGGGAATTTGCACATTTGGGAATTTGGTTAAACACTACCCTACCGTCAACAGCAGAATTTCCATCTTCTTGAAATATTTTTCCACCAATATCAGAAAACATTTTAACCTTAGAATTGGGCAATTCTTCATTATCAGCTTTATCAACAACTTTAAAATCCAATGGCATCAGTATGGGTGCCAATTGTAGTATAAGTGTATCTTTACTGCTTAAACTATGAAAAATTGGTATAGGTTTCAATGCTGCTGCCATGTAACAACCACTACTTGCAGACACAATTGCAGGCGATAAATGATGGAAAATATAAGAGAAAACACTGTATTTTAATTCTGCAAAATGCCCTACCCCATGTATATTTGTTGTGGTATCTTTTATTGTAGTGTCGTTAGTAAAAAACTTTTTAGAATCATAATCAAATAGAAATGATTTTTTGTATAGAAAAGATACATTACAATTACTTATTGGGTTACCGTTTACATCAATAGTTTTTATATATACATCTTTTTTCAATGGAATAAATAGTAGTAACAATAATAAAAGAAGCAACCAC
>CAIYTT010000218.1 GCA_903929195.1 uncultured Bacteroidota bacterium
ATAAATACATTTAAAGTAAGGATATTTATTTTAAGCAAAATAAAAATAAAGTTTGTTGTTGTTTCTTAAAGTGGTAATATTTCCTGAAAGAATAATAAATAAATCTACCATAAGTTGGGTATTGTCTCAAATTAAAAATGCTTTGCTAAAACTAAAATCACACAAGAAACAATAGGCATCAAACCCATATACAACAACACCCACCCAAACAACCCACCCTTAAAAGGTGCAATTAAACTTTAAAACGCTATTCTAAAATAAAATACCTTACACCCAAAATACTAATATATACCAAAACAAAAATAACTCACCATGTACAACAAACGAGCAATTAATGAGCAATTACTTTTTTACAAGTACCTCACTATCAATAAGCTACAAAAAATAAACTGCCCATTTAAATTTTTAGCAGTATCGGGAAGTTTTTTATCCATCAATAGTCAGCGTTTCAATTGAAGATGCTATGGATTGGCATTTGCAACACCAACACGTAAACCAATTTTCCGTTACCAATGTGTCAATTTTAAAGTAGCACTTTCAGTACCCGTAATTACTATTAAAATATAATTACCCGATGACAATTGTTTTGCAGGTATTATTGTGCTACCCTGTTCACTTTTCCCTTTCCAAATAATTTTGCCGTAAGAGTCTGATAATTCTAATAAGCTGTTTTCGGGTAATTGCTCTATTTGCCAGTAGTTCTTGGTAGGATTAGGAAAAACATTAAACTGTTTATTTTCTAAACTTGCAGTTCGTAAAGTAGTATCTTTCCTTATTGCACCATTCTGCCGGCATAATGTCCAAATATCCGGATTTAACATTACTGAATCCATTGTTGGAGACCAGTTAAATGTAAAAACCTGAGTAGCAGCATTATTATACACTTTCACAATCGTATCGGCACTGGTGCCATGTAGTTGCAATTCTACGGGGGTATAAAATAAAGGGGTAGCAGTTGGGCAAGAAGCAGTTTGAACTAATTTTACATAAACAGTAGAACCCACCTGGTCCCATGTAATTTTATATTTAGGGTAACCGTTACCATAAATCCATTGGTTAAAGAAGGTATCTAAATTCATGCCGTAAATAGAATCAGCAATGCTTTTAAGGTCTGCTGTAGAAGCAAGACCAAAAGCATGCATAGCTTGATACGATTTAAGAACAGTAAAAAACAAACTATCCTGCGGGGCAATGTATCGTAGCATATTTACAACAGCTTGTGCTTTAGCATACACTAATGTTGAATTGAAAAGAGTTGCAGCGCCGGTAGTATCTAATACACTTACCTCGCCGCAAGCCGGGCCGGTAGCTACATTTAAGTAATTGAGTCTATGAGCTTTGCCTGCTGCTGCACCCCAGAAATGGGTTAAAAACAATTGCTCTGAGAATGTAGCAAAGCCTTCGCTAAGCCATACATCGCTCCAGCGACTATAGGTAACATGGTCGCCAAACCATTGGTGGCAAAGTTCGTGTGCTATAATATAAGTATTGGGTACACCAATAGTTGTCATAGTTTGGTGTTCCATACCACCGGGTAAGGTAGTATAACAAACGCCATATTTTTCATGCCAAAATGGATACCTACCATATAATGTCGAAAAATAATCTATGAATAAACCTATGCTATCAAAATTTGCCTTATATAGTGGATTGAAAGTTGTAGTATCTAACAAGAAATTTTGTATCAGCATAGAATCGGTAGTACCTGTAAAAGTGAGGTAGCTTTTATATTCTGCATATTTAGCAACAGCAATAGAAATAAGGTAATAGTCAATAGGATTATGGGTTTGCCAGTGATATTGCCAAAATCCGGGTGTAGTAATAGAATCTATGTTTATTAATACACCATTACTGCCATCTGTTAAGCCTTGTGGCACTGTTACAAACATATCTACTGTATCAATTTTGTCATCAATACATTGTTTTGCCGGCCACCAGTCTTGTGCTGCATAAGGGTCACTAATAGAATAAACCATTTGTGTGCCATAAGTAGTGCTATCGTGTGTTAGCCCATGAAAAAAACCGCCACCGGCAGGCGGGTAACCATGATAAAAGATTTCTACTGTAAAATAGGCACCCAAATTTAAGGGTGTAGAAATACTTATTGTTCTTACATTTCCAACATTAGTTGTGGCTACAATAGCTCCGTTTAGTTTAGCTGAGTCTATAACCATTAAGGTATCTAATTCAAAAACGTAATTACTCAAAGTAGGAATTACTACAATAGCAGCAGTAGTAACATCGCCAATTACAAATACAGAAGTATCTGATATATGCAAATTGAAATGGAGTCTTTTTATATCATAATTAGCTTCTGCAGGGTCGGCCATGGTAGTACGAGTGCTACTATGTCGGTTTGTTTTTTTTCTATTTGCACAATAATTATTAGGATTAAAACCCGCAAATAAATGGGTACAAAAAAATAAAAAAAATACGATTAAGAACGTGGATTTACTATTCATAAGAGCAAATATTTAAGGTAAAATGAGGCAAAAACAACCTCGTGTACAAATGCAAAAATTTGTGCCACTAAATTAATAAATAATTACAGAAAGTATGAATATTAAACAAACAATAATTTTAAGTACCTTTTCTTTCTTTAAAATTTAGAAGTACCCGGTCTTGTAAAATAGTTAGACTTTGTTTTTGATTCTTTAGGGAAATGTTTTGAAAAAGAATAAGACAAACCGATATTTAAGCCAATATTACTAAATGGAATGCCTTCTGTAATTTGTGTACCTGTTTGTGTACTCGGGTTTACATTTTTACCTGTAAAGCCAAATGATATAGGAGGGCTTGCTGAATAACTTTGACCATCTTGCATATAGGAGGCGTTATCTAACTCACTTACAAATAAAGTTAAAGACATAAAACTGATTTCGCCATAAACATTTAACTGATTGTTTATGACATAAGAAACACCTATTGTACTGCTAAAACCAAGGGAAAAATTTGTTTTCATTATATATTGGTTGTAAATAGCATGGTTTAGAAAACCACTAACTACTCCAAAACTATCAGTTTCTTCTAAATTAAGATTGCGGCTTAATGGTAATACGATGCCAACTTTACCATATACATTTATTTTATTAAAATTATTTTGAAAAAATAAAGATGGGGTAAGATAAACCGGACTGATAGCATTTTGCTTAAATGTTCTATTTACAAAGTAAGAGTCAATATACTCGCCTGTAGCTCTCGATGTATATTGCTTAGGAGAAAGTCCGTTTGTTAAGCACAATTCAAAACCAATGTGTTCATTGAGCATATATCCCAAGGCGATATTACTTTGAATACCTGCTGAGTAAGATGCTTTTTTTACATCATAGCTATTTATAATTGTGTTATTATTACCAAAATCTATGTTCCCTGAATTAGGATAACCGTAAATATTAGAAATACTGCCACCACTTGCAAACGCATTTCCCAAACTTGCACTTATATAAAAGCCTTGTGCTATTACAATGTTTGAAATAATTAGGAGTAAAAATAAAATAGATGCTGATTTTTTCATTTAAGTATTTTAGTGCAAAGGTAGCAAACGTAGATAAATAGAGTAAACAGTATTGTTAAGGTTGGTAAATAAGTATATTTAAAACATACTTGTTTGCTTCACCTCATTTTCAACTTTTTTTATACCCGGAAAATTATTTAAATATCTATGTATTTTCTTCTTTTGTAAAGATTCTAAAATGATTAAACCATCCATGTATTCAAATTATTTAATTTTAATTCGCCCGGTCTTGGTCAAATCGACCTTAGTCTTATAATAAAGTTAGCGGGGGCTTGCACATTTTAGGTATAGGGAGACCCTTATACCAGAGTGGAAAATAATATTTTTATAGATTACAAATTTAGAACATTTTAGGCCTAAGATTGCATTATATATTAATTGTTTTAATGTAAAAACATCTGCAAAGGCGAAAAGTTTATTTGAGGGTGTTGTATATATTATGGTTATTTTATTTGACTAATAAAATTTTTCAAATCTTCGGCATCAATCTGTGTTTTTTCACAAAATGGAAACCTATCTAACGTTTGTACGTAAAGCAACTCACTATTATTTACTTTATCGGCATAAGTTTTTGAAGAATGAAACTTATGTTTACCTCTAAAATTTAAAACAACAGCCTGTAATCCCGGATAGGGAACTGCCATTTGCAATGAACAGTTTTCACACTCAAAAAAATCATAGTTATTTAATAACAATCTTGATTGTTTATCATTTAACATACATTCCGGGCAATACCCATCCCAAAATTGACTTTCAGCCATAGAACTAGATTCATCAACCAAAGAAATCGAAGGAGTCATATTTTGGCTTTTTAGTCCTTCATATTTTGGGTGTAACCTACAATGAAGAAATGATTCTAATAAGTTTAAAACAAAAATACCAAAATTTTCATCTAAAATTATATTTATCCTTATTGTGTTAGTTTCTATCCATTCTTTTACATTAAATTCATTTATATTTTCTTTTTTAACCAGAATGTCATCACTAAGTAAAGATTTTGGCAAATTATTATTACTCATTTTATGACTGTAATGTCGTCTTACCCATCTTGCATTGCTATTAGGTCCAGCTTTACCAACTTTTAAGCATGTATCACCATGATTAAAAATGTATACCGCCATTGTATATTTTTTTAAACGTATTGTCGGATGTCCTTCTTCTATTTTTATACTACTCTTTTTTAAGTTTGGAATGTTTGCAAGACGACAAACTTCAATAAAATCATCCAATATATTTTCCATCTCCATTTTCCAAAGGTAATATAAATTATTTTCAAAAATGAAAACGCCCCATATTACTGTTAGGCGTTTCTAAATAAAAAAGACAACTACGTTCTCTCCATCCCGAAAGCTATCAGGATTCTGCAGTACCATCGGTCCCGAATGCTTTCGGGACGTGCTTAATTTCTCTGTTCGGGTTGGGAAGAAGTGAAAGTATAGAATAACAAAAAACGAAAACGCCCTTACATTACTGTAAAGGCGTTTTTAAATGAATATGGCAGCTACCTACTCTCCCGCATTGTTGTGCAGTACCATCGGCCATGGCGGGCTTAACTTCTCTGTTCGGGATGGGAAGAGGTGAACACCGCCGGCAA
>CAIYTT010000219.1 GCA_903929195.1 uncultured Bacteroidota bacterium
AAAATAAAAAATTAATTTATATGCATGGCTAACATATTAGTAGTTGAAGATGACGAAATAATGCTAAAAGCAATTAAAAACATTCTTAGCAAGGATGGTTATAATGTTATTTTAGCAAAAAACGGAAAAGAGGCGTTCGAAAAATTAGAACATGCAGACTATGACTTAGTACTATCGGACTTAATGATGCCGTATGCAAATGGTTTGGAGGTAATAAGTAAGTTGAAAAACGACCCTGCACGCAAACATGTAAGTATTATTATTGTATCATCGGTAGGTAATGAAGAAACAATAACGGAGGCTTTCAGACTTGGGGCTGACGATTATCTTAAAAAACCGATAATGGCAGGCGAATTATTAATTCGTATTCGTAAATTAATGGCAAATAAAACCATAAAGCATAGCTTATAAAAAAAATAAAATAGCTACAATACATGTGGAAGGTATTCTATGACCTCTTATTACAAGCTTACGAACAATTTGGCTATCAACCGCTTTTCATTAAAATAGCTCTTGCATTCATTTTTATTGCCGTTTTTGCCACACTTATAGCTTATATTGTTATCTTAGTAAGGCGATGGCGTGCTTATATACACGACAAACGATTAGCCAGTATTACACCCAAAATTGAAGACCTGATAACCGAAGAAGTTTTACTAAACGAAAAATTAGGAATTGAACCCGTTGATGAAATAGAATTTAATCAAGATGCTATAACCGATAAAATATATAAGCAAAAATGGGTAAGGCAAGCAATGATTGATATACTTATTTCGTATAGGAAAAATTTTAGAGGTGAAGTTGGGGATTTACTTAGAAAGTTATATATTGATATGAATCTTACAAAAGATTCTTTTGATAAAATGAAAACCCTACGTTGGGAAAAGAAAATAAGAGCGGTAATGGAATTAACACAAATGGATATTCAAATATCTGACGTAACCATTCTGCCCCTTACCAATAGTAGTAATTCATCGTTACGGGCAGCAGCACGAAATGCCTATATACAGCTTAGTAAAAATGAACCCTTTAAGTTTTTTGATATTGCAACAGAGCCTCTATTGCCTTGGGACCAGTTAGATATGTTTAAAATTATAACTACTACCAAAGATATACAAATACCTAACTTTTCGCGGTGGGTAAGTTATTCTACTAATAAAAGTGTGGTTTCTTTTTGTCTGAAACTAATTGCTTATTACGACCAGCAAAGTGCCATACCGGCAGTCATGGAATTATTAAATAATAAAGACCACTATTTTAGAGCAGATGCAATTGCCTGTTTAGGAAAACTGTCGGCAGAAGCTACCGAACCCAAATTAATTAAAATATACGAACATCAGCCACTAATATGTCAAATAGAAATTTTAAAAGCTATCGGACAAATTGCTTCCGGCAGAAATCTGGAATTTCTAAAACAAGAATTAGCTTATTCTGCTAATTTTGATATAAGAATGAATGCAGCAAGAGCCATAATAAGCCATGGTACTGAGGAATCGAAAGCTATTGTAGATGAATTATTAGAAACATCGTATGACGAAAATAAATTAATAATAAAACATTGTCTCAATCCTTTAATTAAATAGTAATGTTTGGTGCTAATCCTTTCTGGTATTATCTTACTGTCTTTTTTGAGGGCACTGTTTTCGTGTATGGTATCATGTTGCTTCTACTATACGCAATGTTGGCTGTAATGTCTTTTTTAAATATACAATTGTATCAAAAAAAAGAAAGTTATACAGATTATAAAGTGGTAGTAGGTTCGCCATTAGCACCCGGAATTTCTGTTATAGCACCTGCATTTAACGAGGGGCTTACCATTATAGATAATGTTAGGTCCTTACTTACTTTCGACTATCCCAAATATGAAGTTATTATTATTAATGACGGCAGTACAGACGATACGCTTAGCAAAGTATGCGAAGAGTTTTCGTTGGTAAAGGTTGATTTTGCATATAATATAAAAATACAAACAAAAGAAGTAAGAGGTATCTATAAATCAACAGATGATGCTTATGCAAAATTAGTAATTGTTGATAAAGAAAATGGTAAAGCAAAAGCCGACGCCACGAATGCGGGTATTAATGCTTCTTCATTTCCTTACTTTTTATGTACAGATGTGGACTGTATATTGCACGAACAAACATTATCTAAATTAATAAGACCTGTACTGGAAGAAGACAAAAAAAGAGTTATAGCCACAGGTGCCACATTAAGAATTGCCAATTCGTGCGATATTGATAAAGGAGTAATTACTAAAATAAGAGCACCAAGACCTTTTTTAGCCCGCTTTCAGGAGATGGAATACATAAGAGCTTTTGTATTAGGTAAAATGGGCTGGAGTTTAATTAATGCCGTACCGAACGTATCGGGTGGTTTAGGTATGTTTGATAAAGAAATAGTTATTAAAGCCGGAGGCTATGATGCTGCTTCTTTTGGGGAAGATATGGAATTAATGATGCGTATGAACAGGTATTGTTATGACAATAAAATACCAAGTGCCATAAGATATATACCTGCTACTCTATGCTGGACAGAAGGCCCCACATCGTTAAAAATATTTATGAGGCAAAGAACCAGGTGGGGCAGAGGATTAATACAACTTGTACTTGCACATAGAAAAATGTTCTTTAATCCCAGATATGGTATTGTAGGACTGGTTATGTTCCCTTATAATTTTATATTTGAGTTTTTGGCACCCGTAATAGAATTTCTGGGTATTATTTATTACATCTTACTTATTATATTCGGACAGGTTAACTGGCCGTATGCCATCATACTTTTAATATTTGTTTATACTTATTCCATAATGATTTCTACAATAGCAGTATTGTGGGACCATTTAACATCTAAATATTATAAAGATTGGATGGATGTTGTTAGAGTAGCTTCAATGGTTTTTATAGAAATGATTTTATACCACCCTTTAATTGTTATATTTGCATTAAGGGGATATATATTTTTCCTTACGAATAGAAAACACTCATGGGGAAATATGCAAAGAAAAGGCTTTAAAAAATCGGAGGCGAAGCCGGCAACCGCATAAATTAATAATATATTATGCACAGTATAGTTAAGTTTTTTAGTGAAGGAAACGGATTCTGGGACACCATTGGTACCTTTTACCAATCGGCGGTCTTCGTTTATGGTACAACTTTACTCTTCTGCTATGCCTTATTAGCTATGATGTCTCTAATATCAATTAGAAATTACATGAAGAAGAATGCTTCTGTAAACTACGATATTATTGTAGAATCACCTTTAGCACCCGGAATTTCAGTAATTGCACCTGCTTTTAACGAAGGGGTTACTATCATTCAAAATGTACGTTCGCTGTTAACTTTAAACTATCCTCGTTTTGAAGTAATTATTATTAACGATGGTAGTACAGACGATACACTTGAAAAATTAATTGAAGAATATCAGTTGATACAGGTTGATTATGCCTACCGAGAAAAATTAAATTCCCAACCCATAAGACGTATTTTTAGATCTACCAATCATGCATTTGATAAATTAATGGTGGTAGATAAAGTGAATGGTAAAAGTAAAGCAGATGCATCGAACGCAGGCATAAATGTATCTTCTTACAATTATTTCTTATGTACCGATGTGGATTGCATCTTGGATAAAGATACCCTGATAAAGCTCATAAAGCCATTTATGGACCAGGAAACCACAAAAATAAAGGAAATAGGTGAACCCTGTCCCGAATGTGGTTTTGTGCATATACAAGAAGACCATACAAGGGTTATTGCTTCCGGTGCTACATTAAGAATGGTGAATTCGTGCGAGGTTGACGGTGGGCTGTTAATACGAGTTCGTCCACCTGCACGTTTCTTACCTCGCTTTCAGGAAATGGAATATATACGGGCATTCGTTTTGGGTAAAATGGGCTGGGATTTAATCAATTCCGTACCAAATGTATCCGGTGGATTAGGGATGTTTGATAAAGAAATTGCAGTAATGGCAGGTGGTTACGACCCCAAATCTTTTGGTGAAGACATGGATTTGATTACCCGGATGTGTGCCTTTATGAAAGATAACAAAAAGAAATATTCCATAAGATATGTACCAATGACCCTTTGCTGGACTGAAGGCCCTACTACATTAAAAGTATTCGGTAGGCAGAGGTCAAGATGGGCAAGAGGACTGGCACAGATAATGAGCATACACCACAAAATTATTTTTAATCCTAAATACGGAAGGTTAGGAACTGTGGTTTTTGCATATAACTTTTTATATGAGCTATTGGCACCTATTATTGAATTTACAGGTATCCTATTTTATATATATTTAATATTAACAGGACAAATTAACTGGCCTTACGCCATTATATTGATAATATTTGTATATACTTATTCTGTTATGATTACTACTTTAGCTTTGCTATGGGACCAAGTAACGTTTAGATATTATAAAACATGGGGAGAGGTAATGGGTTTGTGTTTAATGGCATTTTTAGAACCTTTTGTATATCACCCGCTTATTCTTTTCTTTTCCATTAAAGGATATGTAAACTTTATATTTAATCGCAAGCACGTATGGGGTAACATGCAGCGGCAAGGTTTTGGAGCACAAACCAAGAGAAAACCTGTGCTAAAAGCTACCGGTTAATCTATGTATAATTGAGGTGTATTGTTTTTATTTTCACGGCTAATGTCATGGTTCGGAGAGGCTGCCATTGACAATTGTATAATTTATTGAATATAGAATTAGGTCAATAACTAGCAATATATAGCCCGGAATTTAATGTTGTGGCGAGTAACCAATTATTACATACAATCGCTTTGAAAATGACAGAAATTAGTATCTATATATAGAATAAAATTTAACGTAATTGTGAGTAACCATTTATTACATACAATTACTTTGAAAATGACGGAAGTTTGCATCGATATATAGCACAGAATTTAATGTCATGGTGAGTAACCAATTATTACATACAATCGCTTTGAAAATGACAGAAATTAGCATCAATATATAGAACAGAATTTAATGTCATGGTGAGTAACCATTTATTACATACAATCGCTTTGAAAATGACAGAAATTAGTATCGATATATAGCACAAAATTTAATGTCATTGTGAGCCTTGCCGAACCATGACCACGCTTAATAGAGCTACTATTTAAACTTATCTTGCACATATAAATTATTATAAACAAACAGATTAATACACTTGTCAATGGCAGTTTTGCCGAACCATGACCACGCTTAATAGAGCTACTATTTTACCAAATTACTAATTTGTTTCTATAGGTATTGCCCTCTATTGATACTTTTAATAAATAAGTGCCTCTTGATATAGTATTCAAATCAATTTGGATTGTAGCAGTGTTTTTCTTAATTTCTTTTATATTTAGTTCTCTGTCATACATATATATAACAGAGATGTTTATATCATCGGAGTTAACAGGCAATGCTATCGTAAATATTCCTGTACTTGGATTTGGATAAACCGGTATCAAGAAAATCAAGGTTCTGACAAAAATCACACAAAAACAAACAACCCTCAACCCCTTGTCCCATAATAAAATATAACCAAGGCCCAAGTTGCTGAAATCAAATCCAAAAACAGCGGCGTGCCCATCGCCAGCTCCACGGTCAAGGTCGGCCGGGATGGAAAAGTTCAACAACGATTTGCCCTGCGTGAAAATGATGTCTGCCTGTTCGTGCTGAAAAAACTGTGACCCGGTTACGATGGGGGCAGGAGGCGGCCATGACTTTGAAATGGATGGCGGCCCGGTTAAAGATGGGGACATGGACTCACGCGGCCAACCGGCTTTACCACCTGAAAAAGTGAACGAGTGTCAATACTAAGGACCCGTTTAATAACTAATATGAAAACC
>CAIYTT010000220.1 GCA_903929195.1 uncultured Bacteroidota bacterium
AATAATAATTTATTTGTTATTTTTATATTTTAACTTATTATTGGTGTTTTTAAGATTTTAATTATTATTTTTGTTTTCTAAAATACAATATCGTGAGTAAAAGCCAAACTGCTAAATATATTTTTCTGGTTGATGACGAACCGATTCAAAATGAAATGTTGAAAGATTACCTTTCTGAAAATTTTGATTATACTATTAAAGTATATGATAATGGTGAAGCTGCTATTAAAGATTTAGCACTAAATCCGGAAATTATTGTACTTGATTTTCATTTAAATGCACATTTGCAAACTGCACAAAATGGTATTCAGGTATTACAGGCTATAAAACAAGCCAGACCGGCAACAAAGGTAATTATGCTATCAGGACAAGATAAGCTGGAGGTAGCTGTGGATAGTATGAAATTTGGTGCTTATGATTATGTTGTAAAAGGGGAGACTGCTTTTTCCAGAATGGGTAATATAATTACGAATATTAATGAGTTCCTTTTGATTAAAGACGAAAGTAAGACTTTGAAAAAGGTAATACTTTTTTTATCTATATTAGTATTAGCAATTGTTTGTTTATACATATATATGTTTGCGATGGGGCATTAATTTGCCTTTTTCTACTATGATAATTGATAGCATGTTATTATGTATATAGTATTAATTCCATGAATTTCTCAAAAAAATTTATATATAAATAAGATTGCAAATTCTTTAGCATAATTAATATGCTTATTTTTGCGACAGATTCAAAAGTAAAATATGACAATAAAAAATGTAATTAAACGCACATTTATTACTATTGCAATAATTTTTGGCTTAGTATTATTAACAGCTATTTTAATACCTATCTTTTTTAAAGATAAGATTTTTGCAGTAGTAAAAAAAGAAATGAATGATAATTTGAATGCTAATTCAGATTTTAAGGATATTAATCTTTCATTGTTTCGTCATTTCCCAAATCTTACGGTAAGTATAGAAAACTTACAAATTATTGGTAAAGATTCTTTTAGTAGCGATACGTTAATATCAGCAAAAAGTATAGATGTTTCGGTAGATATTATTGCAGCTATTGGTGGCAAATACGAAATATTAAATATTGGTCTTATAACACCACGTATTCATGCCATTGTGCATGCCAATGGAGCTGCTAACTGGAATATTACAAAACCGGATACAACAAAAAAGGCAACCACACCAACAGAAACAAAACCTTTTGAGTTAAAATTAAGAAAGTACGAAATAGAAAATGCTTATATTGAATACCGAGATGAGCAAGGGAAAATGGCAACTGTTATTGAGAATTTATCACATAAAGGCTCCGGAGATTTTACAAGCGAGGTATTTACGCTTAAAACACAAACAACTATTGATGCATTTACTTTTATTATGGGTAATGTGCCATATATGAGCAAAGTGAATACAAAAATTGATATGGACTTAGATATTAACAGTAAAACAAGTAAGTATAGTTTTAATACCGAAAAAGTGCAGTTGAACGGATTAAAATTAACAACAAAAGGATTTGTACAAATGCCGGATACTACAAATATGATTATGGATATACAATTCAATACTCCATCAAACGATTTTAAAGATATATTGTCTTTAGTGCCGGGTATGTATCAAAATAGTTTTAAAGATATAAAAACAAGTGGAAAATTAACACTAAACGGATTTGTGAAAGGTATATATAATAAGAAGCAAATGCCAGCATTCAGTTTCAATTTAGGCATACAGGATGCTTCATTTCAATTCCCGCTTTTACCACAAAAAGTATCCGACATTCAAGTTAAGTTAGCTATTGATAACCCTGATGGTGTGATTGACCATACTGTAGTAAATTTAGAAAAAGCACATTTAGTATTTGGCTCTGAGCCATTTGATTTTCGCTTAGTAATTAAAAATCCTATATCAAACCAATTGATTGATGCAAGTGCAAAAGGAAAAGTTGATTTGTCGCAAGTAAAAACCTTTGTAAAGCTTGATGACGGTACAAAAATGGCAGGAATAATTAGTGCGAATGTAACTATTAAAGGCTCTGGTGCAGCCGCACAAAAAAAGGAGTTTGATAAAATTGATGCTTCCGGAACAATACAAATGGATAATTTAGTATATGCATCTAAAGATTATCCCGGA
This sequence comes from uncultured Bacteroidota bacterium, assembly GCA_903929195.1. Classification (GTDB taxonomy): domain Bacteria; phylum Bacteroidota; class Bacteroidia; order Chitinophagales; family Chitinophagaceae; genus CAIYTT01. The sequence continues at coordinate 2,127 of CAIYTT010000220.1, forward strand.
GGTGTAAATATTAATAGTTTATTACTTACATTTAATCCTAAAAATGTTTCTGTTACAAATCTAAAAGGGGAGTTTAACGATACTAAATTTAGTGGTGATGGTAGTATAAATAATATGTTGGGCTACTATTTACATAATGAAGCATTAGAAGGTGTTTTTCATTTTAATGCAGATAAAATTGATGCCAATAAATGGATGGGCACATCGTCTACTACAACAAAAGACACAAGCAAACCGGCAACAGCACCTTTTGCAGTACCTAATAATTTAAATATTTCTTTTGTTGCAGAGGTGGGTACTATAATATACGACAAACTTAATATGACAAATATTAAAGGTGGATTAAGTATTAAAGATGAAGCAGCTATTTTGGAAAATATATCTGCAAATGCACTTGATGGTACAATAAAAATGTCTGGTTTCTATAGTACAAAAATTAATAAAATGAAACCGGATATTAAATTTGATTATAGTTTACAAAGCGTAGATATTCAAAAAATGTATAGTTCGTTTAGTATGGTACAAAAAATGATGCCTGCTGCTAAATATGTAAATGGAAAATTAAATACAGAGCTTGGTTTTACAGCAAAATTAAAGCCGGATATGACGCCTGATATGAATTCGCTTACAGGGAAAGGAAATTTACTTATCTTAAATGGTAATTTGTCAAATTTCCCAATAACAGACCAGCTTGCTGATAAATTAAAACTATCTCAGTTTAAAACAATAACATTAAACGATACTAAAATATTTTTCTCTTTTGAGAACGGTAGAGTAACCGTGCAGCCATATAAAATGAAAATGAATGGAATAGATGCTGAAATAGCCGGTAGTCATGGCTTTGACCAAACAATTGATTATGGCATTAATATGGCGGTACCTAAAACCATTTTAGGGGGTGAATCAAGTGGTATTATAAATAACTTGGTAAGCCAGGCTACTAGCAAAGGTATTCCGTTGCAAGTAGGAAATACAATAAATTTATCTGCAAAAATAGGGGGTACAGTTACGAAGCCTACAGTTGAAACCGGTTTAAAAAATGCCGCAGGTAATGCTGTTGATGATGTGAAAAAGAAAGTAGAAGCTGAAGTTCAAAAGAAAATAGACAGTGTGAAAACAGTTGTAAAAGATACCGTAGCGGCAATTAAAAAGCAAGCGGTTAATGCTGCAAAAGAAGAAGTGAAGAAACAAATTTTAGGTGGGGGAGACAGTACTAAAAATAAAGCAATAAACAATGCAGCCAATGAGGCTAAGAAGGGTTTAAATGATTTATTTAAAAAGAAAAAATAATATAAATTATTGTTGATAAAACAATACAATGAATAGTAATGTGTTCTTAATATTTATATTATTTTATTAACAAGTACTATTGCATTTAATTCCCTATTTTTGATAAAACTTATTATGGCAAAGGCAACAGTAAATATGGCAGAAGATAAATTAAAAGTTTTAAAACTTGCCCTGGATAAAATTGAAAAAGATTACGGAAAAGGTTCTGTAATGGTGCTTGGCGACAAGCAAAAAGAAAAAATGGAAGTTATTAGTACCGGTTCCATCGGTTTAGATGTGGCTTTAGGTGTTGGTGGGTTTCCTCGTGGTCGTATTATAGAAATATACGGACCGGAATCATCAGGTAAAACAACAGTAGCATTGCATACCATTGCTGAAGCACAAAAATTAGGTGGTATATGTGCAATAATTGATGCAGAACATGCATTTGATGCTAATTATGCACGTAAATTGGGTGTTGATGTAGATAATCTAATTATTTCTCAGCCGGATTTTGGTGAACAAGGTTTGGAAATTGCTGACCGTTTAATTTCTTCTGGTGCTGTTGATGTGGTAGTTATTGACTCTGTGGCTGCTTTAGTGCCTAAAGGGGAGCTTGAAGGTGAAATGGGCGAAAGTAAAATGGGTTTACAAGCCAGATTAATGAGCCAAGCTTTAAGGAAGCTTACTGCAACAATTTCAAGAACAGGCTGTTGCTGTATTTTTATTAATCAGTTGAGAGAGAAAATAGGCGTTATGTTTGGAAACCCGGAAACTACAACAGGTGGTAATGCACTTAAGTTTTATGCTTCTATTCGTTTAGACATTCGCAGAATAAGCCAAATTAAAGATGGTGAAGTAGCAAGTGGTAATAGAACAAGAGTAAAAGTTGTAAAAAATAAAGTTGCACCTCCTTTCCGTCAGGTAGAATTTGACATGATTTTTGGTGAAGGTATAAGTAAGATAGGTGAAATTATAGATATGGGTGTTGAACTTGGCTTTTTGCAGAAAAGCGGTTCATGGTATAGCTATGGTGAAAATAAAGTAGGGCAGGGTAGAGATGCAGTAAAACAATTCTTAACCGATAATACCGAAATGATGGATGAATTGGAACTAAGAATTAGAGAAGCTTTACTTATTACAGTATAAATATTTTTGTATTTTTTATTTACAAGTCCAAATCTTTATAGTTTTGGACTTGTTCTTTTTTAGAGAGCCGATGCATTAATAATATCTACTACAACTGTATTTGCACCTTTTACATGTTTCACTTTTACTTTATAATCGGTTGTAGAATTTGGTTTCACTACTTCGTCTAAAACATGTTTTTGTTTTTCAATTTCGCTCCCTGCATCATCTTTAAAAATAAACTGTAATTGTATGTTTTTGTAACTAGTTAAAGTCGCTTTATTGGTTATTTCACCTTCAACAACTGTTTGATTTACTAAATTATTACGATTAGAACCATTAACTTTTAAAAATTTTAATGGAGAATTTTTTTCCATATCACTTAAAGAAGATTTTTTATCTTCATATTCAACAGTAGGATGCTGACTATTTGCACCGCCTTGGCAAGCAACAAATAATATGCATATAAAAACAAAATAAATAATTTTCTTCATAATAGTTGTTTTGTGGCTTCAAATTTAGTAGTTTTTGTTGAATTGAGTATGTAATTTTGTTTCTAAAATTGTACAAAAACAAGCAGAGGCTACTCCAAACGAGTAGCCTCTGCTAATAAAAAGTGTAATTTGTTTTTATTTATTGTGGCAAGTTAAGCACAAAGCACTACCTGTATTGCTTTTAATAAGCAAGTGTGCAGCACCACCA
>CAIYTT010000221.1 GCA_903929195.1 uncultured Bacteroidota bacterium
AACTTATAATTTATATAAAAGTATTCTTTAGTATAAAAATATAGTTATTTTTGATTTTAATTAATTATTATACTATTATGAAGAGTCTTTTATTTTTAATTTTATGTATATTTTGTTTTAATTATTCTTATTCGCAATTAAAACCAACAGCAGAAGTATTAGCTGAAAAACAATGGTTAAAATCGCAAATAAGTATTCTTACCTCTAATACGATGCATGGGCGTGGTTATGTAAAAAACGGTAAAGATTATGCTTCCGCATATATACAAAAGAAATTTAAAGAGTTTAAATTAAAACCTGTAAATAAAAACGGTTCTTATGTGCAAGCATATTCTTGCCCCATAAACACGTTTCCGGGTACTATGAAATTATCTTTTAATGGTACAGAGTTAAAACCGGGAGAAGATTATATAATAGACCCTGCTGCATCGGGTATCAAATTAGAGAATGCTAAAGTTGAAGATTTTGATGTAGAAGAAGTAAAAGATTTAGTTGACTGGCAAAATGCATTAGTTAAGTGTGATACTACGGGTGCTACTGTTTATAAATTTGTAAATTTAGATATTGCCTTAAAAAACATGAATATTAAAAGAGATAGGATAGGGTTTAATTTACCTAAAGGAGCATTTATTGTACCTATGAGTGAAAAACTTACTTGGTCTGTTTCAAGAGATACTTGTCCATCTACTGTTTTCTATGTTAAAGAATCGGCTATACCTAAAAAATTTAAGACAGTTGATGCAGATGTTACAGCAGTTTTAAACAGGAAAGTACGCAACGAAAATGTTGTAGGTTATATAGAAGGGTCTCTATTAAAAGACAGTTTTTTTGTATTTACCGCACATTACGACCATTTGGGCATGATGGGAGATACGACCATGTTTCCCGGTGCCAGCGATAATGCGAGTGGGGTAGCTACTATGCTTTATTTGGCAAATTATTTTTCTACACATATACCCAGATATTCTGTATTATTTATAGCATTTAGCGGTGAAGAACCGGGTTTACGTGGTTCTACTTTTTATGTAGCTAACCCATTAATACCTTTGAATAAAATGTTTTTTCTTACTAATATAGATATTATGGGCGATGCTTCTGACGGTGTTACAGTTGTTAATGCAACGGAGTTTCCTACACAATTCCAACTTCTACAAGATTTTAATAAGCAATATAACTATGTGCCTGTTATAAAAAGTAGAGGTAAAGCTGCCAATAGCGACCATTATCCATTTACCGAAGCCGGTGTAAAATCTTTTTTTATTTATTCTAACGGTGGTAAAGGTTATTACCATGATGTATATGATAAAGTAAATGAGGTAACATTGAACCATGTAGATGGGGTGATACAATTATTGATTGATTTTGTTAGATACTACAATTAATTTCTATTGCATTATCAGGTTATCTTTTTTATTTTCTAACTGTTGTATTTTATTATAATTATTGTATTTTTGTCATTATAATCTTTCAATAAAATAGTATGTCAAAATATTTATTGCTTTTTTTTATATCGTTTATTTGTATTTGTGCATTTTTTTCATGTACTAAAACAACTCCTTTGCACCCATTACCTGCAAATTACAGGTTATATAGTTTTAGCAAACTGCATCAATTAAATACTCAAAGAAGTTATACTGATAAATATACTTTTTCTTATAACACTAATAATCAAGTTTCACAGATTGTGTTTACTAGTAACGATACTTCAATTCCGAATCAAGTTATTTATTTCACTTATTCTCACGATAGTATTTATAAGAGTGTTTATGGTGTAAATAATTCGCATAAAATTGATAGTGCTATTTTCATTTTTAATACTTATAATCAAATTACCGAAAGCTATGAGCCTTATGATACCATGCAATATTCTTATTTCGGTAAATTGCTTACAAAAGAGTCTTATTTAAGTTTTAGCCCATATTACGATGGTATTTCTACTTTATATTATTCTGCAAATGGCGATTTTTATAAAAGTGCGTCCCAAGTTAGCAATGACAGTACATTAGTTTTTAATTTTTATACTGATTTTAATAGAACAGGGGATTACTTACAACTGAATTCTTTTTGCAGATATGGTTATAATTTTTATCAAAACGACCACCTTGTTAAACACATGAACAGTTCGGGCTATACTACCGATGTAACTTATGTAATAGATGCAGACAATAAAATAACCCAAACAAATGCTACTGTTGTAGATTCTATTGGCGATATTTATACTGCACAGTATAATCTACAATATATAACTTTTTAGTTCTTTTTTCTTGCATTTTATTTACTTATAGTAATATTTAATAGCCTAATAATAATTTCACTAATTTTGTTTTTATAAATTAGGTTCACTAATTTGTATAAAACATTTTATGGACAGCATTATTAATAAAGTTGCACAGAGCGAATTAATAACTCTTGATTTAGCCGAATATATACCTAATATTGATTTATTTGCTTCTTTCGATATTAAAGATTTTTTATTCAAAGAATTAATTCTTAAAGAAAAGGATTTTAGGTTAGCCTTGTCTAATTTTGATTGGAATCAATACACAGGTAAATATGTTTCTGTCTTTTGTTCTACAGATGCTATTATCCCTGTTTGGGCTTATATGCTTGTTTCTTCTTGTGTTACTCCTTTTGCAAAATCTGTTTTTTTAGGTAGTAAAGATGAATTTTTTAAAAAAATATTTATTAGTACTATCAGTTCTATAAATACCCATGAATATTTAGATAAAAAAGTAGTAATAAAAGGTTGTGGCGAAATTGCAATTCCTGAATATGCTTACTTGGAAATTACAACTCTTTTGCGCCCGCTTGTTCAATCGCTTATGTATGGCGAGCCTTGTAGTACGGTACCTATTTATAAAAAGTCTAAAATTGCTTAATTTCTTTTTCATGTTTCTTTTTAGATGTAGAATACTATTCTTACTTTTTTTTGTTTTGAATAGTTTTATTTTGAATGCTCAGAAAAGGGATATTACATTGTTGGAGGAACATAAAGATGCTAAAGGGAATACGGTTTCCACTATTAGATATTATATAGGAAGTAAAAAAGTTACGGAAACAATTATAAAACCATCTTTTGAGAATAAGTGGTTGAATAGACCTATAAATCCGGATACTTTAAACAAAGATTCTGTTCTTATAATCGTTAATAAACTTAATTATAATCTGGAGGTTTATTATAGAAAGAATATAATAAGAAGATATAAGGCTGTCTTTGGACCTAAGCCCAATGAAGATAAATTAAAGGAAGGTGATAGGCATACACCGGAAGGTTGGTTTTTTGTTACGAGTAAAAACCCCAATTCTCATTATGATAAATTTATTGGTATTAATTATCCCAATGATTCTATTAAGGCAAAATTTGCAGAGCTTAAGAGTAAAGGTTTATTAGCATCTAATATAAAAATAGGAGATAATATTGGTATTCATGGTATTTGGAAAAAAGGAGATGATTTAATAGAAAAAAGGGTAGGTTGGACAGACGGTTGTATTGCCTTAAAAAATAAAGACATCGACGAACTCTTTCTTTTTGTAGGTATAGGTACTAAAGTATTTATTAGAAAATAGCGTGCTTGTTTAGCAATGTTCATCTTTACATGGTAGCTCTATACTCTCTAATTCTATTGTGGCATGGTTTATATTATTGTGTTGCAGTTCATGTTTAATTTCTTGTATTAATTTTATTTTTTCTTCAAAACTCAATGCTGCATTTAAACGTACATGTGCTGTTAAAGCGTTTTCGGTAGTACTGATAGCCCAAATATGTAAGTGATGTAAATTTTCAACACCACTGAATTCTGTTATTATTTTTTCTATTTTTTCAAAGACCAAATGCGAGGGTACAGCATCTAAAGACATTTTAAGGCTATTTGTTAGTAGCTGCCAAGTACCAATTAATATAACTATAAGTATAGCTATACTTATAGCACCGTCTAACCAATAGAACTTTGTGTAACTAATTATAATTCCGGCTACTACTACACCTAAAGACACTAATGCATCTGTAAGTAAATGCAAGTATGCACCCTTCGTGTTTATGTCGTGTTCTTTATCTTTAAAAAACAAGAGTGCAGAAAGCAAGTTTATTACAATACCTACAGCAGCTACATAAGCTACTGTACCTCCATTTATGGGTTGTGGATGAAATAATCTATTTACAGACTCATAGCCAAAGATTCCTATTGTTATTAATAGCACAATAGCATTTACTAATGCTGCTAATATTGTGGTTTTTTTATAACCATAAGTAAATGAATTGGTTCTTTTTTTCTTTGCTAACTTAAATGCAAGTAACGATAAAGCTAAGCTTGCTACATCGCTTAAATTATGACCTGCATCGGCTAACATTGCCATTGAGTGTGTAAATATGCCTGTACAAAACTGTACTAATACGTATATGGTGTTTAGAACGATACCAATAATAAAAGCATTATTTATTACTTTATCATTTCCATGGTTATGGTGGTGATGATGTCCGTCTGCTGTATGTGTATGCATGTTTTTAGTTTATGGTTGTACTTTGTTACTTGGTTTGCTTTCATTCCAAAGCCTGTCTAATGCGGTTACTATATAGGTGCAATGTTTGCAAGATTTTATATCATTGTCTGTGTAGGTAGTGCCTTGTTGTAAGGATATTATTCTATCTGTTCGTTCTATATTTATTTCTTCATTTTGTAAAAACCGGTAAACAGCATATTTTAAAGGTTCATTTTTAGGGTTGTTTTCTTCCCAGTGTAAATTCGTTTCTTTTTTAGTTTCTGTTAATTTAAGTACTGGTGAATTTGGTGGTATGCTATCAATCCATTTCATTACCGGTGGGAAGGCAGGGTATTTTGTATAGCTGTTATTTAGGCTGTCTTTTATGGGCTTACCTAATTTATCTAAACTAATGGCACTATAGAATGAAAAGCCTGTATTTTTAGTGTTCCTCCGTATGTCTTTTATTTGTTGTAATAGCTCATTTAAGTCAAAATCACTTTTACTACTACTTACCTGGTAGGCTCCTAAGCCATAGAATATTTGCCTGTTATAGCAATGTGATTGCCACCAAGGCAAGAGTACAGTAAACGATGCAGCTTTGTTTTTATGAGACCAATATAGCTGAGGCATTAGGTAATCAATCCAGCCGTTTTTCAGCCATGTAATTACATCTGCGTACAAGTCATCGTAGCATGTTTGTCCTGCTTTTGTTTCAGAGCCTTGTATAGTATCTCTTGATTTATTGCGCCATACACCAAATGGGCTGATACCGAATTTGATGTATGGTTTTTCTTTTTTCATATCTACGCTTAGTTCCTTAATAAATTTATTTACATTTTCTCTTCTCCATGTATCTTTGTCTATTCCTTTACCATATTTAAGATAGCTTTTGTTGTCTCCGAAATTTACTTTACCTATTCTATATGGGTAAAAATAATCGTCAAGATGAATTGCATCTATGTCATATCTTTTTACCACATCCATTATTACATCATTTACATAGTCTCTTACTTCGGGAATTCCCGGGTCTAAGTAGGCTTTATCTCCGTAATTTATTATCCAATCTTTATGTTTTTTTGTAACATGGTTACTTGGGTTTGGGTTTGCTTTGCAGTTTACCAAAGCTCTAAAAGGGTTAAACCATGCGTGAAACTCCATATTCCGTTTATGTGTTTCTTCTATCATAAATTCTAATGGGTCGTAATAGGGTATGGGTGGTGTGCCTTGAGTACCTGTTAAATATTGGCACCAAGGTTCTTTGCTTGATGGGTAGCAGGCATCGCAACTGGGTCTTACCTGCACAATAACGGTATTGCAACCTATATCTTTCAGTTTATCTAATCTTAATATAAATTGTTCTTTTTGTTCTGTCGAAGATAAAGTTTTTGTTGATGGCCAATCAATATTTGCTACTGTAGCTATCCATGCGGCACGTAACTCTCTTTTTAATGGTTGTGCATAAGTACTGCTATTTGCAATAATTACACATAAAAATAGTATTAATTTTTTCAATCGTATTGTATATATGTGCAAATTTAAGCCTAATTTTATTCTGAAATCTTTTATTTTTCTTATCAATATATTGATTGTTTCATGTGAAAAATTTTGTATTGTTTGGTAGGTTGTTTGTTCCACGTGAAACAATGTGAGTTTGTTTATTTGGAATTTGTATTTTCCTATTTTGAACATCTTGTGTGTGGGTTGTTTATTTGTTCCACGTGGAACAATGTGATGTTGACGGTTTGGCTTTAGCATGTTCCACGTGAAACATTTTGTTGCTCTATAAGCATATTTGTTTATTTGGGTATCGGTTTTGTATTATGGTGTATATTTGCCTATTATGTTTTTAGAATACGATGTTATAGTTGTAGGTGCCGGACATGCCGGTTGTGAAGCTGCTGCTGCTGCTGCTAATATGGGTTCAAAAGTTTTATTGCTTACTATGAATATGCAGAATATTGCACAAATGAGTTGCAACCCGGCAATGGGTGGAATAGCAAAAGGACAGATAGTAAGAGAGATAGACGCTATGGGTGGTTATAGCGGTATGGTAAGCGATAAGTCAACAATACAATTTAGAATGCTAAATCGTTCTAAAGGTCCCGGAATGTGGAGCCCAAGAACACAGAATGACAGAATGTTATTTGCACAAACTTGGCGTGAAATGCTTGAACAAACTCTTAATGTAGATTTCTTTCAAGATATGGTACAAGGCTTAATTGTTTCACGTGGAACAATTAAGGGCGTAAAAACAAGTATGGGGCATGAAATTAAAGCTAAAAGTGTGGTGCTTACTAACGGCACTTTCCTTAATGGCGTAATACACATTGGCGAAAAACAATTTGGAGGCGGTAGAATAGCCGAAAAAGCAGCAACAGGAATAACAGAACAATTGGTAGAACTTGGTTTTGAAACAGCCAGACTAAAAACAGGTACTCCGCCAAGAGTGGACGGCAGAAGCCTTGATTATTCTAAAATGGAAATTCAAGATGGCGATGATGAAGTAGTTGGCTTTTCTTATTTGCCAATAGAAAAAATTAAACCGGAAACACAACGCTGCTGCTGGATTACTTATACCAGTCCTGAAGTACACGAAATCCTTAAAACAGGCTTTGAACAATCACCAATGTATCAAGGTAGAATAAAGGGGAGTGGCCCTCGTTATTGCCCAAGTATAGAAGATAAAATAAACAGATTTGCCGAAAGAGAAAGACACCAACTATTTGTAGAGCCGGAAGGTTGGAATACAGTAGAAATATACGTGAACGGCTTCAGTACATCGCTACCCGAAAAAGTGCAGTTTGACGCACTTAGAAAAGTGCCTGGTTTTGAAAATTGTAAGTTCTTTAGACCGGGTTATGCAATAGAATACGATTACTTTCCGCCTACACAGCTTACATTTACCCTTGAAACAAAACTGATAAAAAACCTGTTTTTTGCCGGACAAATAAACGGCACTACCGGATATGAAGAAGCTGCTTGCCAAGGGCTTATGGCTGGCATTAATGCACACAGAAGCATAAATGATTTATCGCCAATAGTTTTAAGCAGAAGCGATGCCTATATTGGTGTATTGATAGACGACTTAATAAATAAAGGTACCGATGAACCGTACAGAATGTTTACAAGTAGGGCAGAGTATCGCACCTTATTAAGACAAGATAATGCCGATATTAGACTTACACAATTAGCCTATAATATAGGGTTGGCAACTGAAGAAAGGCTAAACCTGGTAAATGAAAAGCAACACCAAGTAGCTGAGGTAAAAAAAATTTTAGCCGATTTCAGTATTGATAAAACCTACAATCATTTTTTAGAAGAATCTAACTCTGCTCTCTTAACAGACAAAGTAAGAGCTATAAAACTATTGTTGAGACCGGGTATAGGTATAAAAGAAATGATAAATGCCATACCTGAATTGGCTGAAAAAATAGGAACAAGAGACCCTTTAGTTTTAGAACAGGTAGAAATACAGGTAAAATATGATGTCTATATAGAAAAAGAACAGGAATTGGTAAAAAAAATGGCAGGCTTGGAAGACTTATTGATACCGGAGAATTTTAATTATGAAAAGCTTCATGCAATATCGAATGAAGCCAGACAGAAATTTATTAAAATAAAACCACGAACAATTGGGCAGGCAGGTAGAATAAGTGGGGTGAACCCAAGCGATGTGCAAATACTTATGGTATATATGGGTAGGTAAAACACTTTTAGCTTAAGAAAATTTGGGTGATACTAATTACTATAAATGGAAAAAAACGCAGCAATTATTCATTATTGTCAATATCAGGAACGTTGCCATTACGAAGTTAAAAACAAACTTTACGAATTAGGTTTTAATACAAGCCAAGTAAATGAACAGATAGCAGCATTGATAGAAATAGATTTACTAAATGAAGAACGTTTTTCAAGAGCATTTGCAAGGGGTAGATTCAGATTGAAAAAGTGGGGTAGGGTAAAGATAAAACAACATTTACTGCAACGCAAAATATCTGACTACTGTATAAAAAAAGCTTTTACCGAAATTGATGATATAGAATACGAAACTACCCTTTGTTATCTGGCACAAAAAAAGCAAGAGGAGCTAAGTAAAGAAAAAAACGGAATGGTATTGAAGGGCAAAATCTATAATTATTTATTGCAAAAAGGGTATGAGGGTGATATTATCAATAATTGGCTAAAGGAGAATATAAAAACCAATAGTAGATAAACTTGAAAACATATAAATTCGCACTATTAAAAACACAAAGATGGTACAAAAAATTACTGCCGGTGTAAGCATAAAAGTAGAGTCTTTTTATTTACAAGAACAATCGAACCCAATAAATAGCGAATTCTTTTTTGCATATAGAATCACTATCCAAAATCTTACGAATATGCCCGTAAAATTATTAAGCAGGTTTTGGAATATTGTGGATAGTAACGGTACTAAAAGAATTGTAGAAGGGGAGGGTGTAATAGGACAACAGCCTGTTTTACAAGCCAACGATAGCTACCAATATACATCTGCTTGTAATTTAAGAACGGAATTAGGTAAAATGTTTGGCAACTACATTTTCATAAATTTATACGATAAAACTACTTTTGAGGTTACCATTCCGGAGTTTGAATTAATAGCACCGGCAAAATTAAATTAACTGTTTTAAAGAGGCATTTTATCATTTAAGAATGCTTATAATTCCACATTTTTATTTAATATTGTATAAAAAGCAACTTGTACTTTAAGCTTATTTATACACTTTTATTTTCCATCACCTTTTTCTTATTTATAAATAATGTAGAAGGGCAGACCACGAAGCATTTGGATACTGCCAAACAGCAAACTATTATTATTTCGCAAAATAAATTTATTAATAACCTTTTTCAACAAGCTTATAATTCAGTAAAAAAGAACCCGGAAGTAAAACCTGATTTTAGTGTTATAAGCGGTAAAAGTGAAAAACCTTATATTCCTTATCAAGGTAAAATTATAAGACACATATTTATTGAAGTACTTAATTTTGACAGGTCTTTTAGTGATACATCAAAAAGAGATAATTCATTTGAAGGTAAAATAGGCAAATTAGTACACACAAAATCCCATCCGTTTGTAATAAAAGACAATTTGTTTTTTAAAGAAAATACCCCACTCAATGCCTTTATTTTAGCCGATAATGAACGCTTTATGCGTACCGTAGAATACATTGCCGATTCCAGAATTTTAATACATACAATTAAGAATAACCCCGATTCGGTAGATGTTTATGTATATACCAAAGACCTCTTTAGTATTGCCGGTGGTTTTGGTTCTAATGGCTTCAACCATATAAATACAAACGTTTTTGAAACAAACCTTGCCGGTATGGGGCAAAGGTTAGAATTAAGTAGTTTATTTGACTACAATAGAACTCCCGAAGTAGGCAAAGGTTTTTTATACCGGAAAAATAATTTATTTCATACGTTTATAGATGCTACAGTAGGTTATAGTACTATGCTTGGTAATGGACTTACAGGTAAGGAAGAAACAGCAAGCTATTTTACATTAAACAGGAACCTCGTTTCTCCATATTTTAAATTAGCCGGTGGTTTAACAATAAGTCATAATCAGGCATATAATTTATATCATGCACCCGACAGTAATTTTCTTGCTTATCAATACAATCTTTTTGATGCATGGTTGGGATATAATATTGCTATTAAAAAACTAACCTCGTCTATTAATGGTATTCGAGACCGTAGGTTTTTAGCTATCAGGTATTTTAATAGAGATTATTTAAATGCACCGTATCAAATAAAATCGTTTAATCCTATTTATAATACTACAAGTGCCTTACTGGCACAAATTACTTTTTTTAGCCAAAACTATTATAAAACACAGTATGTATATGGTTTTGGAACTACCGAAGACCTGCCTTATGGTTATAATATAGCTGTAACAACCGGCTTACAAAGGCAATTGAATTTAGTACGTCCTTATGCGGGTACAAGCATATCGGATTATATTACTAGCAAAGAAGGAGATTTTATACAATACTATTTACGAGCCGGTGGCTTTTTAAATAATAATAAGCTGCAAGACAATAGTTTCTTATTTGGTTTTACCGGCATTAGTCGTTTATTATTTATTAATAGCACTAAAATAAGGCAATACCTAACTATTAATTATACCCAACTAAATAACAGGCTTATTTATGCACCCTTAAGAATAGACAATTATTTTGGTATTAGAGGTTTTCTGTCCGATTCTGTGTATGGTACCAAAAGAATAAGTGTGCAATCGGAAACAGCATTTTATTTAAAGTTTAAATTTCATGGTTTTCGTTTTGCACCCTTTGCTTATGGCGATGTAGCTATTGTTACACCCGAATTTCAGCAGTTTAGCGATTCAAAAATATATGCCAGTTTAGGTGGCGGATTACGAGCAAGGAACGAAAACTTGGTTTTTGAAACAATAGAACTGCGAGCCTATTTTTTTCCGGTAGCACCTAATAATATGAAAGGATTTAAGCTAATTTTAAATACAAACATCCGTTATAGATATTCAAGCAATTTTATTACCGCACCGGATATTATACAATTGAATTCGCAATAAAGTAGTATTTTACCTATTTTTGTTTTAATAGTAAAAAATGCAATTAAAAAATATTAATAAAAATGGTAAACTTTTAAAGTCTAATACTGCAATATTTATATTTTATTGGCTATTGGCTTTTATCATGTATCTGCCTGCTCGTAATGCCGGCTGGGTGGGCGATTTCTTTGAATGGTATGAAAAAGTAAAGACCTTAGATTTTGTTTCCTATATTAATTGGAATATATCTGAAATGGCAGAGTTATACCAATTTACACAATTAGTTACCTATTGTTTTTATCGTCTGTTTGGTGTTTCCACGTTCCCATGGCATTTGCTACACCTAACGATTCACGTATTTAATTGTTTTATATTATATAAAATATGTAAAAAATTATTTATTGATTCAGGCATTAAAAATTCTTTATATGCAGCCTTTTTTGGTGCATTGTTGTTTTTAATATCGCCACAAGTGTCGGAAGCCGTTATTTATAAACCGGCTTTTCATTTTCTATTGGCTTTTACATTTATATTAGTAATAATTAGCTGTTTGCAACAATATCTAAGTACAAAAAAGGTACTTTATGCCTGGGTTGCCGGTATTGTATTTCTTCTTTCTACGCATTCGTTAGAGTTATTTATACTTACACCCCTATTTGTAAGCAGTATAGGCATCTATTATTATCTTCTTTATAAACAAAATGAAGACCTAAAACAACTCTTTTTAGGTTTCCTGCTACCCGAAATGATTGGTATCGGTTTGTATTTTCTTTGGTTACGGCTTGCATTCCCAAATAAGATACCCCACAATGCAACCTTGTTTACAATGGCAGACTTTGCCGGTAAAAGTTGGAAATATATTTTCCACATTCTATTCTTTGGCAGATATTTTGAACCCGGAATTAAGAATAATGTATATACTTTTTTAGACTCTAAATTAGCTGTATATGCTTTTTATTTTCTCTTTATTTCTTTAATAGTATTTACAGTTTTTAGATACAAACAGTTAAGGCAAGGTACAAAATTAAAAATCGTACTTACTTATTGTTGTTTAATACCAATGATTATTTTAAGCATGAATTGGTTTCCCAATCTGCTATTGATTGTTACCGATAGATACCCTTATGTTTTGGTAGCCTTTATTTTTATGTTATTGGTACTATTCATAATACAAATTCCGAATAGGGTTATTCGTTATACCTTGCTTATAGTTTATGCTTTGGTAAATATATATTTTACTATAAAAGTGAATTTATACTGGCGACAATCGAGCATTATAATGAAAACTATGGAAAAGACATTTCCGGAGCCGGGCAATAAAATCCTATTAATTCTGAATGAGCCCTATTGTTTAAATGGTGCTATTATTTTTAGAGCTATGCCCAATTGCGAGTTTGTAGGCTTTTATAATCTATACCACGATAAAAAGATTCTGAATACCGCTTACGACATTGCAGCCTATAACATGGTTACTGCCAACGATGGCGCACATGTAAATGTATTAAATGATACAACAGTAGAGGTTACCCTAAATCAATGGGGTACTTGGTGGTGGTACGATTACCAAGGCTGCACAAGTAGAGAAACAAAAGATTATAAATTAGATATGGTAGATGCAGGACATAGGTATAAGTTAATATTAAAAAAGGATGCAAAAGAATATTTACTACTATATCAAAATAATAAACAATTTAAAACCGTAAACTGGGATTTAAAAAATACTAACCAATATTAATCGTATTGTTTTATACAAATAAAACTTTATTTGCGTTATTTTGCTTTAAGTTTCTCATTTATATAATTGCCATGGCTAAAAGTTTGTTTATTCTATTGTTTTCCTTCTGTGTTCTTTTCTCTAAAGCAAAAGAGAATAGCTATGTATCGCCAGATTATAGTTTAATAAAGAAACTTACGAAAGATAAAAATTCAGAATATTATTATCCTCTATTGTTTAGCAGATACCAAAAGATGGATACTACCTTAAAAGCCAATGACTATAAAATGCTCTATTATGGTTACTTTTTTCAGAGTAATTATATAGAACAAGGCAGTAGTGCTTATTATAATGATTCTATAAGGCAAATAATGCATAAAGACCAGCTAACACAAACGGAATGGAAAAAGCTGATTTATTTAGTAAAAAATTATATGCAAACTGCCCCTTTCGACCTACAGAAAGTGAAGTTATTGTTTGTGGCATATCATAATATAAATGATGAATATAATGCATCTTTATACAGAACACGTTTAGAAATGCTTATAAAAACCATATTAGCAACCGGAGACGGCAAAACAGAAAAATCTGCATTCCATGTGTTGCAAGTAGGCGATGAATATGCCATCGTTTCTATCTTGGGTTTTGATTTTACCGGCGAAGAAGTTACCACAGAAAACTAATGCGACTTTTTGCGAGTAGCAAATAATATGGATGGCTTAAAAGGCATTTATTTTGATGTAAATCAAATAATAGTGCAGCTAAAACAGATGATGAAGGTGGATTGAGGGGGGTGGTTTTGGGGAGATTATAATGGCATTTGAGTGTAGATGTGCAGTATAAAACACTAACATAGGGTACAAGATGTATGAGAAAGGAAAAATATATTTTGTAACTTTGTAAAAAGTATTCATTTGAATAATCTTGAAGTTATTGTTTCGCTTTCAGACAATAAAATTAGCGAAGCTGAATGTTTGTTTATAAACGGTTTTTACGATTCGGTTTATAATATGGCTGGTTATTCTGTTGAATTACTTTTGAAGGCAAGGATTAGTAAAACGCTTAATATCGATAATTTTTTTGATTTTGGTAACAGAGATAAATTCATTAATGAAGACAGTATTTTAAAACCGTACAAAGTACATAATTATGAACAATTGTTTGTTTTATCAGGTATTTATAACGAATATGTACAAATATTGAACGATGCAGAATTTTTTTATAATTGGTCAACAATTAGAAAATGGAAGGAAGATGTAAGATATTTAAGTGGCAAAAACGAACAAACGGTTAGTGATTTTATTAATTGTGTAAAATACTTTTCAACATGGATAAAGCTGTATTTATAAAGGAGTTAAAAGATTTATTTGGTAATGTTATAAAAAAAGAAGGTAAGAGCTATTCTAAAATTTGGTTAAGTGAAGCAAATTATGGTGGTTTGTATCATTCAGGAGGATATATATTGAATGTAAAAGCGAGAAACCATTTTGATGTTTACACCCGTGAAATAAAATATTTATCGTATATGCTACATGATAAATTAGATAAAGAAAAAACTGCTATTTTTCATTGCATTGCTTTTTATAATGATGACGAACCGGCACCTGAAGAAAAAGGGGATATTATGTTGTATAATGAAGAGCAGAAGTAAATGGTTTTTTTACAAATAAAGCCACTAATAAAGTATAACCGTCCGGGTTGGTGTTTTCACCAAAAATATAATTTTATAATATTTGTTGGTGAAAACACCAACAAAGGCAGGATAAAAAGTAAAAAATAAAAAAGTAAAAATGAAGGGCAGGTGCATTAAAAAACGTATTTCTTCATTTTTTGCAATTTTCAATCCATAGGGGATGGTATTATTATAGAATAATATGCAAATACTAATAAAACCCTGAAAGGGTGACATTATTTGATGTGGCATTATAAAATAATGTCACCCCTTCGGGGTTCAAAACAAATTTTGAATAACATTTCTATAATAATGTCATCCCTTCGGGATTATGATTTTTAAAGCGTTTTGCCTTGTGAGCTATCGTTTTTGCGTAGTAGCTATTGTTCAGAAAAAAGTCAAATTCGGTGAAATCCGTTTAATCAGTGATTCAGAAAAAAAAGACAAACCCTACTTTATCACCACCATCTTCTGTGTAGAGCTCACCTCGCCGTTAACAGTGAGGTTGTAATAATACATACCGGCTTGTAGTTGGGTATTATCCAGCATAATAAAACCGAAACGGTTATCTACCGTAAACGATTTTACCTTTTGCCCGGTTGAGCTATAAAGGTCTATAATGCCCCGTGTGGCACCATCGGGCAGGGTGAAACTTAGTTTTACTTCATTTTTAGATGGGTTGGGTATTGGGTTGGGGAGTATATTGGTGGGTTTTTCTTCGGTTTTGGCAAGGCCTAATGTGCCACTACTGCATGGGTCGCAGGGGAGAGTACCCGGAAGGCTGTAAACTTTGGGACCGGTAGGCGTTAGGACCGTAGCTTTAAAAGTTGTAGAATTAATACTGTGAACTATAAATTCACAGTCATATACATTTGGAATTGAATCAACTATTAATCCATTTTCATTAATTATCAATACCTTACCCATGAGAGGATTCGTAGAATCTGTATAACTTACAGCTACTTCTAATAAGCTATCTGTATTAAAAAGCGTCTCAGACGCGTAACTAACATAATTTGCATTTAAATACGACGAGTAGTAAAAATCTCCGAAAAAACCCGGAACTGAAGGACATATAATTTTCTTCCAAAAGCTATAATCCATATTATAATAAAAAATAGTATCAGGAGAAGATGAATGGGACTGACCCCTAACTACAGAGAATTTTTTGCCTGATAAACTTAGGTTTACTACTTCTATTTGGCAAATTTGAGTACCTGAAAATGTATTATCTAAAGTCATCTGCCCCTTAGCCGGCGCAAGAAAAGAAAGGACTAAGCCTAAACTTAAAATATAATTTTTCATTTGCTTTTGTTTTAGGAAACAAATATAATGAAAAATTCAGCCTTTCAGCCTTTGTTGGTGTTTTCACCAACAAATATACAATAACATTATTTGTATGTATAACCCAAGCTGGTCGAAGAGTCTCGCTTCGTCCTTATTAGATGGAAGCGTCCCGCTTCCGAATCAACCGAGATTTCATCCATTGGTGAATGAAACTCCTACTATCTTATCTTTTAAGAATATCAAATAGCTCTGTATGTATATATAATGTCTCTTTCCAAACCTTTTTTGATTGTAATATTCCTAATTTTTCTAACTCTTTAAGATATTTGGATGCAGTAATTCTTGAAATTTTGAGCCTGTCAATCAGGTAATCAATTTTGCTGTACGGATGCTCAAATAAAAGTTCTAATAATTCTTTATTATATAATTTTTCTGCATCGTTCTTTACTTTTTCTTGTGTTTTTATAAAAAGCTTGTTTATTTCCTGTATCCTACTAATGGTTTCTTTTGCCGTAACTTCAATTCCTTTTAGTATGTATATTATCCATTCTTCCCAATTATCTTTCAGGCGTATTTCTTGCAACAGCCTGTAATAGTCTGCTTTGTTATCAATTATATAGTCGCTTAAATAAAGAATTGGACTTTCAAGCTGCTTTTGAAGAATAAGGTATAGCACGTTAATAATTCTCCCTGTTCGGCCATTGCCATCATAAAAAGGATGAATGCTTTCGAACTGGTAGTGCTGAACTGCCAGTTTAATTAATGGCGAAATATCATTGTCTTCATTTAAGTATTCTTCTAGATTTTTCATAAGCCGGAGTATTGTATCATAATCATCCGGAGGCGTATAAATAACCTTTCCCGTTGCAGCATTTTTTAATGCTGTGCCGGGTAATTTTCGGATTCCGGCATTATTTTCTTCCAAGATATTTTGTATTTCTATTAAGGCATTGGTATTTAAAAAGCCTCTCTTCTGAATGATATGAAACCCAAATAACATAGCCTCCCTATAGCGCAACACTTCCTTTGTAGCCGCATCTATTTGAGTGTTTTTTGCTGATAATGCCTGATACAATTTGTCGTGAGTTGTTATAACATTTTCAATTTCAGAACTTGCCCTTGCTTCTTTCAGAATGATGGCATTTAACAGTATGTTTTGATTGGGTAGGGTATTTGCAAGCCCTTTTAATTCAGCCAGTGCTACAGATGATTTAACCAATTGGCGCAATACGGTTATTGTTTCAATCTTTTCTTTTGCCGGTGGCAAAAAAGGCAAATCATTAAATGCCTTTTCGGTATCTATTTTGTTTATTTTCTTCAATTAAAATGTTTATAAATGACTACTTTATCATGCAAAAATAAGGCTAATATTTATACATGACAAGCTCCTCATGTATAAATATTATACACGAGAATATTAATGCCTTTATTGGGTGTTTGACAGCGTCCCCTCCCTCGTTCTTCCGGATTTTCCGCAGGGGAATCCGGAAGTAAGAATGAACTCCTTCTTTAAAGGCATTTTCTTGACAATGCTAAATGAAGAGATTTTCGCCATTATTAGTGTTTGCCACCTACCCCTGTCGGTTAATAGAATTTGACAACCTGATTTTTGGCATATTACCCCCAATAAATAAAAAAGGTTCATAACTAATATAAAGTCATGAACCTTTTCAAATATTATATAAGAAATATTATATTTTTTCTATAACAATAGCACTTGCACCACCGCCACCATTACAAATACCGGCAACACCGTATTTTCCGTTTGTGTCGTTAAGTACATTTAAAAGTGTAGCTATAATTCTAGAACCACTTGAGCCTAATGGGTGTCCTAAAGAAATAGCACCACCTTTAACATTTACTTTATTGGCATCTAATTTCATTATTTCCATATTAGCTAAACATACAACGCTAAAAGCTTCGTTTAGTTCAAATTTGTCAATATCTTCAATTTTTAAACCTGCTTTTGCAATTGCTTTAGGTACTGCAATAGAAGGTGTTGTTGTAAACCATTCAGGTGCTTGTTCGGCATCGGCAAAGCCTAAAATTTTAGCAATTGGTTTTATTCCCAAAGCATCGGCTTTTTCTTTGCTCATTAATACCAAAGCACTTGCACCATCGTTCATTGTGCTGGAATTAGCAGCAGTTGCAGAACCGTCTTTAGTAAATGCAGGACGTAAGCCCGGTATTTTATCAAATTTTACATTCCAAGGCTCTTCATCCTTTGTTATTAAAATGGGGTCGCCTTTCTTTTGCGGTACTTCAACAGGTACTATTTCATTATTAAAAAAGCCTTCATCCCAAGACTTTTGGCTTCTTTTATAACTATTTATTGCATATTCATCTTGTGCTTCTCTGCTTATATTATATTCTTTAGCACAAAGGTCGGCAGCAACGCCCATAGCATAGTTATGATATACATCTATAAGCCCGTCTTTAGATAAGCCGTCTATAACTGTAACATTACCATATTTATTACCCCAACGCATGTTTTCGTTATAAAATGGTACATTGCTCATGCTTTCCATACCACCGGCTACAACAGTATCTGCATCGCCAAGCATTATAGATTGTGCACCCAACATAACAGCTTTCATACCGCTGGCACACACTTTGTTTATGGTAGTGCAAGGTACATTGTCTGGCACACCGGCAAAACGTGCCGCCTGTCTAGCAGGTGCTTGCCCTAAATTAGATTGCAATACACAACCCATATAAACTTCATTAATCTCACTTGCATTAATTCCGGCTCTTTCAATTGCACCTTTAATAGCAATAGAACCTAATTTAGTAGCAGAAAAATCTTTCAGAGAACCACCCCAACCACCAATCGGTGTACGAACGGCAGAAACTATATATACTTCTTTCATAAAATATTTTAGAATGCAAAATTACGAAAATCAAACGAAAAGAGACTTGATTTATACATGATTTATATCAGTTTGAATAAATAAAATTATATAAACTATAAATAAAAACTATTTTTATCAATTCTATAAAATCAAATTTCAGTAAATTTGCATTAGTATAGTACGTATTGTAGTAAATAATAGTAATCAGAATGTTGCACAACAGAGTAAATAATAAAGAATTAAAAGAAAAAATGTTAGCTGAAACAGAAAAACGAATTACTGTTTCTTTTTATAAATATTTTAATATTGCCGATACAGTAAATTACAGGAATAATTTATATTTAGCACTTACTAAAATTAATGTTTTTGGTAGAATTTATATTGCGAATGAGGGCATAAATGGACAAATTAGTGTACCCGAAAGTAAGCTTCAAGATTTTAAAGAGGTATTATATAATTCTGCACCCGAACTAAATGGTATTAGATTAAATATTGCCATAGATGATGACGGAAAATCATTTTGGGTATTACGGGCTAAAATAAGGGCTAAAATTGTTGCAGATGGTATTACTGATAGCAACTTCGACCCATCTGTTACCGGTAAATATCTAAGTGCCAAAGATTATAACGAGCTGTCTGAAAAACCGGATACTATTATTATCGACATGCGGAATCATTACGAGTACGAAGTCGGTCATTTTGAAAATGCTCAAGAAGTTCCATCAGATACCTTTAGAGACCAATTGCCTATGGCAATAGATATGCTAAAAGAGGATAAAAATAAAAACATTATTATGTATTGCACAGGTGGCATACGTTGCGAAAAAGCAAGTGCATATATGTTACATAATGGTTTTAAAAACGTTTTTCATTTAGAGGGCGGTATAATTGAATACACCAGACAAGCCAAAGAACAGGGTTTACCAATAAAATTTAAAGGTAAAAACTTTGTTTTTGATGAACGACTTGGTGAAAGAATAACAGAAGACATACTATCTGAATGTCATATATGTGGCAAACCATGCGATACACATACTAATTGTAAAAATGACGGTTGCCACCTACTATTTATTCAATGCGAAGAGTGTGCTATACTGTTAGAAGGTTGCTGTAGTACCGATTGCATGGAAGAAAAAAACATGCCATCAGACCTACAAAAAGAAAAGCGTGCCGGTAGAAATAACGGCGCAATGATTTTTAATAAATCTAAAGAACACCCGCTAAGAAAACATAGAGATGAGTGGAAAATAAATAGAGTATAATATATCTATGGCTTAATAAAATAAGTAAACTCCCGTTCTTCAACCGCAAACGGTACTTTATTCATGTATATGGTTTTTTTAAGCCAGTTACCTGATTTGTCGTAACTTGTTATTTTTTCTGTTTGGTCTGCTTCTATTTTCTCTTCATCGGTATCATTTATAGGTTCTTCTTTAGCTTTAGGGTCAAATTTATTTACCATTTCAGGTTTTAGGGTATCTTTTCCGTTATATACAATTTCTTCTATTAAATTACCGGCATTATCATATTTATAAATAAATTTCTCTAATAAACTACCATCAGGATAAAAAGTATGTTCTTCAATTTTAAGTCCATAATTGTTATAATTAAATTTGTTGGTTGTTCTCACTTTCATCTCGTCAATAAAATTTCGTTGTTCTGATAAAAACCCTAAAGAATCGTAAGAGAAAATAGTTTTGGTATCTATTTTATTAACTGCAGAAGACCCGGACCCGGAAACAATAAATTTTCGCCAGGTAAGTTCTATAACATTTCCTTTAATACCCTGCTCTGCCAATGAATTCTTTACCTGTGAATAACAAAAAGAAAATTGTACTAAAAAAACGAATAAAACAATAAAATACTTCATAAAACAGTACATTTTATTTTTATTAAAAAGTAAAAATAAAATAAAAACTTGTAAAATAAATTTAATTCTGTAAGAAGAATATTATTGAATTAATTTTGACTTGTATAATTCCTGAAATGAGTAAATTAAAAAAGATAGCACTATTAATAGTATCTATTATTACCGGTTGTCTGTTTTTATATTCAGCTTATACTAAAGTTATACCTATACAATTGTTTGAATATACAATTGTAGATTACCTGCCGGTTTCTTGGGTAACAGCAGCGTTTGCAACAAGAATATTTATAGGATTAGAAACAGCTTTAGGGCTGCTTATTATACTAAAATTCTACGGCAAAAATAAGTGGATATTAAAAACAGCCTTTTTATTAATCACCCTGTTTTCTATTTATTTGTTTTATTTACTGGCTACTGTTGGTAATAATGTAAACTGCGGCTGCTTTGGCGACAGTGTAAGGATGACCCCAATTGAGGCATTAATAAAAAATGGGTTTCTATTAATAAGCTTATTTTTACTTATAAAGTATAGTAATTTATGGCTACAGAAATGGGCAAAACTGATTGTTCCCGATGTGTTTTTTATAATTTTGTTATTGCCGTTTATATTATTTGGTTTCCCCGATAATCAACCTGATTGGTTGCGAAATAAAAAATATCAGATGAATCTGTCTGAAATCTCCTATATAGAAACACAACAACCCAACCAAGTATTAAAACAGACAGAAGACAAATATATTGTTGCTTTTTTAAGCCCCACTTGTCCACATTGTAAAATGGCAGCATACAAAATGCATTTAATGCATAAAAAGAACCCTAAGTTGCCTTTTTATTTTATTATAGGAGGCACAAAAAGTGATTTAAGCGACTTTTGGAATAAAAGCAAAGCAAGCGATATACCCTATTCAAGAATGGAAAGAGACCCATTTTTATTCTATACGCATGGCTCGTTCCCTCTAATTGTATTTATAAATAAGGGTTGGGTTGTAGCAACGGCAGAGTACGCTAACCTTGACCAACAAATTATTGAAGAATGGCTAATGAAAGATACAAACTAATAAATTTTTAGGTATTTCATAAGTACATAATTATTATACTTTTTAAACATCTTTTGAAAAAGATGCATTTTACTCCTAAATTCAAACCTATAACCTAAATTGTATGGGCAGTGTAAAATATACTTTTACATACTTACCATTTTGCTTTCCGGGTTTCCACTTGGGCATAGCTTTAACTACTCGCATCGCCTCCTCATCACACTCCTTACCAATTCCTTTTGTTAGTGTTGCATCGCTAACAGAACCATCATCATTAATAACGAACTTAATTGCAACCCTACCCTCCAAATGTTTCATACGGGCTCTTACCGGATACTTCAAATTTTCTGTTAGATATTCATTCAAATCAAAATCAGGTTTGGGCATTTGTTCAACATAAGAAAATACCTTAGCCGGTAGTTTCTTTGTAGTACTAACAATATCAATTTCTGCAATTTCCTTACCGTTAAAATTTTGCTGCTCATCATCGATAAAATCCCAATTGATTTCATGCCTACCATTACAAACATTAGTAATATCACCATACGGACTTATAGGTTGTAAATAATTTCCAGTTTCGGTTTTTAATTTTACTTTTAAGTTACAAACCAAACTATCCGGGCAATCTACGAGTTCATAGTTTATAATAGCACGATTGTTTTTAATGGTATAATCTATATTTTTTATTTTCTGTGCTGTTATCGTTCTACAAGAAAAGAAGAATGCTATTAAGAGTATGGTATTTTTCATTTTTTCGTTATTTCAACAAAGATATAGTTATTATACAATATAATATAAATTATTAAATAATATCTGTCAATATTCAATTACATTTCTTCTTGCCATGCCTTCGTACCACCATTTAAAGAATAAATAGATAATTTTGGCAACTGTTTTAGTACTGTTTTTACAGCTTCTGCACTTCTTTTACCCGATGCACAATAGATAATAACCGGTAATGAAGTATTCAATTTCTCAATATGCATTTCTAGTTCTGCTAATGGTATATGCATGCCACCAATATGAAATAAGGCTCTTTCTTCTTTTTTGCGTACATCTACTAGTACATAATCGCCTTTTGTAACCAGTGTTTTAAATTCTTTACAGCTAATTGTAGGTACACTTACAGAATGCACTAAATTGGTAATTTGTGTATTTGTTACATTACCAATAAAAAACTGATGACTTTGCATGGTTAAGGCATCAAAAATCAATAACTTACCTGCCAGTAATTCGCCTGTATTTGTAATTATTTTAATAACTTCATTAGCTTGCATACAACCAATAATACCTGCCAATGCAGGTATTACCCCTCCCTCGGCACAATCCGGGATAGTTGCAGCATTTATTTCAGGGTATAAGTCTCTGTAATTGGGAGTTCTACTACCGTCCTTATTCATACTATTCCATACAGCTACCTGCCCTTCATATTGGTATATAGAACCATACACTAATGGCTTTCCTGCTATTACACAGGCATCGTTTAGTAAATATTTGGTATCAAAATTATCAGTGCCATCAACAATTATATCATATTGATTCACAAAATCTAAAACATTATTATGTGTAATACGAACACAATGAGGAATTAAGCAAATAGCAGGATTCTGTTCTTGTAATTTGTTACAAGTTACGATTGCTTTTTGCATTCCAACCTCCATAGGGGTATATAAAATTTGCCTATGCAGGTTACTTACCGATATGGTATCAAAATCTGCAATGCCAATAGTACCAACACCGGTAGCAGCTAAATATTGTGCTACCGGGCAGCCTAAGCCCCCTGCACCAACAATTAATACCTTTGCTTTTTGTAACAGTATTTGCTTTTGTTCGTTAAAACCGGGCAATGCCATTTGGCAACTATACCTAAGAAATTCGTGTTGCATATATAGGGTCAAAGGTACGAGTAAATAAAATTAGGGGAGTAACTGTTGGGAATAGTAGCTGATTTTTAGATAGCCGTGTGCTTTTGCTTTAATCCTTTTTGTAAATACCAAATAACTATTCCGCAATAAGGTTTTAATTTGCCTTTTGCATCAAGATTACTCCATATATCTAATTGATTAGCTAAAGATCCTCTATTCCAGCCTTTGGAATTTAAAGTATCAATTATGCCATCTAAAGCTTTTTTACGGTTTATTTTTGAATAGCTATGGTTAAGATTAAGCATATTGTTTATCTCCTCATTCCAGATATTATTGGTTGAATAAATATTTCCATCTTTACTTTTGTATTTTATAGTGTTTTGTAAATTATCGGTAAATGGATTGAAAGTAATACTATTTCTTCCTTTTAGATTATCGCAATGGGGTTCATTATCCATATTCCCCGGGCAGCAAATAACCATATTATTATAGTCTAATTGCAAATCAGCCCTATCTTCTCTTGACTTCAAATGTTCAATTTTTGAGGTAGCATCTATATTAGTATCTTTTACAGGGATTCTACGCATGCAATATGCACATATATACCCTTGCTCTTCAAGTAATGCATTTCTTAATTCAGAAATCGGTTCATATTCTGTAAAGCCGGGTGTAGATTTTTTCTCTGTCCAAGCTATCGGCTCCTTACTTTTATTAATCTTTATCATTATCTATATTTAAAAAATTCAACATTGCTTCCGCCTTTGCCAATTCAGGTAGTTTATCTCCAAATTCGTGTTGCATTTTAATTAAAATATCAGTTGCAATTGTATATTGCTCTTTATCAATTAAATCAAATAAATTATCAAGTCGGGTTTTTACTTCTTTAGAACGTGGAATTGTATTTAGAGCCAACTCCATAATAGTAGATGCATCAAGTCCATATAACTCTTTTGTTGTGGCTTGGTATCCATTAGCTTCTGTATAACTAAGTTTATATATGATATTATCATTGTTTACGGGTATGCCAGTCATAACCATTGGTGCGTGGGTGGTTACTATAAATTGAAGACTTGGGAAGGCTCTTTGTAACCCATTTAAAACTACAGATTGTAATGTAGGATGTAAATGGAGGTCAATTTCATCAATTAATACAGTACCTGTTGTAAATAGACATGCTGCCGAACCATAAAGCCCCCCATTTAAAAGGGCACAGCGAAAAGCAATATCTACTACAATATTTACTAATCTTGTATAACCATCCGATAAGTTTTCAGTGTCAACCTCCCTACTGTCTGTAAAAATGTAATATACTTTTCCCTGATTATGCCGAATACTAATATTAGAAATTATATTGCACCCACTTTGTCCTAAAGCATTTTTAATAGCTTCGGTTACATTTTCAATTTCAATTGCCCCCTTATTTGCTTCTTTTAAAATAAGTAAACGTTTTGTCCAGTAAGGTAAAAAGCCATCACCTTGTAAACATTCATAGTAACCAAAGGATGGCTTATGGTCATATTTCTTAAAAAGTTCAGGAGAAATTTTACGGCTACTGTGAATATCATTAGTAGAAAAACCCGCAAATAATGGGAGTGGATTTATTTGTTGATAATGGTCATTAAATAATTCCTCGTAAAGTTTATTTGCAAAATAAGCAATAGGGAGAAGAGGTGTTTGAAGTGTCCGTCCTTTTTTCGAGCGAAGTTCCAAAGTTGCATCTATTCCAAAAATTCTAAAGTTTATAGTTATAGGCAATTCATTTGCTAAACCGGTGTTTGTATGTGCAATTGTAAAGTCATCTTTTGACAATCCGAAAAATCGTGTATTTTCATCACTATAACCTATGAAAAATGAATTGAGTACAGCACTTAAAGCTCGCATAAGTGTTGTCTTGCCGCTTGCATTGTCGCCTATAAGTAAATTTACTTTGGTTTTAAAAGATAAGGGAAGATGTTTAAAACATCTGTAGTTGATTAATTCTATCTTTTCCATAGATTGCAAATATACTAAGTTAAAATAATAAAAAAACGCAATGCTTAATACAATAAGCTATTATATAAACTTCATACTATATTTAAATAAAAATATAGTTAGTATTACTCACAAAACAGGTACATACTTCGTCTATGTAAAAAGCAAAGTGAAATTGGAATTGTAAAAAGTTAGCTTTAAAAAAGCAAGACTCCATGTTTATATAAAAAAGCAATATGCTTAATTAAATATAAACGAATGGTATTTGCAAATAGAGATATTATATATTAACTTGAAGTTGAAATGTAAGAAAAATTTTTTACAAATGAGCATTTGCTTCTAAATTTTGCTGAATTAATGTGTTAGAAAATCTAAAAAAATCTATACTTTTACATTCAAATACATTTTATGAAAAAAAGCCTATTATTTATAATAGCATTGTTTGTTTTTTCAGCATTCGTAAATAATACGAATGCCCAAACTATGCTTATAGGAACTTATGCCGGAACCGGAACTGCAGGTTGGATAGGAGACGGTATTGCACTAAATACAGAATTTAATTATAACTACGGAATATGTTTAGATGCTGCCGGAAACTTATATGTTGCAGATGCTACTAATAATAGGGTACGTAAAATTACACCTGTAGGTATAATTTCTACTATAGCCGGTAATGGTACTGCCGGTTTTGGCGGCGATGGCGGCTTAGCTATAGCAGCCAATCTAAATTATCCTACAGGTGTTGCAGTAGATGCTGCAGGTAATGTTTACATTGCCGATGCACTTAATAATAGAGTAAGAAAAGTAAATAATGCAACAGGTAACATTTCAACTATTGCAGGTACAGGTGTTCCGGGTTATAATGGTGATGGTATTGCTGCTAACACAGCCAGATTAAATAATCCGCGTGCTGTTGCTTTAGATGCTGCAAATAATGTTTATATTTCGGAAGGTACAGGTGCTCGTATTCGTAAAATTACAGTTGGTACAGGTGTAATATCTACTGTTGCCGGTACAGGTGTTGCCGGTTATAATGGAGATGGCATTCCACCTAATACTGCAAAAATTAATAATCCAAGAGGTATTGTTTTAGATGCAGCAGGTAATATATATATTGCAGATATGAGTAATAATCGTATTCGTAAGGTTACGATTGCTACCGGCAGAATTTCAACTATTGCAGGTACAGGTACTGCGGGCTTTTCTGGCGATTTAGGTCCTGCTAATACTGCAAATGTAAATACCCCTGTCGGTGTTGCATTAGATGCATCTAATAATATATATATTGCCGATGCAAGTAACAACCGTATAAGAATGATTGATTTTACCGGAACAATTAATACCATAGCAGGAAATGGTACAGGTGCATTTTTTGGAGATGGTTTATTAGCAACTTCAGCAGAAATTAATACCCCACTTGGTGTTGCTGTTTTACCTAATGGTAATTATTATATATCTGATGCCAACAATAACCGTATCAGATTCGTTTATGCAAACCATACCCCCTATTTTACTGGTGGAAGTAGTCAAAACTATTCTGTATGCGAAAATATAGTAGGAGATTCCATAAATGCATTACTTGCTATTACCGATTCAGATAATAATCAATCTGAAACTTGGACACTACTTTCCGGACCCTCAAATGGTACAGCAAATGCTACTACAATAGGTACATCAAATGGAGGAAATTTAATTACTACAGGTATGTATTTCACACCTAACCCCGGTTTTAGCGGCTTAGATACATTTACTGTTCAAATTTCAGATGGGTATGCTTCTTCTATTGATACAATATATGTTACTGTGAATCCGATACCTAATCCGGGTTTAATAACGGGCAGTACTTTAAGTATTTGTGTTGGTAGTTCTGTAGCACTAACAGATACTCCCGCAGGTGGCACATGGATGAGTAGTGATGTAACATTAGCCACTGTAGATGCATTTGGAAATGTTTTAGGTACAGGGCAAGGCAACCCAACTATTTATTATAGTCTTTCTAATGCTTGCGGTACTACGGCAGCTACAGCAACTTTAAATGTAGAATTATCTGCAACTGCAATTTTAGGTTCTACCAATGTATGTATAGGTAGTTCCATTGCCCTATCTGATATTACTACAGGTGGTTCTTGGAGCAGCTCTAATGCGAATGTAAATCTGGATGCTTTTGGTAATGTAACAGGAGTTACTGTGGGTACTACAGATATTACATATTCTGTAAGTAATGCTTGTGGCTCTACTTTTACTACGCTTACCATTACTGTTGGTGCAGCCCCGGCAACAGGTTCTATTTCAGGGCCTACCGATGTTTGTTTAGGCAGTATATATAATTATACCGAAACCGTTAGTGGTGGTGTTTGGTCTGTAAGTAATGCAAATGTAACCATATCGGCAATTGGTGATATTACACCTGTTTCAATTGGTTTAGATACCATTTATTATAGCATTACCTCTGCTTGTGGGGTTACAGATACTTCTTTTGTTGTTTCTGTAGATGCTGTTTCTACACCGGGTGTAACTATTTCTTCAAGCTTAGGTACAGTAGGTTGCGAAGGTGTCCCATCTACTTTTACTGCTAATCCTACTAATGGTGGGTCTGCTCCCGCATATCAGTGGCAAGTAAATGGTATTAATACCGGTATCAATCAAACATTTACATATATTCCGGTTTCTGGCGATGTTGTTACGGTTATTATGACCCCAAGCAATCCTTGTGCCACTGCAACAGCGGCTACCGATTTTATTACAATGACCATTATACCAACCGTATTACCTACGCTACACATTACAGATGGTGCATTAGGTGATACTCTTTGTTTGTTTCAATCAGCTACTTTTACTGCTACATCTACAAACGGAGGTACAAGCCCTGTTTATCAATGGACAGTAAACGGAGTAAATGTTTCTACGGCTAATCCTTTTGTATATATGCCTGCAAATGGAGACCTATTAGTATGTAAGCTTACAAGTAATGCCAACTGTGCATTGCCCGATACCGTATTAAGCCCTGCCCATCTTATGACAGTTGATACAAATGAAACTCCATCGATAACAATTACCGTAAGCCCCGATGATACTGTTTGTGCAGGTACGGTTGTTACTTATATAGCACATAGCCATTATGGTGGCACTGCCCCTACTTTTCAGTGGATAAAAAATGGTGTATATGTAGCTACAGGGCCTACTTATACTTGCCTTGCCTATAATCATGACAGTGTGGTTTGCATCTTATCAAGTAATTCACCTTGTGCAGTTGTCCCTTCTGCATTAAGTAATAGTATTAAAATGATAGTACAGCCAGTTTCACCGCCATCGGTAACCATTACGGCAAATCCGGGTTTATTGGTTACAATTGGTCTTAATGATACACTTACAGCAGTTGTTACAGGTGGTGGCACAAGCCCAACTTATCAATGGGTAATAGATGGCGTTGTTATTCCTTATGCTACCAATTCAACTTATGTTTTGGATAGCGTTACTGCTATAAAACATGTAAATTGTATAGTAACCGGTAGCGACAGATGCCCAGGTGCAGAAGGAAATGCTTATGCTACCGTAACACCTGCAAATGTTGGTGTAAATGAAATAAATACAAGTGCAGGCGAAATAGTCTTAGTTCCTAATCCCAATAAAGGTACATTTACCTTACAAGGCACCCAAATACTAAACAATGAACTAACGATAGAAATAGCCAATGTTATTGGGCAAGTAATTTATACCGATATAGTAACAATAAATAATACTATTTTAAATAAGAAAATTTCTATCGATACTAACTTACCAAACGGAATCTACTTATTACATATCATTTCTAATAATGAAAATAAGCTAATAAGATTCTCTTTAAATAGATAAATGAAAGTAATCTAAATAAAAAAAGTGCCTCAATAGTGGCACTTTTTTTTATTCTTAAAAATCATCAATCTTAAACATAATTTATTAAGTAAACTAAATGGATAAAGCAGCACACCGTTATTTTGGTATTTATAAACCTGTAAACATGGTTTCCCAGTTTATAAGTCCGGATAAGGTAGGGCTATTAGGTGATATAGATTTTGAATTTCCGGAAGGCATACATGCAATTGGCAGGTTAGATAATCTTAGCGAAGGCCTATTATTATTAACGACCAATAAAAAAGTAACAAAATTATTATTTCAAGGTTCAAAACCACATAAACGCACCTATTTGGTACAGGTAACCCATGTGGTATCTGCTGCTAATTTACAAGTGTTGCGTACAGGTGTTTCCATAAGGGTAAAAGGTGGGGAATATTATACTACCGGCATTTGCGATGTTCATATTGTAAATAAGCCGGAAACACTATGCAACGATGGCTTTCTGTTTAGAGAAGATATTCCCCATACATGGCTAACAATAACACTTACAGAAGGGAAATTTCATCAGGTAAGAAAAATGGTTTCTGCCGTTGGGCATAGATGCAGACGGCTAATAAGGCTTTCTATTGAAGATATGACTATTGATAATTTATTACCCGGTGAAGTACATGAATTTGAAGAGTCCGATTTTTTTAACTTACTGCATATAGATGATTGGCAATAAGTTTTTTGTAACTATAAGTCTTGCCGGTATAGCTTTTAGGCAGTTGACTATAGTGGTGGAGATGGTATTTTTAAAAATTAGACGTTAAAAAGTTTATTTTTTGATTTAGGTTATAATAACTAAATACCTAACTATTTTTGTATCTTTAAGGTGTTTTATACCTATTTTGATACAAATTTATGTATGAAAATAATTATATATTTTTATATGCTTATAAAATATGCATATTTAAAATTTAATTTTCAATAGATAGAGCTAAAATCTTTGAAGAAATTTTGTAATTATGAGTAAAATAAGAATAAAAAATTTCGGACCCATAAAGGAAGGCTATCATGAAAATAATGGCTGGATGGATATAAAGAAAGTTACAGTGTTTATCGGCGATCAGGGTAGTGGTAAAAGTACTGTTGCAAAACTTATTGCCACTTGTATATGGTTGGAAAAAGCTAAAAATAGGGGTGATTTAGATAGAGTGGCAACAAATTTTAATTGGTTTGAACATCGCTGCTTGATGTATCAAGGTATAAAAAACTATATTCTACCTAATATGGAAATAGAATATATAGGAAATTTATACCGTATTATAATTATTAGAAATGAGCCTTTAAAATTTGATGAAATAAAGGATAGAAATTATATTGTTCCAAAAATAATGTATGTGCCATCTGAGCGGAATATTTTAAGTACAATAAAAAGCGCATATGATGTTACCGGTCTTCCTGATGCTTTAAGTACATTTGGGGAAGAAGTAAAAAAAGCAAATATTGAATTAAAAGGGGAAATCTTAAAATTGCCATTCAAAAAATTTTCTTATACATATAAAGAAGATATAGACGTTTCTTATGTAATTGGTGAAGGTTATCAAATTAACCTTCTTGAAGCCTCAAGCGGACTACAATCTACAATTCCACTATTTATTGTTTCAAGAAATCTTGCAAATTCTATTTTGTATGCAGACGATGATTCGAATCCAAACATTAGCGTCAATCAATTAATAAGAAGAAACAATGAGTTAGCAAATATTGTAATGGATAAATCAATTGCAAAAGAAAATTTGAATATAGAATTAAATAAAGTCTATGCCAGATATCACAACAAAAGTTTCATTAATATTGTTGAAGAGCCGGAGCAAAATCTATTTCCAACATCTCAAAGAGCTATATTAAATAGTTTGGTAGAATTTAATAATATGAGTACCGGTAATAAGCTGATTATTACAACACATAGTCCTTATTTAATCAACTATATAACGCTTGCAATAAAGGCATTTAAAGTAAGACAGAAATTGTCAGACGAAAAAAAGGATTCTGATAGTAAAATAAATGAAATCGTGAATATTAAATCATTAATTAAACCTGAAGATTTAATTATTTATCAATTGAATGAGTTGGATGGCACTATCTCTAAACTTGCCGACTATAAAGGGCTTCCATCTGACGAAAATTTTTTAAACGATCAATTATCGGAAACGAATCAATTTTTTGCTCAGCTACAAGAAATAGAAAAAGGATGGCAATAGATTTTAATAAGTTGGGATGTTCTAAAAATACAAATATTGATGTATTCGGTATTTGTGATGACCCACCACCAGACAGGAATCCCGCCTATTTGGATTTTGCCGAAAGTGAGAATTGGATTGCTTGGGTTGACAACCAACAGTGTAAAGATGTGTTATTTACAGCTATTGACAATTGTATTGAAATAGATAGAGCAAACGGTGAACGTGAGAGTAGATGCGATGGAATGTTACAATATGATGTTACTCTCCTATTCTTGGAACTAAAAGATAGAGATAGTAGTGGTTGGCTTGGGAAAGCAAGAGACCAATTGAAAAAAACCATCGAAATTTTTAAAAATGAAAATGGTTTGAATGGATTTAATAAGTATTATGCCTGTGTTGCCAATAAACAAAGACCACGAAGTGTGGCAGCATATTCTTCTTTAGCAGAACAATTTGAAGATGAAACAGGTTTTATATTTAAAGTTGACCAAATCATTAAAATTCATTAAAGTTATTCTTTTTACTTATGATATATTTGTATTCCTCTCTTTCGAATTAGATATCAAAAAAATACCTCTGAATACATAGTAGTTCTTACACTTTCTTTGGCTTTCAAATCAAGAACTTTCCTATACTCTTTTGCATTTTCTTTAAATATGCTTTTGTAAATTTTGTAGGTTAATTGCCCGTATTTAAATTTGTTAGTTACTATACAATTATCAATTGCATTTGTAAATTCATTTCGGTAAGAAATTTCACCTATTGCAGACGGAACATATTCTTCTTCTCGTTGGTTAATAAACTTAGGTCTACCGCCTAATTTCTAAATCCTTAGTAAATTTTAAATTATTTTTATAATTCAATTGTATTATCAAAGTTACGACAAAAACTTATCAAGATAGAATTTT
The DNA here is from genome assembly GCA_903929195.1 of uncultured Bacteroidota bacterium. GTDB lineage: Bacteria > Bacteroidota > Bacteroidia > Chitinophagales > Chitinophagaceae > CAIYTT01. Next base: position 32,265 of record CAIYTT010000221.1, read on the forward strand.
TTATAAATAACATATTAATATTTAATTTTATAATGTGTATTATCGAATTTGAAATAATGTCTGTTTATTACTAGAACGCACAAACAAACATTGTAATGAAGCTAAATAGGTCGTTGACGCTAAGTAAAAAAACTATTTTTCTCTTTTTTTTATTGATAATCAATTAGTTATAAGACTACCATAAAAATTTGTAATAAAATATTTGGCAGTATCAATAAGCATTAATACTTTTGCCCTCCCAAAATATACCGGGACACAAGTTATTTACTCTATCTGTATTAAAAGCACAAAATAATATTTAAAAAGGAAATGAGACACTTAAGTTTTAAAACACAGTCGGCAAACGAAAAAATAGTTAAGCGTGATTGGTATGTAGTAGATGCTACCAACCAGACTTTAGGACGCATGAGTTCTAAAATAGCCTCCGTATTACGTGGCAAAAATAAACCTTATTTTACCCCTCACTTTGATTGTGGCGATTATGTAATCATCATTAATTCGGGTAAAGTAGTATTAACAGGTAATAAATTAGAAGACAAAGAATACCAAACGTATTCTTTATATCCCGGTGGTCAGAAAATAGAAATGGCTAAAGAAATGATAACACGCCGTCCTAATTTAATGTTGGAAAGAGCTGTAAAAGGTATGCTACCAAAGAATCGTTTAGGAAGAGCAATGTTCAAAAAGCTATTCGTTTATGAGGGTGCAGAACATCCGCATAAAGCACAGAACCCTAAAGAATTGAAATAACAACTACAAATACATTATAAATAATTAGTATCACAAAATACAAAACCATTCAATAATAAAATGGAAAAACAGAAAAACGCAGTTGGTCGTCGTAAAGAAGCAGTAGCCCGTGTTTATTTAAGCAAGGGTACCGGCATTATTACCGTCAACGAAAAAGAATACAAAGCATACTTTCCTATCATGTACTTACAAAATCAGGTAGAGTTGCCTTTTAAAACAATAGAGGCAAACGACTCCTTTGATATTCTTGTAAATGTACAAGGTGGTGGCCCGAAAGGACAGGCCGAAGCTATTAAAATGGCAATAGCCCGTGCATTATGTTTAGTAACCGAAGAGTATCGTCCGGCATTGAAAAAAGCAGGTTTATTAACCCGAGACAGCAGAATGGTAGAACGTAAGAAATTTGGTAAAGCTAAAGCACGTCGTAGCTTCCAGTTCTCTAAACGTTAGTCTGCATTACTCTTATATTATTATTTTAACAAACAAGAAATTTTTCAAATGGAAGATATTAAAACATTACACGAGCAATTACTTGAAGCAGGCGTACACTTTGGACACCTGAAGAAAAAATGGAATCCAAAGATGCTCCCTTACATCTTTGCCGAAAAAAATGGTATTCATATTATAGACCTTAATAAAACAATTGATGGTCTTGAAGAAGCAGCAGCAGCATTAAAATCTATTGCAAAAAGCGGTAAGAAAATAATGTTTGTAGCTACAAAAAAACAAGCTAAAGAAATTGTTGTTGAAGCAGCAACTAAAGTAAATATGCCTTATGTTACCGAACGTTGGTTAGGTGGTATGCTTACTAACTTCAGCACTATTCGTAAAAGTGTGAAAAAAATGTTGAGCATAGAAAAAATGCTTACAGACGGTACAATGGATAGCGTTACAAAAAAAGAACGCTTAACACTTACCCGCAGCAAAGAAAAAATGGAAAAAGTTTTAGGCGGTATATCTCAAATGGGTCGTACGCCGGCTGCACTATTTATGGTGGATATTAGCCATGAACATATTGCACTTGCTGAAGCTAAGCGTTTAGGTATTACTACTTTTGCAATGGTGGATACAAACAGTGACCCATCGAAAGTGGATTTCGCTATTCCTTCTAATGATGATGCTACCAAATCTATTGCTATCATCACTACTTACCTTACAGCTGCTATTATGGAAGGCTTACAGGAACGTGCACAAGTAAAAGATGCAGACGATGACAGCAATATAGAAGAGTATAACGAAAGAAATCGTGGTCTTGAAATAACCGAAGAAGATAATGCAGGCGGTCGTCGTGGCAGAGGTAAAGGTGCGCCTCGCGGTGCAGCTGCTCCCGGTGGTGCTCCCGGTGCAGGTGGCGGTGGTAATCGCGGTGGTGCAGGTGGCGGTGGTAACCGTGGCGGTGCAGGTGGTGGCGGTAATCGTGGTGGTGCAGGTGGCGGTGGTAACCGTGGCGGTGCAGGTGGTGGTGGTAATCGCCCCGGTGGTGGCAGTGGTCGTCCGAACCCGGTTAAACGTTAATTTTTTAAAGTAAATATAGAAATATTTTAAATTAACATTATATTCTTTTAATATTAAAGCTCCAAATTTGGGGCTTTAATATTAAAATGCGTATTTTGCAGTCAGAAAACACATATCAAAAAATAATACAATGGAAACAATATCAATATCAGCAGCAGATGTAAACAAGCTGCGCCAGCAAACAGGTGCCGGTATGATGGATTGCCGCAAAGCTTTAACTGAAAGCAAAGGCGATTTTGAAGGTGCTATAGATTATTTACGCAAAAAGGGCCAGAAAGTGGCTGCTAATCGTAGCGACCGCGAAGCCAAAGAAGGTGTAGTAATTGCTATTGCAAATGCAGATAATACTTATGGTGTACTTGTTCAGTTGAGTTCTGAAACTGACTTTGTGGCAAAAAATGAAGATTTTATTGCTTTTGCACGCCAAATAACTCAAATTGCTCTTGATGCTAAAGTAACAGATGTTGATGCTTTTAAAGCCTTACCAATGGATACTGCAACTGTGGGCGACAGATTACTGGAAGTAGTAGCTAAAATAGGTGAAAAAATAGATATAGTTCGTTTTGAACAAATTTCTTCCGAATCAGTTATACCATATATCCATTCCGGTTATCGTATTGGTGTACTAGTAGGTATGAATCAAGTTGCTACTGAAGGTATTATTGCTGCCGGTAGAGATGTTGCAATGCAAATTGCCGCAATGAACCCGCTTGCTGTTGATGCTAGCAGTGTTGATGCCGATTACCTTGCACGTGAAAAAGCAATTGCTATGGAACAAGTTGCTGCTGAAGGAAAAACAGGCGATATGGCAGAAAAAATTGCTATGGGTAAATTAAATAAATTCTTTAAAGAAAATACATTATTGCCACAAGCTTTCGTAAAAGACAACAGTAAAACAGTTGCCGATTACCTTACATCTGTATCTAAAGGACTTACAGTAAAGTCTTTCAAAAGATTAATGGTAGGATAATTTATTAATAATGGTAATAAAAAGAAAAGCTATCAAAACACAATTTTGGTAGCTTTTCTTTTTATTGTAAAAACTTGAAAAATACCTACTGTTTGACTGTAATTTTGTAATACATAACCAAATCAATACTTTTCAAATTTTTTTGTTTCAAATTTTAATTATATATTTAATATATGGAATCAGAAAAACAAATAATGTTTCAAAACAGACTCCAAAAAGTATGGAAACATATAAGTAAAACAGCTAAAAGACAAGAACTAGCCTGCTTTCGTTTTTATGACCACGACTTACCCGAGTTCCCTTTTGCTATAGATTGGTATAACGGCATTATACACGCTGCGGAATACAAACGCAGACATGGCATGGAAGATGATGAACATACAGTTTGGTTGGAAACCTGTAAAGATTCGCTTGCACTCATTTTGAATATAGACAAGAAGGATATATTCATGAAAGTATTGCAACGTAAAGCAGGCAGACAAGGACAATATGAAAAATTTGATGAGCAAAAAATAGAAAAAATTGTACCCGAAGGCGGCTTAAACTTTATTATAAACCTTACAGATTATTTAAATACCGGTCTGTTCTTAGACCATCGTATTACGAGAGATATGGTAAGGAAAGATGCCAAAGGTTGTAATGTACTGAATCTATTTTGCTACACCGGCTCTTTTAGTGTTTATGCAGCCGATGGTGGTGCAAATACGGTTACATCGGTAGATTTATCTAAAACATACCTCAATTGGGCAAAACGTAACATGCAATACAACAAACTCTATAAAGATACAAAACATGATTTTATTCATGGTGATGTATTGGAATGGTTAGATTATATGCCACCTAATGCCTTCGACCTTATTGTGTGCGACCCACCTACATTCTCTAACAGTAAACGAATGGAAAGCGATTTTGATATACAACGAGACCATGTTCCTTTAATTAAAAAACTTTTAAAAGGTTGCACCGAAACAGGTAAGATTTATTTCAGTAATAATTATCGCAATTTTGTTTTAGATAGAGAGGACATACCTGCACTTACTGTTAAAGATATAACCGATGCTACTACACCCTTTGATTTTAAAGGTAAGCTGCACAGGAAATGTTACTTTATAGAGAAATAGATGTATAGTTGTATAATATAATATTAAAGTATTGTTTTGGTATAAAGAAAAGTTTGAAGACAAATTTATGAAATGTTGAGAGAATTAATCAACACAATCATATACATATTACAGTATCTAAAACAGAACAACCGGAACTTTTGTTGTTTTGAAAAATAGAATAAATAATTGTATGTTTTTGATAATACAGATTTACCACCTTCTTCAAAACCAACTTATCTCTTTTTAATACTATTATTAATTCTATGTTGGATTTGTGTAAGTACTCTCCTACCTTTAAGTTTCAAAATATTTTGTTTCAACAATAATTGCTAATAAAAATGCTGTATTCTAAATCTATTGAGCGCCTTCGTAAAATAATGGATGAACTTAGGGAGCAATGCCCTTGGGATAAAAAACAAACAATACTCTCACTTCGCCAGCAAACAATAGAGGAGGTATATGAGCTGGCAGATGCCGTTTCTGATCATAATTGGCAAGGCATAAAGGAAGAATTGGGTGATTTATTATTGCATATATTGTTTTACAGTAAAATAGGTAGCGAACAACAACAGTTTACATTTGATGACGTTATAGAAGGTGTATGTAATAAATTAGTAAAACGACATCCGCACATTTATGGTACAGTAACAGTACAAAATGATACAGATGTTTCTGTAAACTGGGAAAAAATTAAGCAACAAGATAACAAGAAATCAATTTTAAGCGGTGTGCCACCATCTATGCCCGCACTGATGAAGGCATTAAGACTACAAGAAAAAACTAAAAAAGTAGGTTTTGAATGGGAAAATACAGAGCAAGTATTAGCAAAAGTAAATGAGGAGCTTCAAGAATTGCAAGAAGCAATTGCATTAGATGATAAAAATGAAATAGAAGAAGAATTTGGAGATGTGTTATTTGCACTCATTAATTATGCTCGCTTTATTAAAGTGGACCCCGAACATGCATTGGAACTTACAAATAAAAAATTTATAAGAAGGTTTCAAAAAATAGAAGAAATGGCTGCGGGTTTGGGAAAAACACTACACGATATGACACTTAATGAGATGGACGCACTTTGGAATGAAGTAAAAGCAATGGAAAAAGCATAGATGTTTAGAAAATATCCATATTGGGCTTGGCTTTTAATAAGTATTACGCTCTGGGTTATTAACGGTCTGCATTTTCATGCTCACCGCCAAGAACTGTTGCCTGAAACTATGGCTAATGCAGTAAAAAATGATTTACAACAAAAAGAAAGAAGCTTAAATGCATTTATAAATAATAAAGATTTGCTTAGGCGAATATATTCCGATTCGCTTACCGAAAAGGAATCAATACAATTAAATCATTTTGCCTATTTTATTTATGCATATAATAATGATACCTTAGTTTATTGGAATACGAACAAAGTAATAGGAAACATTAATGATTCTATTGCAGATAAAACCATATTAATACATAACGATAAAGGAGTATTTCTTGAAAAATGCTGCCCATTTAATTTTGGTAGCACTATAAAAAAAATAGTTGTACTGTTTCCTATATACATATCTTACCCTTTAGAAAATGAATATCTTAAATCACATTTTGTAGCGTCAGAATACATACCAATAAAAACTAAAATAGTTTCAGACAATACTATTCCCGGGCTATATGCTATAAAAATGCTTACCGGTAATACAGCATTTTATTTAAACTTTAATCAAGCCGAAATACAAAAATGGATTCCGGATGATACATTTCTATACATGCTTTTCGCTGCAATTTTTACGAGCATTTTTTGGATTCAATTAATGATTAATTATATTACTCGCAAAAAATCTGCTTTTTTAAGTTTCATAATCACCTTGTTTTTAATAATAGTATTTAGATTAGAATTAAGAAATTTTGAAACATTTTTTAATCTGGATACCTTGGCGTTCTTCTCGCCTCGTTTATATGCATCAAATACTTATTTATCGTCATTAGGCGACTTATTCCTAAATACGTTGTTTGTATTATGGATGATTATTTTTATTACCCGACATACACCCTATAAAACGTTTTTTGTTCAACTTAAAAATGCTTGGCTAAAAACGTTTATTTCATTGGGGCTAATTGTAGGGCTAATGCTATATGTATTATTCTTTACAAGCATTAGTCACAGTTTAGTTATCGATTCTGAAATATCGTTTGACGTAAGTCATTTTTATGCTATAAATATTTATTCCATTTTAGGCTTGGCTACAATATGTACCATAACAGGTATTTCTTGTATGATAATCTATTTGTTTAATACACAATTAATTGTATTAATAAAGAATAAGTGGCTTAAATACGGCATAATTGTTCTAATAAGTTTAATACTGATTCTATTGATACCAAAATTGCATAATCAATTTTCACTATTTTTATTTTCTTGGTTATTAGTAACTATTGTATTATTAGATATTCGCAATTTCACAATTGTATCAGACCTTTTTAAGCCGCACATGATATTTTGGGCTATTTATATATGCACTTTCAACACATGCATATTGCAATATTTTAGTTTAGTAAAAGAGAGAGATGACCGTAAAACATTTGTAGAACAAAAATTAACACCCCAAAGAGATAATATTCTTGAATATGCTTTTGTAAAAACATCAGAAGCAATAAGTAAGGATAAAATATTGAAAAATTACTTTGCAAATCCATCTGTTATAAACAGAAAAACAGTAAACCAACGCTTTGATGCGTTGTACTTAAACGGACCAGCAAATAAGTACCAGTCAAGAGTTTATTTATTCGACTCGGCAGGCGAAGATTTATATAATAAAGATACAACAGACTACCCAACCTTGCTAAATGAAAAAAATGAGTCTGCAACAACTGTTTGTAATTATTTGTATTATAAAGAGTCTATATTAGATAGGCACTATTATTTATCTTATATTCCTATTACAGATGATTCTGAAAAGCACACTTTAGGATATGTAATTATAGACCTTGACCTTAAAAAAAGAATAATAGAAACAGTGTATCCCGAATTATTACAACCACCTGTAAACCAAGCAAATACAGGCGAAAATGAATATGCTTACGCTATTTATGTAAACGATAAATTGATAACACAAACAAATAACTACCCTTTTAATGTAAAGTTAGACAATGATACCTTAAAAGAACAACAGTATGTTTTTTACGAAAACAATAATATTACTGAATTATACTATAAAATATCTAATAAGAGAACAGTTGTTGTAGTGCATTATCACAAATTAATATACGAAACAATAACTTTGTTTTCTTATTTGTTTGGCATACAAGTACTTTTAGCTTTAATTATACTTATATATCAACTATTTCTTTCCTATTTTAACGGTACCATTTTTACTGCCGGTTTTATAAAGCTAACCCTACGCAGACGCATACATTTTTCAATGCTTGCAGTTGTTCTATTGTCTTTTATTATTATAGGTACTGTAACTATTATCTTTTTTACAATAGAATATAAAACATCAAATACAGTAAAATTAGAAACAGCAATGCAGGTTGTAAAACAATCGGTACAAGACTATCTTAAAAAAGAAAATGCATTTGATGCCGATTACCTCTTTGATTCTGTTAGTAAATCAAAACATTTTAAATATTTCATTAATAATTTGGCAAGCAATCAAAAAATAGATATTAATATATTTGATGATAAAGGAAATTTATTTACAACCTCGCAAGATGATATTTTTGATAAAGGACTTATTTCAAGAAAAATAAGACCCGATGCCTTCTTTCAATTAAGCAGTAAAGGTAAATCTTTGGTAATACAAGACGAGCAAATTTCCGGTTTAAAATACTTGGCAGCCTATCAGCCCTTGCGAGACGACCAAGGCATTACACTTGGCTATGTTAACGTTCCCTTTTTCTCCAGCGAAAAAGATTTGAAATTTCAAATTTCAAATATCGTAGTTACATTAATTAATTTGTATGCATTTATCTTTTTAATGTCAAGTATCATTACTGTAATAATTACCCGTTGGATTATAAGAACATTTAATATTATTACTCGTCAATTTGAAAGAATTAATCTACAAAAAAATGAGCGTATTGTGTGGCCTTATGATGATGAGATAGGAAAATTAGTGTCGGAATATAATAATATGGTGAAGAAAGTGGAAGAAAATGCAATATTGTTGGCACAAAGCGAACGAGAGAGTGCTTGGCGTGAAATGGCTAGGCAAGTAGCCCACGAAATAAAAAATCCTTTAACTCCAATGAAATTAAATATTCAATACTTACAAAAAGCATTAAATAATAATCAGTCTAATATAAAAGAATTAGGTGAGCGGGTATCAAACTCTATTATCGAACAGATAGATAATTTATCTTATATAGCTTCTGAATTTTCTAATTTTGCTAAAATGCCGGAAGCAAAACCCGAAACTATTGAATTAGGTGCTTTACTAAATAGAGCCATAGAACTATATGTAAATGACGAAGAATTAAAAGTTACTATTATTAATAATCCTTCAAAAATAGTTGTAGTATCAGATAAGAGCCAATTGTTACGGGTATTTACCAATTTACTTGAAAACGCAAAACAAGCAATACCCAATACAAGAAAAGGTATTATAACGGTATCAACAGTTATAGATAATGAATATGTAATTATTTCTATTGCCGATAATGGTAATGGAATTCCGGAAGAAATAGTTAGCAAAATTTTTCATCCTTATTTTACTACAAAGTCTTCGGGAACAGGCTTGGGGCTTGCTATGACGAAGAAAATAATTGAGTTCTGGAAAGGACAAATATGGTTTGAGACCAAAATAAACGAGGGTACTACCTTTTTTATTAAAATGGTAATTATCACTAATTAGAACAATTGAGAGTACTTGATTTAGTGCCTCATGAAAATTATGCTGTTTCTCTTTTGTCAAAAAAATAAAGTCCTTGCCATTAAGCAAATTTTCTTGCTAGAAATAATTTACTGAGAGGTTAAACCCAATTTATGCTATAGCTTCGTAATACGCTGTAATCATTTGAATATCAATATCTTGAGTATTGGATTTTCTACAGCAAAGCAATTCAGATTTTATCAAAATGCCATTGATAATCAATTAGTTAAGTCGATTATGTGGTTTCAACTGCAAAATCTGGGTTTAAACGTTCGCTGGGCAAAGAAAGAAAAATATTTATAAACGGAGATACCAGTATTAATCAATAAAATTTACCTATTCACTAAAATAACCTTTGTTTGTGTTCATAAATAAACATTCCTTTGCAGTAACTCGCGAGATAGAGCAGCGGTAGCTCGTCGGGCTCATAACCCGAAGGTCATAGGTTCGATCCCTGTTCTCGCTACCAAAGAGGGAACATGCAATTCAAATTGCAGTTCCCTCTTTTCTTTTTCCCCTGAAAGCCTTGCCAGTCGTGTAATGTAGCGAAATGCTTCATTCACCTTTGGGGTTCGACACTGGTCTTTTTTTCGATTGTAGTATATTCCTTCAGGAAAGACCATATACTGAAGCTCTTGTCTGTCATTGTAATCAGCGGAAGCCCATTCTGGAGCGAGTTTCGAGGATGTTCTAAAGGCAGTGTCTATGTATAAATCAAGGTTCGACACCCTATTCCCAAATTTTGCCCGTTCCTTTTCAATATCCTTCTTTTCGTCAACGAATTTCGCCTTGAATTTATCGAACATATCCTTGGTTATTTCCTCCAAAACATATCGTTCCTCTAGGCGCTCCAACTTCTTATCTACCTCCGCTAATTGCTTTTCGATGTTCTGAATGTTCTCTTCTTTCTGCTCATTCGACTTATTGTATTCCACGATCATTTGCTCCTTTATAAGATACTGCATTTCATCATCAAATTCAAGACAGTATTCTGACAATGTTTGAGCGAAACGTTCGTGAAGAGTATCAGCCCTCATATTGCAGTTGCAACCCTTTGTGTTGCATTTATAGTAATATTTCTGATTCTTGTAAGCCTTGTATGCCCTGAGAAACTGCCCACACTCATCGCACTTATAAAACCGTTTAAGCGGTATTTCGTCATTCTCAGGGTTGGTACGATAGCCTTGTTTGTTTTCAGATAGAACATCATTAGCCTCAAGGAAAAGCTCTTTAGAGATCATCTTCTCGTGATTGCCCTCGATTACCTGACCTTCCAAAGCTGTATGCACCATTAAGCCACAATAAAACGGATTACGGAAAAAGGCTGAAATTTATTGTTGTCCGACAAACGGAGATAAAAAAGAATATTAGTTGTGAATTCCGCTACAGTCCTACATTTGAAATGTCAATTGAAAAGCAGGGTGTTGTACCTTTTTAGGAATATCCGGTGATTTGTTGCTTTTAATTCGTTTTCTTTTCTGTTTAAACGTATTAATAATGGCAGACAAGTCAATATAGTTCATGATGTGTAGTCTTACAATAGTTGCTAAAATAGAGAATGCCATTTTCGACTGATGCTCTTTATAGGCAACATCTAATAATAAAAGAGCTATCAAAGCACACCATATCTGTATCTCTATAGCATTGGAGTTATCGCCAAAAAAATAGGTAAGAGGGAAGTTTTGCTTTAGTTTTTTGAAAAATGTTTCTATCTGCCAACGGTTTTCATATATAGCGGCTATTTCTACAGCAGTCAGTTCAAAATTATTGGTGATATAGACAAATGCCTTATTGTATTTGGATGAAAATACTGCAACTCTTCTCATTTGCTGCTTTAACAGTTCTTGATTTGCCTTATAGCTTACCTCTATCTTTTCATCTTTTAATATATTCTGGGCGTCATTGGGGAGTGCAAATTCCTCTATTGTTACATAATCTGCATTATCTTTTTGTCGTGTTACATAGTAAATACCTCTTTTCGTAAATGCAGCGAACTGTAGATAGTTGATGTAGGCTTTATCAAAGGCAATGATAGAGTAATCAGGCAGTTCTTTTATGTACTTATAAAACTGCTGGTCGTGTAAGGCAGCGGCCGTATATTTGATAAAGGAAGGCATATTCGTATCTGCATTTAATAGGGTATGCACCTTCATTCCGCCTTTGCTTTTTCCATCTTTTCGTTTCCTTCCTGCCGGTTTAAGAATGGCTTTGAACAAGGAGATAGTCGTACTGTCCAGTATATACAACCTTTCAAGCAATATCGTTTTCAATCGGCTGTCCGAGATACGATGCTTATAAATACTGTACAGCTTTTGGTAAATGGATCCAAAAACTTTAGACGGTCGCTGTTTGTTCCCGTCACTTAAAGTACTTCGTGGAGGAACTCTTTTTAGATTGATATGTTGTAGCTTTC
>CAIYTT010000222.1 GCA_903929195.1 uncultured Bacteroidota bacterium
AATATAAACTAACTAATAAAGACTATGGTATAGGTGATTTTATTGAAGAATTAAAAGAAAAAGAATTTTTAAAAGAAAATGAACAAAACGGTCGTTACGAAATAACACCTAAAACAGAACAAACAATACGCAGAAATTCTCTGGATGAGATATTTGGTAAACTTAAAAAGAGTAAACAAGGTAATCACCGCACATTTAAACCCGGACAAGGTGATGAACCCAACCCACAAACGCGTGCTTATGAATTTGGCGATTCTCCGGAAACAATAGATTATACCGGTAGCCTTAAAAATGCATTTATCAACAATGGCATAGATAATTTATCTATACATCAAGATGATTTAGAGATTTTTGAAACCGATTTCAAAGCTCAAACATCTACAATCTTAATGATAGATATTTCGCACTCCATGATTTTATATGGCGAAGACCGGATAACACCGGCAAAAAAAGTAGCCATGGCTCTAAGCGAACTAATTACTACAAGATACCCTAAAGATACTTTAGATATTGTAGTGTTTGGTAATGACGCATGGCAAATAACAATGAAAGACCTACCCTACCTTGAAGTAGGTCCTTACCATACCAATACCGTTGCAGGGCTTGAACTGGCTATGGATTTATTACGCAGACGAAAAAATCCTAACAAACAAATTTTTATGATTACAGACGGTAAGCCAACTTGCTTAAAAGAAGGTGGTAGGTATTATAAAAATAGTTTTGGTATTGATAATAAAATCCTAAACAGAACTCTAAATCTTGCGGGGCAACTACGTAAATTAAAAATCCCTGTTATTACATTTATGATAGCACAAGACCCCTATTTACAAGATTTTGTGCGTCAATTTACCGAAATAAATAATGGTAAGGCATTTTATTCTTCTTTAGACGGTTTGGGTAAATTTATTTTTGAAGATTATGAAAATAATAAACGGAAAACAGTAAAATAAATAATAAAGTATTATACATGCATATAAATAGCACTTTTAAACCTCTTTAAAGTGCTATTTATTATTTTAAATGGTTTCGCATTATTAATTTATTATTCCTTAATCTCAGTATCGATTAGCATTCATTAGTAACAATCATTGTTAGGACAAATTCAATCCTCCGCATAAAACCAACATTAACCATAACGATAGTATTTTTTATTGAAATTTACAAAATGTTATTAAAATAAAATTAATAACCATGCAAAAAATAGAAGATAGAAACCCCACCAAGGGGCGTCATTCCGCTTTTCGCGGAATCCCCTCAGGATTAGCAATTTGTACAAATAACATGTAACTTGTGTTTATAAGACAGCTTGCAGGTCAGCAGAAGATTCCGCAAAGGGCGGAATGACGGTCTCTATTGAACAATAAAAATACGAATATCATGGTTCAGACTATTCTTTTACCACTCTTCTACTCACTTTCATACCCGTTTCCGGCTCTAAAACCTCCACAATATAAACACCCTTACTTAAACCACTAATATCTATCATTTCTTTATTCGTTGTCATCAAGAGC
>CAIYTT010000223.1 GCA_903929195.1 uncultured Bacteroidota bacterium
TAAAATAAAACATAAAATTAATTTTTAGTTAATATTTTTTATTATTATAACTAAATGATGATTCATAGTTTACTGACTAAATAAAATAATTCAAGAAACAAATGGAAAACTATAACACTACACACGAAAAAAATTTAGTAAAAATTATTCAAGAATTTGCAAAAAAATCTTTGAATATAGAACTTGATAACAATTTAGATAATACCGAACTTTTAGAAAAAGAATTAAATAATATAGCTAAACAAATATCAAAAACAAAAAGAATTCTTGCACAAAAAACTCCAGAAAAAAAGATAGAAGATAACTATAATTTGCAACTTTTAGACAGTAGCCCGGATGGTATTGTTGCAATAAATGAACAAAAACAGATTGTCGTATTTAATAAGCAAGCGGAAAAACTTTTTGGTTACAGTAAAGAAGAAATTATGGGTGCATTAATTGATATATTAATGCCGGAAACCAAAAAAAAACAACATAATGACTATATAAATGACTATTTTAGTAATCTTAGCCCAAGAACTATGGGCAGTTCAGGAAGGTTATTTTATGCTGTAAAAAAAAATGGAGAAACTTTTCCTGCCGATATAAGTTTAAATTATGTTGATACTCCAAACGGTATCATTGCAATAAGTGCTATTAGAGACCTTACGGACAAACAAAACTTATATGCAAAACTAAAAGAAAGTGAGCAAAAACTACATGAAATTACGTCAATTATTCCTGCTATTTTATATCAAAGCGAGGTAAGTGAAGCAGGTGAAATAAAATTTACTTTTATTAGTGATGCAGCAAAAAAAATAGTAGGGTTAAATCCTGATGATATATATAATAATAGTAACAACTTATTTTATGCAGTACACCCCGAAGATATTGAGGAAACGAAAAAAGCAATTGCAGAATCAAATATAACGGGTAGCAAATTTGAACATACTTTTAGAGTAATAAAAAAAGACGGTTCTATAATATGGATGCATGCCGAAGGAATATCAGTAAAACAAGCCGACGGAAAATATATTAGAAATGGCTATTTTATTGATATAACACCTGCAAAAAATGCAGAACTTGAAATAATAGATAGTAAACAAAAATATAAAAACATACTGGAATCTACTGATGAAATGATAAATACCGTTTCGCTTACAGGAGAGATTTTATGGGCTAATAGTGCTTGGAAACGAAATTTAAATTATAATGATAATGAGTTAATAGGATTAAAAATAGTTAATGTTTTTACTGATGATACAAAAGTTGGCTTTGAGGAACGATTACAAATTTTAAGAGCAGGAAATAGCATACGGAATAATTCTGCAAATATGATTACGAAAAATGGTGAAATTATTAATGTAAAGGGAACAATTGTTCCCTATTTCGAAAACGGTAAATTAGCAGGCACACAAGGCTTTTTTAGAAATGTAACCGAAATAAAAAAAGAACGGAGAGAACGTTTAAAAGCAGAAATCAAATTATTAAGAACATTAGACAATATGGTTACCGCTTGTGTTATTTTTGATTACAACTGGCAATATTTATATATTAATGAAGCGGCAGCAAAAATAGCATTTCAAACGAAAGAAACATTTTTAGGTAAAAATTTACAAGACATAAATCCTAATATCGAAGAAAGTATTGGATTTAAAAAATTCAAAAAATGTATGGAAGAACGTGTTCCATTACAATTTGTAGAAAAACATACCTTTAGTAATGGCATCTCAAAATACTTAGAATTTAAAGTTGAACCTACAGAAGAAGGCATTTTTGTTATGGCAAATGACATAACAGAAAAGAAAAAAACGGAAGAAATTAATATTAAATATCAAGAACTACTAAACGAATCGCAAAGATTAGCAAAAATAGGTAGTTGGGAATTAGATTTACTAAATAATATATTAACATGGTCGGAAGAGGTGTATAGGATTTTTGAAATTGACCCGTTAAAATTCGGTGCATCTTATGAAGCTTTTTTAAATTTAGTACATCCTGACGATAGAGAATTTGTTGATAATGCCTACACAAAGTCTGTTATTAATAAAACAGGTTATAATATTATTCATCGTTTAAAATTTAATGATGGTAGAATAAAATATTTAAAAGAGCAATCAGAAACTTTTTATAACAGTAAAGGAGAACCAATCCGTTCAATTGGCACAGTGCAAGACATTACTAAAGAGAAGGAGGCAGAACTATTAATTTCAAAAAACGAACAGAAATATCAACAGTTGGTTGAAAACATACATGATGGCTTAATATCTGATGATAATAATGGAAAGGTAACATTTGCTAATAAACGTTTTTTAGAAATGTTTGGATTTTCCTATTCAGATTTAGAAACACTTACCCCGAATGATATTATAGCTCCGGAATATAAAGAAACTTTATTAAAACAACATGCAAATCGCTTTGCCGGAAAACAAGTACCTTCTTACTATACTTTTTTGGGAATTAAAAAAACAGGTGAAAGACGATGGTTTGAGGTACATTGTAATAGTATTTTTGACGGGAATAATATTGTTGGTTCTCAATCTATTGTTAGGGATATTACCATTAAAATTGATGCAGAACAACAAATAAAAGATACAACTTATAGATACAAAACATTGCTGGACTCTACCGATGAAATGATTAATACCTTTTCGTTAGAAGGAAAAATATTATGGGCAAATAATGCTTGGAAAAACAATTTATTGTTTGATTGTAATGACATAAAAGAATTATTTTTCTTAGATTTATTTACAGATGAATCTAAAGAAAATTTAGGTACTACTATAAGCAACTTATTTTCGGGTTTAGAAATACAAAATATAACTATAAGTGTATTTACAAA
The DNA here is from genome assembly GCA_903929195.1 of uncultured Bacteroidota bacterium. Classification (GTDB taxonomy): domain Bacteria; phylum Bacteroidota; class Bacteroidia; order Chitinophagales; family Chitinophagaceae; genus CAIYTT01. The sequence continues at coordinate 2,822 of CAIYTT010000223.1, forward strand.
AAATAAAAATATTATAGACATTTCAGGTACAATTGTACCCTATTTTGAAGGTGGTAAACTTACAGGTACTCAAGGCTTTTTTAGAAATGTAACTGAAATAAAAAAAGAACGTAGAGAACGTATAAAAGCAGAAACCAAATTGCAAAGAACATTAGATAATATGGTTACCGGCTGTATGGTTCTTGATTTTAATTGGGTATATAAATATGTAAATAAAGCTGCAGCCGAACAAGCATTTCAAAAACCGGAAAATCTAATTGGGAAAACAATGTTAGAAATGTATTCCGATGTAGAAAAAACAAATGTATTTTTATCATATAAGAAATGTATGGACGAAAGAATTCCTTTGGAATTTGAAGAAAAATATGTTTTTAGTAATGGTGAAATTAAATGGTTTGACTTTAAAGTAGATCCGGTTGAAGAAGGAATTTTTGTTATTACTATGGATATTACAGAAAGAAAAATTGTTGAAGAAAAAATTAAAAAAAATCAATTATTACTTAATGAAGCACAAAGGATTGCAAATATAGGCACTTGGGATTTAGACATTAAAAACGATACTTTATATTGGTCTGATGAATTATACAAGATTTTTGAATTACCACCGAATACTGATATAAACACGAATTTGTTTTTAAGTTATGTACATACAAATGATATAGAAGAATTGTTAAAAACATTTGAACATTGCATTAAAAATAAAACAATTCTAGATGTTACTTTTAGAATAAAACTTTTAGATAACAAAATAAAATACCTACACGACAGAGCTGAAATAATTTTTAATGAACAAAATGAACCGATAAGGGTTGTAGGAACTATACAAGATATAACAAAAGAAAAACAAGCAGAATTATTACTACAGCAAAACGAACATAAATACCAAGAAGTTATAGAAAATATTAATGATGGATTAATGATTATCAATCTAAATGCTCATATTATTTTTACTAACAATAAGTTTTTAGAAATGTTTCGTTTAGAAAAATCTGATTTAAAAAATCTGCATATTGATGACATTATTTCACCTGAATATAGAGAAATACTTAGCGAACTTAGAAAAAAGAGATTTGCAGGAGAAAAAGTTGCAGATTTTTTTGAATATATAGGACTCCGTAAAGATGGTACAAAATGTTGGTTTGAGGTTCGAGTTACAAATATATATGAAAATAATACTATAATTGGTTCTCAATCAATTATTAGAGATATTAATATACGCAAAGAAGCTGAACAAAAATTAGAATCTCAAAATTTTGAATTAAAAAAGATAAATTCAGAATTAGATAGTTTTGTTTATAGTACGTCTCACGATTTACGTTCGCCCTTAATGTCTTTAATGGGTTTAATAGATTTATGTGTAACAATAGAAGGTGTACCTGCTGATTTACATCAATATTTCAGCATGATGAAAAATTGTACCTATAGGGTTGATGATACTATTAAAGAAATATTAGTATATTCTCATAATTCGCGGAAATATATTGGCAGTGAAAAAATAAATATAAATCAAATTCTTACAGCTAAATTAGAAAACATAAAGACAATCAACACTAATAAAAAAATAGAATTATATATAAATATTAATGAAGAAGTAGATTCTTATTCTGATAAACAGCGGGTAGCAGCAATAATAAATTGTTTAATAGCTAATGCATATACTTATTATCGCGATAATGAAACTTCGCCATACATAAAATTTAATTTTAGTGCAACTGAAAAAGAAGGTATCATAATTGTAGAAGATAATGGTGAAGGTATTGAACAGAATAAAATTGATAAAATATTTGAGATGTTTTATCGTAACTCAGAGAAATCTGTTGGCTCCGGCTTAGGACTCTACAACTGCAAAGAAATAGTTAATAAATTAGGTGGTACAATAAATATTACTTCAGAACTAGGAAAAGGTAGTACTTTTGCAGTTTGCATTCCAAATTGCAAATAACTAAAAAAGTTATAGAATAAGAAATAATGAAAAGAATATTACTTATAGATGACGACCATATAACAAATATGTTAAATGAGCGTATAATAAAATATACACAAGTATCCGAAAATGTACATGTTTGTATTTCAGCACAAAAAGCATTAAATTTAATATTAGATTTTATTGATAAACAAGAAAGTATTCCTGAAGTAATATTACTTGATATTAGAATGCCAATAATGGATGGATTTGGATTTTTAGAAGAATTTATAAAACTACCCGAAGCCATTACTTCCGATGTTAAAATTGCTATGCTCACCTCATCTTTAGAAGAATCGGAAAAAGAAAGAGCTTTTAAATATAAAAATGTGGTCGACTTTATAAATAAACCACTAAATGAAGTAAAAATAAGAGAATTTATAAAAAAAGCAGAAACGCCTACCAAAATTTTCTTTAAATAAAAATAGCCTTTGTATTTTTTGCTTGTAACTTTGCTTGAACTACAAATATATTATATTAACAAATAATAAATGGCTGATTTACTCAATCAATATAATGAAGACAGTATTCGCTCGCTCGATTGGCGAGAGCATATTCGTTTAAGACCAGGTATGTATATTGGTAAACTGGGCGACGGTAGTAGCACAGACGACGGTATTTATGTACTGGTAAAGGAAGTTGTAGATAACTGTATAGACGAGTTTACTATGGGGCATGGTAAACGTATTGAATTAACTATTTCTAATGACGGTGAAGTTACGGTACGCGACTTTGGCAGGGGCATACCTTTAGGCAAAGTTGTTGATGTAGTGAGTAAAATAAATACAGGTGCTAAATATGACAGTAAAGCGTTTCAGAAATCTGTAGGTTTAAATGGTGTAGGTACAAAAGCTGTAAATGCATTAAGCAAACATTTTAAAGTTTCTTCTTTTAGAGAGGGATTTGTAAAAACTGCTGAATTTGAAAAAGGTCATTTAATTAAGGACTTGCCACAAGAAACTACAACAGAAAATAATGGTACGCTTGTTGTATTTAGACCTGATGACACTATTTTTCGTAATTATCATTTTCTAAACGAATATTTAGAAAACCAAGTATGGAATTATTGTTTTTTAAATGCAGGCTTACAAATACACTTCAACCGGCGTAACTATGTATCAAAAAACGGCTTACTTGATTTACTTTCCCGCAAAACGAATCCGGAAACCATTCGTTACCCTATCATACATTTAAAAGGTACAGACATTGAAATTGCTTTTACACATACAGGTGATTATGGTGAAGATATCTACTCGTTTGTAAACGGACAGCATACAACACAAGGCGGTACGCATCAAAGTGCTTTTAGAGAAGCTTTTGTAAAAACGATTCGTGACTTTTATAAGAAAGATTACGAAGCTACAGATGTAAGGCAAAGTATCTGTGCGGCGGTATCAGTACGCGTGCAGGAACCTGTTTTTGAATCGCAAACAAAAACAAAATTGGGGTCGCAATATGTATGGGAAAACGGCCCATCAATGAAAACGTTTATTAGTGATTTCCTAAATAAAGAATTAGACAACTACCTGCATAAAAACCCGTCTGTTGCCGACGCACTAAAAAAACGAATTGAACAAAGTGAAAGAGAACGTAAAGAACTTGCCGGCATACGCAAATTAGCCAACGAAAGAGCCAAAAAAGCCAATTTACATAATAAGAAATTACGTGATTGCCGAATACATTTAAATGATGAACTACCTGCGAAAGGGAAAGAAGAGTTTAATCAAAAAAAGCTGGAATCAACGATTTTTATTACTGAGGGTGATAGTGCAAGCGGTAGCATTACAAAAAGTAGAAATGTAGAATCGCAGGCAGTGTTTAGTTTAAGAGGTAAACCGTTAAATTGTTATAGCCTAACAAAGAAAATTGTTTACGAAAACGAGGAATTCAACCTTTTGCAACATGCCTTAAATATAGAAGAAGGTATGGACGGCTTGCGTTATAATAATATTGTAATTGCCACCGATGCAGATGTGGACGGTATGCATATTCGGTTATTGATTATGACTTTCTTTCTTCAATTTTTCCCGGATTTGGTAAGAGGCAATCATGTATATATATTACAAACGCCTCTATTTAGAGTACGAAATAAACAAAAAACGATTTATTGCTATTCTGACACTGAACGTAGAAATGCAATTAGCGAAATAGGCAGTAAAGCAGAAATTACCCGTTTTAAGGGATTAGGAGAAATTAGCCCTGAAGAATTTGCAGGTTTTATTGGTGATGATATTCGTAAAGACCCTGTATTAATAAGCCAAGATGCCCAAATACAAAAACTACTTGAATATTATATGGGTAAAAACACTATGCAAAGGCAATTATTTATTATTGATAATTTAAGAATAGAAAAAGATATTATTGAAGAAATTGGTGTTGAAGTTGGCTAAATAAAATAGATTCTTTTTTAGGAAATTATTCTTTTTTATTATTTATACCTAATAAAAAACAGCACCAACCTGCAATAAAAAATAAACCGCCAATGGGTGTAATAATCCCTGCCATACCTATGCTTATTCCTTTAGATGTAAGTATAGACATTGCGTATAAGGAGCCACTAAAAAACAAAATACCTATTAAAAACAAAATAGTAGCTACCTTAAATTGTTTTGCCGGTATAAATTGATATGTTATGCCGGTAATTATTAAAGCAAAACTATGATAAAACTGGTATCTCACACCGGTTTCAAATATTTTAAGTTGATCGTCGGGTAACATATTTTTTAGTGCATGAGCGCCAAAAGCACCTAATATTACGGCAAGTGCTGCAAAAATGGTACCCATATTTAAAGCCGGTTTATACATGTATTTACTATTTTACTAAGTGAGCCTAATGTCATTTTTTCAACTTCAATACTATACTTTGCTTGTTCGTAATAGTGTTGCCTTTTTTGTAATTGCGTTTCAAAAAAACTTTCTAAAGAAACAATATTTTGCAACAATGGTCGCTTAATCTTATTGTTTTCTGTATTTATATTCTTTATAATTGTTTCTAAGGTTATTTTTAAATATATAACAGTTCCTACATCATTCATCAATCTTATATTATCATAAAAACATGGAGTACCACCACCACAAGCAAGCAATAATTTTTTGTTTTTATTATTAAATATAATTTCATTTAAATATTTATTTTCTTTTTCCCTAAATACCTCCTCCCCAAAAACTGAAAACAAACCTGATATTTTGGTTTTTTCTTGTTCTTCAATATATTTATCTAAGTCTATAAAGGGAAGATTATTTTTTTGTGCCACTTTCTCTCCCCAATACGATTTACCACTGGCAGGCATACCAATTAAAAATACGATACTCATCCTTTATTATTAATAAATTTCCATAACATGAGCATACCCATTTGTGCTGCCATAAATTTATTTCTTTGCCTATCGTAATGGAATTTATATTCTTTTGTTTTTATAGAGTTTTTATCTGCCACAGCCATCCATACAGTACCTACTTTTAAAAACTCGCTACCACCGTCCGGTCCTAAAACACCGGTAGTTGCCAATGCATAATCTACATTTAAAACTTTTAAAGCACCTTGCACCATTTCAATAGCTGTATCTTTACTTACAGCACCATAATTTACAATGGTGTCATGTTTTACGCCTAAAATACTTTCTTTTAATTCATTGCTATACGACACAATACTGCCCATAAAATAAGCCGACGAACCCGGTACTTGCGTAATAGAATGACCAATATAACCTCCGGTACAACTTTCTGCTATACCAAATGTTTTTTTATTTTCTAAAAATGTATTACCTAATATTTGTGCCATAGGTAAGTCATTTAATGCAATTACAATTGAGCCTAACCGTTCTGCAAACTTATTTTGAAGTTCAATAAGTTGATTTTCAAGAATATGTTCATCAGCCCCCCTACCCGTTAGCCTTAGTTTTACCATACTGCCGTCAGGTAAATAGGCTAATTTGATATTTTGTGGCAATTGAGCTTCTAAGTCCATTAATTTTTCTGCAATATAACTTTCGCCCTCACCTGCAGTAAAAATTGTTTTGTGTATTAATGAATCACTTTTAAAAATATTCTTAAATCTGGGTAATACCTCATCTTCCATAATTGTAATCATCTCGAAAGGCACACCGGGCATTGCAATAATTATTTTACCGTCTTTTTCAAACCACATACCCGGGGCAGTTCCAGCTTTGTTAAACAGTACAGTGCAATTATCGGGTACCTCACTCTGTTTTAAATTACGGTCTAACATAGGGCGATTTCTCTTGCTAAAAATCTCCTTAATATGGTTTAATACACGTTCGTCAACCACCAATTTTCCTCCAAAATAATCGCACAACAATGGCTTGGTAATATCATCGGATGTGGGACCCAAGCCACCGGTAATTAAAACAAGATTATGTTTGCTCAGTTCCTCATCCAATGCCGTTTCAATTGCACTACGAGTATCTCCGACTGCTACCCTTCTCAATACATCAATACCTTGCTCATTTAAGCGTTGTGCAATCCAAGCAGAATTGGTATCAATTGTTTGTCCTATCAATAATTCATCACCTATTGTTATTATACTTGCTGCTATATTACCCATTGTTTGTTTTAAAATAAGGAGTTAGTCTTAAAAATAATTCGGGGGGAATACTTATTTTTTTCTTTATTTTAGGGTCATAGAAAACCAAAGTAGTGATACCTTTGTTTAATAAAACATTTTCTTCATTATATAATTCGGAATGAAATGTTATTCTTGGTCCTTCAGGCAGTTCGTTAAGAAACGTTTTTACTGTAATTAGATTATCATATAATGCAGGTCTAAAATATTGACAATTTAACTCAATTACAGGCATTAGTATGCCCATTTCTTCCAATTGTTTATAGGTATATCCTAATTGCCTAATTGCTTCTGCCCTACCTACCTCATAATACAAGGCATAATTACCATAGTATAAGAAACCCATTTGGTCTGTTTCACCATAACGAACCCTAATATGTGTTGTTGCTGAAAACATAAGTTTTAATAAGAGAAATTTCTTATTCTGTAGTAGGGAAATTTCTCATTTTCCATACTCCATACATTGCTTCTTTTACAATACCCTTACTCATTTTAGAAACGCCTTCTTTGCGGTCTATAAATGTTATGGGTACTTCTTTTATTTTAAATCCTAATTTCCAAGCTCTATACTTCATTTCTATTTGAAAGGCATAACCTATAAAATGAACTTTATCTAAAGGAATTGAACGTAAAACTTTATTATTATAACAAACAAAACCGGCAGTTGGGTCGTTAACCGGCATCCAAGTTATTAGTTTAGTATAAAAAGCACCGCCTTTAGAAATAAAAATACGCATGAAAGGCCAATTAACTACTTTTCCGTTTTTTGTATAACGAGACCCAACAACTAAATCAGCCCCATTTACACAAGCATCATATAATCGTGGTAAATCTTCCGGATTATGAGAAAAATCAGCATCCATTTCAAAGATATACTCATAATTATTTGCCAATGCCCATTTAAAACCGGTAATATACGCAGTACCCAACCCTAATTTACCTTTACGGAATAATACATGCAGGCGTTCCGGAAATTCAGTTATTAATGAATTTACAATATCCCCTGTTCCGTCGGGCGAACCGTCATCTACAATAAGCAAATGAAAGTTACCGGACAAAGAAAAAACCTTTCTAATGATTTTTTCTATGTTTTCCCTTTCATTATAGGTTGGTATTATTACAAGTTTTTCCAAAAATATAAAAAATTATAAACGGCAAAATAACGATATTAAAGAGAATTCTTCAAAAAAATCTAAACTTTTAATCCTGATTTTTTTAATTTCATTTTATTTAATATTTCAGATATTTTTTGTTTGGTATGTAAAGCAAAATCTGCCTGCATCATCCAGTCATAATATTGGGGTTCGGCAGTAAAAATTTCTTCCACTTTTCGCCCCTTATGTTTACCAAAATTAAAAACAGGCTGTCCATCTTTCAAAATAATTCTACGAGCATAATCCACATATTCATCTGTATGCGTAAATTGATGTAGTGTTACTACGTCATGTCCTAAATCAGCATATTTCTCTAATTGTGCATCAAGAACCTCGATAGTTGCCAATATATCCGCTTCGGCACTATGTGCATTTTCTAATTTTTTATTGCAATAGAAATTATAGGCAGCACTTAAAGTTCTGCTTTCCATTTTAAAAAATATTTGCTGCACATCTATCATATTTCTTTCTGTAAAATCAACATTAATGCCTGCTCTCAAAAATTCTTCAGCAAGCATAGGTAAATCAAATTTACTCGAATTATAACCGCCAAAATCACAGCCACGCAACCATTCATACAAATTATGTGCAATTTGTTTAAATAAAGGACTGTTTTTTATATCATCGTCTGCAATACCATGTATTAAAGTTACTTCAGGTGGTATCGGAATACTGGGATTAATTCGTTTTACATACTTATCTTGTTTTCCGTCAGGTGCTATTTTCACAAATGCCAATTCAACAATTCTATCCTTTGCAGGGTCAGTTCCTGTAGCTTCAAGGTCAAAAAATACGATAGGTCTTTTTAAAATTAGTTTAGGCATAATGTTTTTTATAAAATAGAATGCGAACATACATCATTCCAATCAATTCCATCAAAACTTCCCGAGCTCATTAATAATAAAAATACCGGTTGTTTTAAATTTTCTAATTTAGACCTAATTTCTTCAATTAAATTTTCTTTATTATCTATTACTTTTAAGTCTTTTCTATTAAAATAATTATAAACTGTTTGTGTGCTAATTTCGGGCAATCCTTTAAGGGTTAATGCATGTTTGCTAAAGTAAACTATCGGTATATCTGCTGCATCTAAAGAATTGGCATATTCCGATAAAAAGGCAGCATTTAAACTACTGTATGTATGAAGCTCGAAGCAGGCAATTAGCACATAGTGCAGATAAGCTTCTCTAACCGCATTAAGTGTTGCTTTTAATTTACTTGGTGCATGTGCGAAATCTCTATAAGCTACTATTCCATTTATTTCAAGTATTTTTTCCAAGCGTCTGGCGGCACCGGTAAATGTAGCAATTGCTTTGTAACAATCCTTTTTAGAAATACCTAATTGCATACATACATCTATTGCTGCTTGTATATTTAAGATATTATGTTTGCCAAATACAGAAAGTTTATATTCAATTGATTCGCAAGTAATTACGGGAAAACCATTTTGGTAATAATATTCAGGAGTTGAGTAAGCTACAGTATTTAATTTGTTTGCAGCCAATTCAATTGCTCTATTTACTTCATTATCTTCAGAGTTATAAAACACAGTTGTACCACTATCCAAATCAGTTAAATAGTGAATAAACTGGCTAAAATAATTTTCATAAGTTGGAAACACATTAATGTGGTCCCAAGCAATACCACTTAATACTGTAATATGTGGGTGGTAAAAAAATATCTTTGGCTTTTTCTCAATTACGGAAGCCGGATACTCATCTCCTTCAATAATTATTAGTGGTGCATCACTCAACTTTACCGATTGCTCAAAACCTTGCACTTTGGCCCCTACAACGTAATCAAATTCTAAATTTTGCATCTTTAAAATATGCATAATCATAGAAGTAATTGTAGTTTTACCATGGCTACCCGCAACAACAATTCTTTTTTTATTTTTACTTATTTCATAAATGTATTCAGGAAATGAAACTACTTTAATGCCTAATTCTATTGCTTTTAGTAATTCAGGATTATCACTTTTGGCGTGCATGCCTAAAACAATTGCAGCTAATGAACTATTTATTTTGTCAGGATACCACCCCAATTTCTCCGGCAATAAACCTGCATATTGAAGATTTGTTTTTGCAGGGTCTATTATCTCATCATCACTACCTGTTACAATGTAACCATGCCTCTGTAGTGCTATTGCTAACTGATTCATAATAGCACCGCCAATTGCAATAAAATGTATTTGATTCATATTTTTTACATAACTTTGTAAGGTTATCTGTGTTGTTTACTACTCTAATTTCAAAAGCATGCAATTATTTACAAAATTCCGTACCATTGTTTCAATAGCAGCAATTAGTATTGTGTTATTGGCAATTTTTTCTTCGTGCAACAATTCTAAAAAGTATGGTTGCCCGAATCATTTATCTACACCTTCTATTATAAATTAATAAATATTATAGAACAATATTTATTTTTTAATTTTTTGGGTAGAAATAAAGCCATTCTGAAAATAAAATTCAGAATGGCTTTTTAAATTAAATATTATTTTTTATAAAAATCTAAAACCCAAACTTACTTGTGCCGAACGGTTACTCCAAGAACCATTTACATTTTTAATTGTTGTACTGTTTGCCGAAACATTATTCATATCGGTTAAGCCAAGTATGTATCTTGCACCTACCGTAATATGCATTGGCAATTTTGCTTCAGCACCAAATATTAAGGCAAATACATTTGATTTAAACATAGACTTTGAATCTCCTGCAAAATCATTCAAACTTTTTATAGATAATACACTGCTATATTGCGGTCCTATTTGTAACCATACTCTTGGTATTACTTTGTATTCAAGTAAAATAGGAAAGTCGAAATAGGTTGCTCTAAAATCACCTTTATGTGTGGAATCAATAAATGATTGAGAAGTATAGTGAGACGAATTAATCAACCCTTCTATACGAATGCCATAACTACCTTTATGTAGGCCTGCAAAAACCCCACCAACAATACCGGGTTTATAAGTATTTTGCCACGCACTACCACTTAAAGTTTCAAAATTTGCACCAATTTTCAAACCTACTTCGGCTTTGGGTAATTGCTTTGTAACTTTAGAAACACCGGGTATTTGTGCTTGCGAACTCAATGTTGAAAAAGCACAAAATGAAAAAAATATTGCAGCTAACTTTAATTTCATATTATTATTTTTATGTAATGATTTAATATAATGAATTATTTTATTTTAAATCCTAAAGTAATTTGCCCTGAATTAATTTTCCATACATCGTGAGCTCTATAAAAAATGCCTGCATTTTCATCTGTTAAACCACGAAGTATTCTAATACCTAAACTCAATTTATTTTGTAATTGTACTTCAGCACCTAAAACCATAGAAAAGCCACCTTTTTTCATAATATTATCAACATTAATGCCGGTTCCCCCCATTACATTTTTTCCGTTTTTAGGAAAATCTGTAGAATAACCACCATTGTTATCTTTAAAAGATAACATATAACTATATTGCAATCCGGTTACGAGAAAAATTTTCTTATAAATTTTATATTCAAATAATACTGGAATTGAAAAAAAACTGGCATTAAAATCACCATGATTTGTAGTATCGTATCCGGGCAAATAATATTTATGTCCATCAAAATACCCTGCGGTATGTGCTGTAGTATAATTAGCTTGGGAAAATAATGCTTCGCATCTAAAACCAAATTGGTATCTGCGTAATTCGTAATATACACCACCTGCAATTGACGTATTATAGGCAGGTCTCCATTCTACACCGTCTAACATTTGCATGTTTACACCTAACTTTACACCCAAATTCTTATGAAATTTTTCATTTACTTCAAGAATCTGTGCTTTGGAATTTATTGAAAAAACCAAAATAGACAGAATAAAAATTAATACTGATTTTTTCATACTATTATTTTCTTATAAAAATTTAATTATAATAATTAGTTTTACTTTGCAAAAGTAATACTTACTTATTGCTTTTTCAATACAAAAAATTTAAATTTGGCATAAAAGTAAGCTATAAATACTATTTTTATAAAAAAAATCAACTTTTTATTAAATTACATAATAAATAAATTATACAATATCAACATATTGCCGGCAGCCACGATCCATGATAATATTCATTGTGAAAATCATGAAGACATGATGAAAAGTATCGCGATGAGATTTGAGCCTTTGATCAGAAAGCAGGAAATCACCGCGATCATCTGCCCGAGCACCGGATATGCGCAGACCCTTTATGAGAATTTTGCAAGAATGAATATTAAGGTTCCTGACGATATTTCCATTATTGGCGGAGTTCATTCCGATTATGCAGTTCCACCATACGGAATATGTTCAATGCGCTACAACTGGCCGCAGCTTGTTGA
>CAIYTT010000224.1 GCA_903929195.1 uncultured Bacteroidota bacterium
GATACCGAAAATATTTTAAGCTTATACTTGTTCCTGAACAAATTGATTGGGGTTACCATATTTCGTTTAATTTTTAAAACGACAATTTTTAGTTCATCTTTAAAAACTTAAAAAATGAAAAACACGCTCCACATCCTCTTATGCCTCTTGGCTTTTAATGCAAATGCGCAAATTATTACTACGGTTGCGGGTTGCGATTCATCTGGTTATAATGGTGATAATATACCGGCTACCAATGCTAAGCTGGCTAATCCTTATGCTGTTACAATAGATGGAATTGGTAATTTATACATTGCCGATGGTTATAGTCACCGCATACGTAAGGTAGATGTAACAGGCATGATTACTACAATTGCAGGTACTAACACATCGGGTTATAATGGGGATAATATACTAGCAACAAATGCACAATTGTTTCATCCTACCAGTGTTACTTGCGACCATTCTGGTAATGTTTATTTTGCCGATGCGTTTAACAATCGTGTTAGGATGATTAAAGCAAGTACCGGAATTATTACTACAGTTGCTGGCAATGGAGGAACAGGCTACAATGGTGATAATATTGCGGCAACTTCTGCTACAGTTGATGACCCACATGTAATATCAATTGATACCTTTGGCAATTTATATATAACAGATTTTAATAATTATAGGGTTAGGAAAGTAGATAATACTGGCATTATTACTACAATTGCAGGGACAGGAATAGCAGGTTATAGCGGTGATGACAGCATGGCAACTAACGCTCAAATTAACAGACCTTATGGTATTGTTGCTGACAATTTTGGAAACATTTATTTCTCGGACTATGAAGCGAATACAGTAAGGAAAATTGACAGATTTGGTATTATAACAAAATTTGCTGGAACTGGTGCTTTGGGGTTTAACGGTGATAATATTACGGCTGATACCGCAAAATTATATCACCCATGTGGACTAGCAGCCGATGCAAATAATATTTACATAGCTGATGGGTATAATACCAGAGTTCGTATAGTAAATATAACAACAGGCATGATAAATACGATTGCAGGAAATGGAATTGGCGGTTATAATGGTGATAACATACCTGCTACAACCGCTGAATTAGGTACTACAACGGGAGTTGCTATTGATAGTGCCGGGAGTATTTATATTGCTGATTTTGGGAATAGCAGGATCAGGTATATAAGAAATACAGAGGGAGTAAGCAGTATTAATAGTACAAAAGAATTTTTAAATATTTACCCTAACCCCAATAATGGTGCTTTTACAGTAAATATAGCAGCAAGCATACAAGAACAGGCTAATGTAAGAATTAGTAATTTATTAGGAACTAAAATAAAAGAAGTAGTAGTAACTACTAATAAACTTTTTGAAATTCAATTAAGTGATCCGCCAGGAGTTTACCTCCTGACGGTTATTACCCAAAACAAGATGTGGAGCGAAAAGGTGATTTTGAGCAGGTAGTGCTTTAATAGTTATTGTTCACCTTTTAAATATTTGCCCATGATGTACTACAATGATGGATAAGCAATTCTTGTGCTTTGTAGCTATTTGCAAATCATTCATTTTATTTAATCTTGATTGTTTAGTATTCGCTTGATTATCATTTGACCCGTTCTTCCGGATTTTCCGCAGGGAATCCGGAAGTGAGAATGAACTCCTTCTCCGAAGGCATTCAAAGAACTGAAGTTTAATTGAAATTGCATAGCTCAATACAATTTTTAATCCCATAAAAATTTCTTGCGCTACTATAAATATATTCTTCTTCTTTATTTACTATACCTGCTCTTACAGGATTTTGATGTAAATAATCTAATTTCTGTTTAAAAAATGTTTTTGTTCTTATTTCTTCCGGGTGATTACCTGCTTGCCAAAAAGTTATACCTTCCTTTTGTTTTAAAAGCTATATTAACCAGTTCTTTCTGCTTTCACAGGTATTATTTTCAATTTCGGTAACTATTTTGCTTGCGGTGAATTTTTTGAAGTCCCTTAGTGTATCACTAAGTTCAAAACCGGGATTGCATGAAATTATTAAGTGTAAATGATTGCTCATTATTACCCATCCATAAACATTTAATCCCTTGTGTATTTGACAATATTTCAAACTTTCAATTACTATATCTGCATAACATTTTCTTGTAAAAACATCAATCCATTGTGTTACCGTACAAGTAATAAAATGTACTGCGTGCTGTTCACAAATTTTATATGCAAAACCCATATTTAAAATAATTAAGCCCTTATCAAAGGTACTATATTGTTGTATAATTTTAGCACCTACACTTTTCATTTAGCATTAGTTCCCTGAATACGTTCACAGAACGGTTTTATCTATACTTCCTGATTCCCTGCGGAAAATCAGGAAGAACGGTACTACCGCAATAGACAATAACCCTACAATTACCGTTTACCCTAATCCGGCACATACTTAACTTTGCTTTATCGGAAACCGGCGATGCACAAGTAGATATTATGAATATAACCGGGCAATTAGCACATACCTTACCTGTTGTGCCTAACTGAGGAGCTATCGTGCCAACAGAGGTTCACTTAATACCGTTCGGAATAGGATGTTAAAGGGTTATAGGGCTAAGAACAAAAAAAATGAATTAAATTGAATGTATTTTAATAAAAAAACAATACTTTAGCAGTTTAAATGGATATTATGAAACTATTCCGAAACATATTTTTATCACTAATTGC
>CAIYTT010000225.1 GCA_903929195.1 uncultured Bacteroidota bacterium
CACTTGTCCATAAAATGTATGCACTAAAAAATTAGCAAGGACTAATAACATCCACTTTTTCATAAATACATTATTTAATATTTTAAAAAATTAATAGATAACACTAAATTTAACCGTATATATTTTGCCGGTATTTTCTTTGTGAAATTGCAATATAGCTAATTTATTAATAAATAGAATGCCTTGTGTAAAAATTGTTTTTGCTAAGAGATGTTTCTTGTCTATAAAAATATTTTTTTGAAATACATTAACCTGAATTGAAACGAATTTTATTTAATTATTGTTTTACTTTTACAGCAAATATGGAAGAAATAAATCACAAAAAAAAACGAAGCAAATTTTATAAATTTATACTAAAACCTATTTTATTTCTATTCTTATCTTCTTTAATATATACATTGTTTTGCAGGTTTATCTTACCGCCCATTACTATTACACAAATAGCAGATGTAGTGGCAGGTTATGGACTAAAAAGAGATTATGTAAGCGATAAAGATATTGGTAGAAATATAAAATTGGCAGCATTAGCAAGCGAAGACCAACGATTTGCAGAACATGGTGGTTTCGATTGGGTGTCGATAGACAAAAGTATGAATGGCAAAAAAAAGAAAAAAAGAGAACGGGGAGCCGGTGCAAGCACTATAAGCCAGCAAACAGCAAAAAACGTTTTTTTATGGCAGGGTAGTGGTATTACCCGGTATATACGAAAAGTACCCGAGTTCTATTTTACTAAATTAATAGAATGGACATGGGGTAAAAAAAGGATACTTACTGTTTATCTTAATGTTATAGAAATGGGGCCGGGTATCTATGGTATAGAAGCGGCTTCGCAAAGTTATTTTCATAAACATGCAAAGGACCTTAGTAGGCAAGAGGCTGCAATGATAATAGCTTGTTTGCCTAACCCTAAACGATTTACTGTAAGGCCGGTAAGCCATAGAGTGAGCTGGCGATACCCGCAAATATTAGAACAAATGAATAATTTGGAAGGTGATGAAGATATAGAAGCCATCTTAAAGTAATAATTTGTAACATTTCGGGCTTCATAAAATGAATCCGGAGGGGATGATATTATTTTGTGTTATTGAAATTGACATTTGCTATAATAATATCACCCTTTCAGGATTTTGAAAATGGAATATTTACTTTTTATTTTGCAAGTCTGAATAGTTACAATAATTTTACATAATATAATATAAAAACACAAATATAATTTCATGCATTTAAACAAATTGATTGTAGTAGTTTCTTTTCTATTCTTATTGTCGTGCAATAACAATATAGTACAAAAAAAACAAGCATCGGGTAAGAACTTAGATACGCTACTTGAAAACTATTGGCAAGAGCGGATGCAATTGTTTCCGATAGAGGCAACAGGATACGGAGATAATAGATATAATGATAAAATGACGATTACTATTTCAGAACAATTTAGAGATAGTTTGGGCAAGTTTTATGCAAAGTATTTATCTGAAATAAATGAAATTGATAGTACAAAATTAAATAAAAATGACCTTATAAGCTATCGTTTATTTAAATACGAAATGAATGCAAGCATCGAAGGGCTTCAATTCCCATCTCATTATTTGCCCATAAATCAGTTTTGGGCTTTTACGTTAGATTTACCGCAATTAGGCTCCGGTACAGGTAATCAGCCATTTAAAACAGTAGAAGACTACCATAATTGGTTAAAAAGAATGTCTGTTTTTCCCCAATGGGTTGATACCGCTATTTTTAATATGCGTAAAGGAATAGCAGCCGGTTGGGTATTACCAAAATCGTTGGTACTAAAAATGTTGCCGCAAATAAAAAATGTAATTGTTACAAACACCAACACAAGTATCTTTTATGGCCCGATAAAATTAATGCCATCCACGTTTTCCAAAGAAGAGAAAGAAAAATTAAATACAGCCTATTGTAATGCTATAGACAGCATTGTAAATCCGTCTTACACAAAACTGTATCAGTTTTTACAAAACGAATATTTGCCCAAAGCAAGGGCTACAAGTGGTTTAGGCGACCTACCCAATGGAAAAGAATATTATAAATATTGTATTCGTTTATGGACAACAACCAACCTAACACCCGACAGCATTTTTGAAATAGGCAAAAGCGAAGTGGCAAGAATAGAAGCAGAAATGAATAAAGTAAAAGAACAAGTTGGCTATAAAGGCGATTTATTATCCTTTTTTAAATACTTAGACGGTAATAAAAAACTATGTCCTTTTACAACACCCCAACAAATAATAGATAGTTTTTGGGGCATAAAGAAACAAGAAGAACCCTTATTGATAAAATTATTTAATGATACACCTAAAACAAAGTTTACCATACGCCAAACAGAAGCTTTTAGGGCAGCAAGTGCAAGTGCAGAATACAATCAAGGGTCGGAAGACGGCAGCAGGCCCGGTATTTTTTATGTACCCGTTTTAGATGCAAAAAAATACAGTGCCATAGAAATGACCACACTATTTCTTCACGAAGCAATACCCGGTCATCACTATCAGGTATCTTTACAACAAGAAAATAAGGCTTTGCCCAAATTCAGACGGTTTTTATGGTATGGTGCTTATGGCGAAGGCTGGGCACACTATAGCGAAACATTAGGCAATGATATGGGCTTGTATAAAGACCCCTATCAATATTTTGGACATTTAAGCGATGGTATATTACGAGCAGTACGCTTGGTGGTTGACGTAAGCATGCATTACAAAGGTATGAGTAGAGAAGACGCTATAAAATATATGATGGCTCACGAATTAATAAGCGAGCAAGATGCCACAGCAGAAATTGAGCGGTATATGGCAATACCCGGGCAAGCACTGTGTTATAAAATAGGGCAAATGGCTATAAGTGCCGAGCGTAAAAAATATGAAATGCAATTAGGTACTAAGTTTAATATAGCCTCTTTTCATACCGAGGTATTAAAAGACGGCTGTGTACCCTTAAATGTGCTAAGTGAAAAGATGGCAGATTGGGCAAAAAAATAGGGGAGAGATAGCTATGAATTTTATCATTACTCAATGCAATTTTGAATTATATTTGCACTGCTTTTGTTTGAATCAATTTATTGTTTAGTTTTAGGTTTTTAAATTGCTAATTATTATATGAGATATTTACTTATTACTTTGTCATTAGTGGTTATTTTTGCGTCTTGTACACAAACTCCGGCAACACCATCTCCTGATAAAGAAAGTATATTACGTACCGGAAAATGGAAACTTTTGAGCGGGAATGTTACCATGCGTGTAGCAGGTGGGTCGCATGATACCACTATGGATTATATACAATTTATACCTACCTGCCATGCCGATGATTATATCATTTTTGATTCAACAAACCATGGAGCGGTATATAGCGGTGCCACAAAATGCAGTGTTGCCGATGCAGATTCAATAAGTTTTATTTGGCGTTTATTGAATAATGATAACAATATGGATATTTTGAATGTATTTAATTTCTTTTATAATGTACATGATTCAATTGATGCAAATAATTTTACAGTTGACGCTGTAACGTTAGATACATCTTGGACTTGTTATTATGTAAGCAGAATACCCGGAGCCAATCAAGTTTATTATTCAGGTATCAATATATATAATGGCACTATTACTAATTTCAGTAAAACAAATTTTACTTATAGTTTTAAGTATATTAGTGATTATCCCGATACAAATTATCACCATACTGGCACAATGGTAGGTTCTACTGCAGACCCAAGCCCTATTTATAGAGCCGATACATTTACGTTTGCCTTTACATTCACGAATTTTTAAGTAAAAGAAAAACTACCCTGATATACAATACTATTTTTGTAAATACTATTTTTGATATATACTATTTCTATTGGGTAGTTCGGAATGAGAATCTGAACTACCTTTAAATTATAATTTTTCTATGATACAAGTAACATTACCCGATGGCTCAGTAAGAGAATATGAAGCAGGAATCACTTCGGCTTCTATTGCACAGTCTATAAGCGAAGGGCTGGCGCGTAAAGTATTGGCAGCGGAAGTGAATGGTGAAATTTGGGATACTGCTCGCCCAATAAATACCGATATTAGCCTAAAACTATTAACTTGGGATGCACCGGGAGCAAAATCAACATTTTGGCATTCATCGGCTCACTTAATGGCAGAGGCTTTAGAAGCACTTTTTCCGGGTGTAAAATTAGGCATAGGCCCACCAATAGAAAACGGTTTTTATTACGATATAGATTTAGGTGAGCGTAGCATTAGCGAAGACGACCTAAAAAAGCTGGAAGACAAGATGAAAGAACTTGCCAAAAATAACAGCATCTATAAAAGACAAGATGTAACAAAAGAAAATGCAATTGCCTATTTTACCGATAAAGCAGACCCCTATAAGTTAGAGTTATTAGAAGGGCTTGCCGATGGCAGTATTACTTTTTATACACAAGGTAATTTCACCGATTTGTGTCGCGGGCCACATATACCCCATACCGGTTTTATTAAAGCAGTAAAACTTACCAGCATTGCAGGTGCTTACTGGCGTGGAAATGAAAAGAATAAAATGCTTACCCGTATCTATGGTATTACTTTTCCGCAACAAAAAGAATTAGATGAGTATTTAGCATTATTAGAAGAAGCTAAAAAACGTGACCATCGCAAATTAGGTAAGGAGCTGGAACTATTTACATTTTCTGAAAAAGTAGGCAGTGGCTTGCCCTTATGGTTACCAAAAGGGGCTATGTTGCGAGAGCGTTTGCAACAGTTTTTACAAAAAGCACAATTAGAAATGGGGTACTTACCGGTAATTACGCCACATATAGGCAGCAAACAACTATATGTAACATCCGGACACTGGGACAAATATGGTAAAGATAGTTTTCGCCCTATAACTACACCGCAAGAAGGCGAGGAATTTATGCTAAAACCAATGAATTGTCCACACCATTGCGAAATATATAAATCATCTCCACGTTCGTATAAAGATTTACCGGTAAGATTTGCAGAATTCGGTACCGTTTACCGTTACGAGCAATCAGGGGAATTACATGGTTTAACACGTGTAAGAGGATTTACACAAGATGATGCACACTTATTTTGCAGACCGGAACAAGTAAAAGATGAATTTAAAAAAGTAATAGACTTAGTACTCTATGTATTTGAATCTCTTGGGTTTACAGAATATACCGCACAAGTATCTTTAAGAGATAAAGAAGACAGAAGTAAATATATAGGTAGTGAAGAAAACTGGTTGAGTGCAGAAAAGGCTATACAAGAAGCTGCTGATGAAAAAGGACTGAAAACAGTTGTTGAATATGGCGAAGCCGCATTCTATGGACCTAAGTTAGACTTTATGGTTCGTGATGCTATAGGTAGAAAGTGGCAATTAGGTACTATACAAGTTGATTATAATCTACCTGAACGTTTCGAACTGGAATATGTGGATAGTGATAATACTCGTAAACGCCCGGTAATGATACACCGTGCTCCATTTGGTTCTATGGAACGTTTTATTGCGGTATTAATAGAACATTGTGCAGGGAATTTACCATTATGGTTAGCACCATTACAAGTAAAAGTATTACCTATAAGCGATAAATTTAGTGAGTATGCACATGCAGTTAAAGATACACTTGCAGCCAACGGCATAAGAGCAGAAGTGGATGACCGCAGTGAAAAGATAGGTAGAAAAATTAGAGATACAGAGCTTATGAAAACACCATTTATGCTTATTACCGGTGATAAAGAAATGACTGAAAATGTAGTTTCGGTGCGTGTACATGGTCAGGGCGATAAAGGTGCTGTAACTTTAGATGTATTTATGGAAGAAGTAAACAGCATTGTAAGAGAACAAGTAAAAGGGAAGTGGAGAATAGAGTAGGGTGCAATTACATATATATGAATACGTATGCCAACATTATATTTAAATAATTTCAGAGGATTTAAAGATACTTTTTTGCCACTAAAAAATATGAATTTTTTTGTTGGAGAAAATAGTACCGGCAAGACTTCTGTGCTGAAAGTGATAAATCTGCTTTCTCAGAATTTATCAACAGTAGATATTGATTTTAATAGTAACAATATTGAGTTAGGCTATTTTTCAGAAATTGCTAATTATGGTGAGAATTTTTTTGAGATTGGTTATCATAATGAAAAGGAAGGAGGAATAACGGCTATAAAATTATTTTTTATTGAAAAAGAAGGATTACCATTCTTAACTAATTTTATATTCATTGATGGAAATTTTAATGTAGAAATTGAGAGAAAATACAATGACCCCCTTAATCTTTATGTTTATACTTATAAATATGAATTTTATGATAATAAACAAATTAAAGAAGCAAAAAATGAATCCTTTTTTGTTTCTTGGATAAGAAACAATAATCTTAATGAAACCCCAACAAGAGAATTTATTGACGTTTGGAATGAGTCACTGCCATTATATATGACTATCTATATGTTATTGCGTTCTGAAAGAGCTAATTTGGGAAAGGGTAGAATTGGTAAGTATGATAGTCTTTCTCCCAGTTTTGATTTGTTTGATAGCTTCGTATGGTTAGCTCCAATTAGAACAGAACCGAGAAGGACATATGATAGTTATAAAAAATCGTTTAATCCGGATGGAACCCATACTCCATATATTCTAAAAGATCTAATTGGGAGTGATAAAAATATTGTAATTAAGCAGCGTATTGAAAATGCAATTGAAAAATTTGGAAATGAAAGCGGTTTATTTGATAAAATAGAAATAGTTTCATTTGAGAAATCGGAAACCTCTCCATTTGAAATTCGTATTGTTCTTAATGGACATCCTCTTAAAATAACAAATGTAGGTTATGGCGTTTCTCAAATACTTCCTATTGTGACGGAAATATTATCAAGAAATCTTGGTACATGGTTTGCAATACAACAACCTGAAATTCATTTACACCCTCGGGCACAAGCAGCATTTGGCGAATTCATTTTTTCATTTTTAGAAGAGGAAAAGAAATTTATTATCGAAACACATAGTGATTATCTTATTGACCGCTTTAGATTATGCTTAAATCAATATCATAGTATAGAAGATAAAAATAAATATAGTGTTGAAAGCCAAATCGTTTTCTTTAAAAGAACGGAAATAGGAAATGAATTGGTTATTATACCAATAAATCCTGATGGCTCTTACCACGAGGACCAGCCCAAAGAATTCAGAGAGTTTTTTATTAAAGAACAAATTAACCTGTTAAGCATTTAAATCACTATGTGTTTAGTAATAGATACCAATACTCTTGCAGCAGTTTTTGACCCTAAAGCATCAAATCATGAGGAATTTAAATTCGTATCTGATTGGATATATGACGGAAAAGGTAAAATAGTATTTGGAGGTTCAAAATACAAAGAAGAGTTGTCTAAGACTAAATACCTGTCTTTATTTACTCAATTAAATATTGCAGGTAAGTCATGTAAAGCAAATGATATGCTGGTTGATGAAGAAGCAAAAACAATTGAAACTATTTTGCAGCATCCAAATTTTGATGATCAACATATAGTTGCCTTGCTTCGAATTACGGGTTGTAAATTGATTTGTTCAGATGATAAAAGAGCACATCCTTATTTTCGACATAATTTGTTTTTTAAAACTGCTAGCGTGCGACCCAAAATATACACTGGGAAAAGAAATAAAGATTTACTTAATGATAATAATATTGCAGAGTTCTGCAAACCCAATAAGGTATTGAACAAAGATGAAAAAGTAAACTACCCAAATAGAAAATAATATAGAATACCACATAGATATAAAACCAACAATTGTAGATTATAGAATCATCTAAGTAATGCGCAAAATAATTGAACTATTTAATGATGATTTTTACAAAATAAAATTATCTTACTTCACTTTTATTACTAATAATTTCCAACAAATAACAGCTAAAACTGCCCCCAAAATAGGTGCTACAATATAGAGCCACAAATGCTCTGTATGTCCGCTTACTATAGCAGGGGCAATAGACCTTACAGGGTTCATTGATGCACCGCAAACCGGTCCACCAAATAGGGCATCCAAACCCACTACAGAGCCTATTGCAATACCGGCAAACATACCTTGTTCTTTGCTGCCGGTTGCAACATTTATAATTACAATCATCAATATAAAACTTAAAATTAGTTCCATAATAAAAGATTGCAATTCTGTTCCGGAAGGTATCGTAGAACCTAAGAAATGATTTTCGGGGAATAATGCTTTTAAGGTAATGCTTGCCAAAACAGCCCCAGTAAGCTGGCTTATAACATAAGGAAATAATTGCTTTATAGGGAAACGACCCGCTACAATAAAGCCAATGCTTACAGCAGGGTTAAAATGCGCCCCTGAAATGTCTCCAAAAGCATAAATTAAACTCATAACCACTAAACCGAATGTTATGGCTATACCCATATGAGTTATTGCACCATTATATTGCTGATTAATAATTATTGCCCCGGTACCTGCAAACAGTAAGATATAAGTACCAATAAATTCAGCATAATATTTTCTCATTTTCTATTTTTTAATACGATTGTTTAGATATAAATAAACACAAAATCACATGTAATTTATTGTTTATTTTTTTATAAGTTGTGCAATATAGTAATAATTATATTTAGGTGCGTATTTTATTTGTATATTACGATAAAGGGATAATTGCATTATATTTAATGTGAAATCAAATAATTAAGAATATTTTAAATGAAATATTCTTTACATAGCAAACCTTTATACATACATATCAAAACCGTATAAGCCTATCAACTATATTTGTTATTTTATGCCTTACCTTTGCTATTTCAATTATTTTATGAGTAGAAAGGGTAAAGTTTTAGTGGCTATGAGTGGCGGCATTGACAGTACTGTAAGTGCATTAATGCTACATAATGAGGGCTATGAAGTAGTAGGTATTACTATGAAAACATGGGATTATGCAACATCAGGAGGGGCGGGAAAGGAAACAGGTTGTTGTAATTTAGATTCCTTTAATGATGCTAGAATGGCTGCTGTGCAGCATGGCTTCCCACATTATGTATTAGATTTAAGAGAAGAATTTGGTAACTATGTAGTTACTGATTTTATAGAAGAATATATTGCCGGTCGCACACCTAATCCATGTGTGTTATGCAATACACATATAAAATGGGCTGCATTATTAAAGAGAGCTAATGCCATGAATTGCGATTATATAGCTACAGGGCATTATGTAAATATAAGAGAAGAAAATAATAGACATATATTATCTAAGGCAAAAGATTTAACCAAAGACCAAAGTTATGTTTTGTGGGGGCTTGGTCAAGAGTGTTTATCACGCAGTATCTATCCATTAGGCAATTTTCTTAAATCAGAAGTTAGGCAGATAGCTTATGATATGGGCTATAAAGAACTTGCTAAAAAAGCAGAAAGTTATGAAATATGTTTTGTACCGGATAATGATTACAGAGCATTTTTGAAACGTAATGTTGCCGGGCTTGAAGAAGAAGTAAACGGTGGCAACTTTGTTTTAAAAGACGGTACGATTGTTGGTAAACATAAAGGCTATCCTTTTTATACAATTGGGCAAAGAAAGGGTTTAGATATTGCAATGGGCAGACCGGTTTTTGTAACAAATATTATTCCTGAAACCAATGTTATAGTAATTGGTGATTTAGAAGATTTAATGCAAAGCGAAACAATTGTGAGAGGAATTAATATGATTAAATACGATGCATTCCCCGAAAAAGGGATGGAAGTAACAACTAAAATTAGGTACAGAGACCCAGGCATGGATAGCTTTTTGCAACCTATTGATGGTGGGGTAAAAATAAATTTTAGCCATGCCGTAAGTAGTATTGCTCCGGGGCAGTCAGCAGTTTTTTATGAGGGTGATGATGTTGTTGGTGGTGGTATCATAAATAGAAAATAACTGCACTTACAAATTGCATGGTTATTATATTCATTAAGACGAATTATTTGTATTCATAAAAAAGCCTTTAATACTTTTGATATTAAAGGCTTTTTATCATATTGTTTTTAATTACAAATTACCCCTTTTTTCTTGTTCTCTCTCAATTGATTCAAAAAGTGCTTTAAAATTACCTGCACCAAAGCTTTGAGCCCCTTTACGTTGAATAATTTCAAAAAATAAAGTAGGGCGGTCTTCTACCGGTTTTGTAAACAGTTGTAATAAATAACCTTCTTCATCGCAATCTACCAGAATGCCTAATTCTTGCAATGGAGCCATATCTTCATCTATTTTACCTACACGATTTGGTAAGTCTTCATAGTAAGCATTAGGTGGTGCATCTAAAAATTCAACCCCACGGGTTTTTAGTTGTTTTACTGTGTTTACAATATCATTTGTTGCTACAGCAATGTGTTGTACCCCTTCACCTTCATAGAATTCAAGATACTCTTCTATTTGAGATTTTTTCTTACCCTCAGCAGGTTCATTTATGGGGAATTTTACATAGCCATTTCCATTACTCATTACTTTACTCATTAAAGCAGAATATTCTGTATTTATCTGTTTGTCATCAAAAGATAAAATATTTACAAAACCCATAACATCTTCATACCATTTCATTGTGGGGTTCATCCTATTCCAACCTACATTACCAACACAATGGTCAACATAAAGTAAACCGGTGTCCGTTGGGTTATAATTACTTTTCCATTCTCTGTAGCCGGGCATAAAAAGTCCATTATAATCTTTACGTT
This sequence comes from uncultured Bacteroidota bacterium, assembly GCA_903929195.1. Taxonomy (GTDB): domain Bacteria; phylum Bacteroidota; class Bacteroidia; order Chitinophagales; family Chitinophagaceae; genus CAIYTT01. The sequence continues at coordinate 10,675 of CAIYTT010000225.1, forward strand.
CTATAAATAAGTGTACTGTTTCACCATAAGTATAGATACCGCTTTTGCGAACCTCACCATAACTATCTGTAAGAGTTTGTGGTTCTAAATACGGCTTTGCTCCGCGTTTTACGGTTTCTTCATAGGCTTTATAAGCATCGTCAACCCATAATGCAAGAATTTTTACACCATCACCATGCAAACGGATGTGGTCTGAAATGGCACTATTAGAGTGTAGAGGTGATGTAAGAACTAATCTTATTTTTCCTTGTTGTAAAACATAAGATGCCCTATCTCTTACGCCTGTTTCCGGACCAGCATAAGCCAAAGACTGAAACCCGAAGGCAGTTTTATAATAATGTGCTGCTTGTTTTGCATTACCTACATAAAATTCAATATGGTCGGTTCCATTTATTGGCAGGAAGTCTTGTGCCGTTTTCATTTTTTCGCTTACTGTTAGTGCTTGCATATTTTGTTTTTTTTATGTTTATATTAATATTATATGTAAATATACTACAAACCTAAGTTTTTAATATATTCTTCGCTTACATCCGCAATTTTTGCTATTAAAGATATGGACATACCTTCGTTAAGCATATTTCTAATCATTTTGATTTTTTCTCTAATTTCTCCTTTCTTTTCACCTTCTATTTCACCTTCATATTTTCCTTTATTATAATTTCCTACCATTTTACCATAATTATCTCTCCATTCTGTAATATACAATTCATATTCATTACGTTCTTGGGCATTTAACTTCATAATGTTTAACTCGTCTATGGCTTCTTTTAGTCCCTTAGCTTTAGTATCTTCTTTTACTTCTTCGTTTTTGAAAAAATTAACCCATTCATCTAATGTATCTATAGATATATCATTAAAATGATTCACTCTTATTATATAATATTCCGGATATATTTTGGCAATATCTATTGTGTGGTATATCTTTTCTTCATCAACAGTTAACTTTAAAATATCTTTTTTATGTATGCCAATATAGTTGGTTGTACCGTGATAAATATAGTCTTCACCTTGTCCTAAATCGAAATAAACAATATTAACAGAAATCACCTTCTTTATTTTATCATAAGACATTCCTTTTATTAAGTTGTTAGAAATTATTTTGGTAGTACCATACAACATACGCAATAAATAATCTTGCATATAATCGTTCTGTACTTCAATAATGATGTATTCATTTTTTGAGTTTTGTACAAGTATATCAACAATATTTGTTTTATTTTCTGCGGTTTCTCTATTTCCTTCACTTTCCAGTACTTGTTCTATTCGAATATTATCATCTAAAAGCTCACTTAAAAAACCTTCAAGAATTACATAGCCTGCTTTGTTTCGCAACAAACGTTTCACTGCCCAATCAAATCTTACAAGGTTTTTCATTTCTTTATTCAAATTAAATCATTACTACTACAACCAACTATAAATATAATTCTCATCTTCTATACCCAGAGCAAAATTGGTAAACTGCAAAGGGTGGAACGTATCTACCATTACAGCTAATTCTTTTGTCTCTTTTGCACCAATACTTTTTTCTACTGTGCCTGGGTGTGGGCCATGTGGTATGCCTGAAGGATGCAGTGTTATCATGCCTCTTTCTACATGTTTACGGCTCATAAAATCACCATCAACGTAATATAATACCTCGTCGCTGTCTATATTACTGTGGTTATAGGGGGCAGGAATAGAATTAGGATGGTAATCGTATAAACGGGGTACGAAAGAACAAATTACAAAATTATTTGCATCAAAAGTTTGGTGTACCGGTGGTGGCTGATGCACTCTGCCTGTTATTGGTTCAAAATCGTGTATACTAACGGCGTAAGGATATTCGCAGCCATCCCATCCAATAACATCGAATGGATGATTGCCGTACCAAAAATTATATAATAATCCTTTCTTTTTTATTTTTATTAAAAACTCTCCTTTTTCATCTATAGTAGTAAGATTTTTTGGGGTCCTAATATCTCGCTCGCAAATAGGCGAATGCTCTAATAACTGACCATATTTACTTAAATATCTTTTAGGAAATGCAATAGGACTAAAAGATTCAATAATAAATAGACGATTATTGGCTTGTTCAAATTTTATTTGGTATATTGTACCTCTTGGCACAACAACATAGTCGCCATAGCCAAATGGAATTTCGCCATATTGGGTTTTTAATACTCCATTGCCTTCATGAATAAATAATACCTCATCGGCATCAGCATTTTTAAAGAATACATTATCATCAAAACTTTGTGTAGGTGCGGCTGTAGATAAATGTACATCATTATTAAACAAAATTACGTTGCGGCTTTTTATATAATCGGCTTCAGCTTGGGTATTGAAACACTTATAGCAACGATGTTTTAATATAGTTGTTGTTGCTGCTACCGGGCTTATATTTACCGGTTCTTCAGTTCTTAAAATTCTTGTTGGTGGATGACAATGGTATAGCAAAGAATAATTTGATGAAAAACCTTCTGTACTGAACAATTGTTCTGAAAACAAGCTGCCATCTTCTTTACGAAATTGGGTATGGCGTTTCGGTGGAATTTTACCTAAAGAAAAATAATGTGGCATAGAATTTTTATTTACACAAAACTACAATTTTACACCGATTTTTTTGCATTAGACAAAAAACTATTTATGGCTTATCTAAAACCATAATTCCTTACTTTTGTATATTAAATATTTTTTTAGCATTACAAATGTAATAAACAAAGATGTAGAAAGTCGGGTTTTTGTAATCGCAATTTTTTTAAATACCTTTAATATATGTTGAAATATGAACTGCAAGAAACCTTTATTATTATTTTACTTTGTATTATACCTATTGCAATTAGTTGTATTAAATTAAAAACGTATAATAAATTTAAATATAAAAAATTGGTAACTTTAATAAATTATTCTTTAAAATATGGAGTAATAATCTATATAGCTCTTATAGCATTTTTGGTTGTAATACAGTATTTTTGGATACGAACTAATATAATGAAAATTTTGTATGATATTGTTTGTGGATACAGTGCAATATCATTTCTTTACATTTTAATTGCCATTATTCTAAATCTCCCATTACTACCAAGGTTTATACGTATAATGACAATTATAAAAAAAAATCAAAAAAAATAATTCAATAAAAATAAAACATATCAGCTAATTTATATTTCTATTAATCTAAAATAGTATTGTGATTTTTTATAAAATAAGATAACTCCTTCCCACTTCTATTTCACCAAAAATAAATTCAAAACACAATCTTTAAGCTTGCAAGTACCTATTATGTCTATTTAAGAGAATATGGGTTTATATTTGCTCAAAATTAGCTGATAAATGATTATATCGTATCAATGGTTATTAAACTATTTGCCTTTAACTATACCTGTAAACGAATTAAGTACTATACTCACTTCCATTGGGCTTGAAGTTGAAGCTGTAGAACCGGTTGAAGCTGTTAAGGGTGGGCTTGATGGTTTGATAATAGGCGAGGTTTTAACTTGCAGCAAACACCCTAATGCCGATAAATTAAGTGTTACAACCGTTACTATTGGCGGCACAGAAATTTTAAATATTGTTTGTGGAGCACCAAATGTTGCAGCAGGGCAAAAAGTAGTTGTTGCCACAGTAGGTACTACCGTACATCCACTTACAGGAGAACCTTTCCAAATAAAAAAAGCAAAAATACGTGGCGAAGAAAGTGCAGGTATGCTTTGTGCCGAAGATGAAATAGGACTTGGTGAAAGCCATGCAGGTATAATAGTTTTGCCTGTAGATGCAGTTATAGGCACACCGGCAAAAGAATATTACAAAATACCGCAAACAGACTATGCCATACATATTGGTTTAACTCCCAATCGTAGTGATGCAAATAGCCATATAGGTGTTGCAAAAGATGTTTGTGCCTACCTAAGCTTTCATAAGGGCAAAAAACAGGAGGTGGTATTACCAATAGTATCTATTGAAAATACAAATACAGAAACACCCATTGAAGTAAACATATTAGAACTTGAAGCTTGCAAAAGATATGCGGGTTTATGCATAAATAATGTAAAAATAGCAGCATCTCCCGAATGGTTGCAACAAAAATTAAATGCGATTGGTATTAGAAGTATTAATAATATCGTTGATGTTACCAACTTTGTTTTGCACGAATATGGGCAACCATTACATGCATTTGATGCAAATGCTATTGTAGGAAATAAAATAAAAATACAATTTCTGCCTACTGATACTCTATTTGAGGGATTAGACAAAAAAGTACGAAAATTAACCCCAAATGATATAGTTATAGGTAATGAAAACAGTGGCATGGCATTAGGTGGTGTTTTTGGAGGTTTGAATTCCGGCATTAATGACCAAACCACAAATATATTTTTAGAAAGTGCCTACTTCGACCCCATGCATATTCGTAAAACATCTCTTTATCATGGTTTACGTACCGATGCTGCCCAACATTTTGAAAAAGGAGTTGATATAAATCAGGTAATACCTGCTTTATGGCGTGCTGCACATTTAATAATGGAATTAGCTGGTGGTACAATAGCATCTAAAACAATAGACATTTATCCACAAAAACTTAGTGCAACTACTGTTAAAGTAACTTATAACTATATTCGCAATTTAAGTGGTAAAGACTATTCCATTGCAGATATTCATCAAATACTTACTGCACTTGGCTTTATAATAATTGAAAATACGGTTGATTACTTTGTTGTTTCAGTACCGGGTAATAAACCTGATGTAAGCCAACCTGCCGATATTGTAGAAGAAATACTAAGAATAGATGGCTTAGATAATATAACGATACCTAACAGGCTTCATATTTCATTATTAAAAACAAAAGCAGGAGACAGGGCATTTAAAGAAAAACTTTCTGAATTACTTTGTGGAATGGGTATGCAGGAAATTGTTACAAATTCTATTGTAAACAGTAACTACTACCCAGAAAGAACAGATTTAGTAAAAATGATAAATAGCCTAAGCAGCGAATTGGATGTAATGAGACCCTCTATGACCGAAGGTGGCTTGGAGGTTATCAATTATAACTGCAACCGCAAAAGCCAAGATTTATGCTTGTTTGAATTCGGCAATATTTATACACAGCAACAAGAAAAATATATACAATACCCTCGCTTGGCAATTTGGATGAGTGGTAATATAAAATCACTTAATTGGAATCAGAAACCGGAAAAAGGAACGATTTTTTATATAAAAGGTATTATTAATAACCTTTTGGCATATTGTGGAATTGATAATACTAAAAGTAATATTTTAGAAAATGAGGATGAAATAATATGGAAATGGAATGCTAAAATAATAGCAAAAGCATACGCTATAAAAAAAGAAAGGCTTGATTTATTTGATATTAAACAAGAAGTATTTTATGCCGAATTAATTTGGGATAATTGTATGGAGGCTATAAATAAAAACAAGATAAAATATAAAGAAGTTCCTAAATTTCCTGCTGTGCAGCGAGATTTAGCTCTTATATTAGATACTGCAATTACTTACGAAAAAGTACAAGAAATAACTGAAAAATTAAAAATAAGTGAATTACAATCGTTCAATTTATTTGATGTTTTTGAACATGAAAAATTAGGTAAAGGCAAAAAATCGTTTGCTCTCAATTATGTTTTTCAGTTGCAAGACAGAACACTAACGGACATAGAAATAGAACAATTAATGAGAAAACTTATTGATGAATATAAAAATAAACTGAACGCTTTAATTCGTGAATAATGGATTTGATAGAAAAATTAAAAACAAAACTGGATATATTAATAAATAAATATTCAGAATTAAAAGAAGAAAATAAACAATTACATGCTATTATAATTTCTAAAAACGAAACGATAGCACTACTGAATAACAGGACTATAGAAATAAAAAATGCAGCACCTGATGAAAGTGATGAAAAGAAAAATATGCAACAACAATTAGACCTTATAATTGCAGATATTGACAAAATACTTAATACTCTTGATGATTAATAAAATTTTTTCTGCTATACCTAAAAACGGTTTTCTGCTATTTATTTGCGGTATATTTTTTATTTTCACCTTTTCTTGCACACAAGAAAGGCAACCTTGCCTAACACCAAAAATAGCAAGTTTAAACATAGAAAGCATACACTATACTACAGATACCGGAACCATACCCATTGATACCGGATTAAATGCTGCTATTTTTGGTGCATTGTCGAGTAAGGGATTAGAAAATGTAATTTATCTTCAACAATCTGCAAATTTTACTATCTCCTTATCGCCGGTAGCAGACTCTTGTAAATGGCTTTTTGCTACTGATACAATTGGCAGCTTTACCGATACTTTTACTTTTTATTATCAGCGACAATTAAAATTTTTAAGCAATGCTTGTGGCTATACCTACTTTTATTCTTTAGACTCCTTGCATACAACACACAATATAGTAGATTCATTTTTAATTACTAATACTTCTGTAACAAATAATGTTAATACAAAACATCTTAAAATATACATTCATCCAGATTATTAATTTTTTAGTTGTTTTTGTAACTAATTCTGTTTATTGCCAAACAGCAACAGACACAACAAAAAGCGATACAACGCAAGAAAAAACTATAAGAAAGGATTTTGGAGGGAAACAAATTTGCTTCTCTGCCGATATTTTTCACCCGGTATATAATTACTTATATGCCAACCAATCTGCTTACGAATTCACTTTAGATTATTACCTGCATAAAGACCTCTATATGATTGCAGAAGGTGGATGGGGAAGTTCGAATGTAGATTATTCAGACCTTAAATATAAAACAAATAATAGCTTTTTTAGGTTTGGTTTAAATCGTTCCTTACTTATAAAAAATGACTCCAACGACTGGGATATGATGTGTATAGGTATCCGGTTGGCTATGGCAAACATTAAAAGAAGTGCTGCTTCTTATACTGTAATAGATAGTTTATGGGGCAGCAGCCCGGGTAACCTACCCGACAAAAGCTTTATTGCCACCTGGCTTGAATTAGATATGGGCACAAGAGTACAATTAGTAAATTGCCTTTCAGCCGGCTGGACAATTCGTGCTAAATTCTTACTTAATGGAAAATCTTTCAGCGACCTTGCCCCCAGTTTTATTGCCGGATACGGCAGAGGAGACAAAAATGCAGTTTTTGATGTTAATTTCTATATTAGTTATGCCATAAGATGGCGTAAAGAAATAAAAAAAGAAGGTAAGTAATTAATGGTAAAAATGATTTATTACAGCACTTTATATGTATAATAAATACTGTTTTATATCTATTAAATAATTTAAATGCTATTATCCAATTATCTATTGCTCTGTAAGTACGTAATCATAATAATATCATATACTTTTTCCACATCTTGTATAAATTCTAAACGTGGTGGTGGTTGCTTTATTCCAGTCCACTCCAAGCCTTGCATTAATGAATAATGGAAATATGTTGTGCCTAAGGTAATTGTGCCGCTTTTGTCCTTAAATTGGTTAAGTGAAATTGCTGAGAGTGTTTTTATGTTTAAAGATTTAAATTCTTTGCTAAAAATGCCTGATTTTATAATAATTCTATCTTGCGTAATTCCATAACAAGTATTTTCTCTTTTTTTTGCATCTAAAAAAAAGCGTCCCACAACAACGTAGAGCCATATAAGAACAATTAGTATTCCAAAAATGAAGGGACCAATGAAGGGACCATTGGAAAATAATACCGTCATAATCAAAAAAAATGGAACCCCTCCCCAAAGTAAACTAAACGGGATAAGGAAAACATCAGAACTGCGAAATACAATTCCAGTTTTTGGTTTACCCGTCCAAATGAATTTTTCATCATTACCTAAACATGAATTTAATTCAGTTTCAATTTCAAAATCTATCATACAATTAAAAAAATCCTTTAAACATACATTGTAATCTTGATATTTTGAATCTACTATCTAAAAGTAATAAAAAAAACATTACTAAAACAAATATAACCTTCTGTTTTAGTATTCCGAAAAAACAGATAATATAACTTATACATATATACATGAAAAAAAATTATGAGTATCTATGGTGCAATAAAAGGAATTTATAAGTGTATTTTACTTTTTAAGAACAATAGTTTTAAAATAAATAAAAAAGTGTAATTTTGAAAATCAAAAATTTTAGACAATGAAACGGACAATTTTAACTATAACACTAATTGCTACTTCGTTTCTATTTGGTTTTGCATTAAATACAATTATACATAACAAAGATAAAAATAAAAAAATGAAAAAAGTAACCGGTATTGGGGGCGTTTTCTTTAAATGTAAAGACCCAAAAGCAATAAATGAATGGTATAAAACACATTTAGGGTTTGACACAAGCCCGTATGGAACCAGCTTTGAATGGCGACAAGTTGATGACAGCACTAAAAAAGGACTAACCCAGTGGAATCCTTTTGCTGAAAACACGAAATATTTTGAGCCATCAACAAAAGAATTTATGATAAATTATAGAGTAGAAAATTTAGAAGCTTTGGTTGAAGAACTAAGAAAAGAAAACGTAACTATAGTTGATAAAATTGAGAGTTATGATTATGGAAAATTTGTTCATATTTTAGACCTTGAGGGCAATAAAATTGAATTGTGGGAGCCACATGATTAAATTTTATTTAAAATAATAAAAGGCATGATGAATATATAGAATACTCATCATGCTTTTTTTATAAAAGGTAGTAGCTACTTATTTTATAGTAAAATAATAAGTAGAATAATAATTAAAATAATTGCACCTACAGAAAGATAAATACCACCCCCCATTTCGCTAAGAGACTGTTTCATACTACGGATTTCTGTTTTTAAACTTTTACGTTCAGTAAAAGTTATGTTCGCATTGTCAATTGCATTTACAGCATTTAATTTCAATTGCATTCCATTGATTTCAGTTGGTTCTTTAGCATTGTCAACAATATTTGTAGTTTCCGGAAGAACAAAAGCAGCCTTAGATTGTATTGGTAAAATTGACAATGACAAGCATATTGCCACTAAAAATAAATAGATTTTTTTCATGATTATTGTTTTTAAATGTTAACTAAATTGTTTTTTTATATAATTTTATTTCCTTGAATAATTCGTAATAAAACAGCTATTATTGCTATAACCAACAGAATGTGAATAAGCCCACCGGCATTAAAGCCTATGAAACCAATTGCCCAACCAATAATCAGAATGACTGCTAATATATAAAGTAGATTTCCCATGTTTTATTTTTTTTATTTTGATAAATAATATGTTTTTTCCTTAAAAATGAAACCCTAATCCTAAAGTAGATACACCTGTTGATAAGTCAAGATATATCCCTGTTTTTTTAGTTATATGATATTCAGCTCCTACATGCAAGTCTAAATATAATGGTCCTGAGCCGTCATTAACTGTAGTTGCGCCATAATAACCTGATTCCCAAACAGTGCTTCTAATTGCAATACCCAATGAACCAGCCAAGTAAAAGTCCCAATTAGAATTTGCATGCAGCAAATTGTCGAAATAATAAAAAGCCTTTACACCTATCGGAATTACTGTTTCGCGGTAATAATAATTACGGTATTGATATTGAGGGTCGCCCCAGTAATTATAATTCTGATAAGAGTAATAGCCAATAAACGGAGCCAATGTAAAATTACGAGCAACATCAATTTCATAATCTGCATGTAATACCGGTAATGAGTGTCCTACATATCCGTAATAACCTAAGCCTACACCTATATTAAGCGTATTGCCATAATATTCTTGTCTTTGTGTATGCTGTTCTTGTGCGTTTCCATTTTTTACAACACACAAAACAAAAAGAATGAACAATGTAATTTTTGATATTTTCATTTTTTTAAATTTAAATTTGACTTGAAATATTTAAATAGTAATTAGGGTATAGGTAAGTTTAATAATAATAAAACCGGTATCCCAAAGTGAACTGTGCCCATTCATTTTTATAACGTGGTGTTGTAGATGTACCATCTCCATTATTATTTTGTACATCCCAACCAACTCTTGCCCCCAAAGCAACATGGCTGATATTAACATCGAAACCCATTACAAAGCATAAAGTATTTCTACGTATATTATCGTTTTCAAATCCTTTTTCTTGCTCTATACTTGTTGTAGCATTTGTAAACACATCTTTTTGGTTCAACAAATAAGAATATTGAGGACCAACAAGTAAAGTAAGAAAAGGACTTGGTTTAAAAGCAAAGAAAATAGGTATATCCAAATAATTGGTAGTACGAGTAAAATCATAATTGCTACCCAAGAAAGAACCTGTGCCATGAAACCCTTTTTGAGAATATAATAATTCAGGCTGAATACCGATATACCGTATCAATGGAATGGAAACAAAACCACCTAATGCCAAGCCCATCTTACTGTCTGCCTGAAAATCCTGACCTTTTGAATCATAAACATTAGAGAAATTAGCCCCTATTTTTAAACCTACAGTCATACGTTCGCGAATATATAAATTCGTTTTAACGGGTTCAACCGTATTTTCATGACGATTACTGTTCTCTTGTTGTTCTCTATTATTATTTTCCTGCTGCCTGTTATTATTTTCTTGCTGTCTTGTATTATCATTTTGTGCAGTAACTAAATTTGCAGTAGCAACAATCGCAGTAAGAATTAAAATTATTTTTTTCATTTTTATATGTATTTGTGTGTTGTTAAATCACTTATTAACGCTTATTTACTTTGTAAATCTTTAAAATCTTGAGCTAAACCATCCATTTGTCTATTAAAATCTGATTGAAAAGCTTCCCAGTTTTCTTTGGTTGAAGCTTTAAAATCATCCATTTTCTTTTGTAGGTCAGAATTTTTTTGCTCTATTGCATCTAATTTCTTTTGATTATCAGCTTTTATATTTTTCTTTTCTTTTTCCATTCTTTCTTTAAAATCGGCATAGCTTTTATTATTTGCTGCAATTTTATCAGCCGTTTGTTTACGGTAATTATCAATATCTGTTTGATAATCGGCATTTGCCTTATCTAAACTTTTATTTGCTTCCGTAACATTGTTTTGAGCATTTTCCACTTTTTGTGCAGGGCTATCGCAACCTGTAAATGTAACAACTGAAGTAAGACCTACTATTGTAAGCACTAATACTGTTTTTTTCATTTTATTATATTTTTTTGATGTTTGAGATGATTTGTAATTTTTTTACTTTTTTTAGGGGTTATAATTCAGAAATAATTCTGTGTATCTCTTCTTTCGTTTTACCCATTTTGCTTTGCAATCTACCCATAAGTTCATCCTGTTTTCCTTCAATTAATAACAGGTCGTTATCGGTAAGCATGGCATATTTTTGTTTAAGTTTTCCTTTGGTTTCATTCCAATTTCCTTTAAATTCTGTAATGTTTATCATTTTCTTTTCTTTAGATGTGAAGTAATTTCCACAGCACAAAGGTCTATTAGTTGCAGCCCGTAAGTGTTACACAACTACAAGTGATAGTTACATGATTTACATGTATTGGTGATATAGCTTAGTAAATGACTTAATATATTAAAGGAAGAATACAACCTTCGTTGTTTTGGTGGACAGCTTGCAGGTGATGAGGAGATTTTGCGAAAAGCGGAATGACGTTCAGGGGTGGTCGGGCAGAATGACGGTTAAAGTAGGTCGGGAGGGTTTTGGGATGGTCAAAAACCGGGTGGAAAAGAATGGAGGTTGAAAGCTCAATCAACGGTCGTAGTTCCGTCCTTTGACAAATCTCCTTAGGATTGGCAGTTAGTCATATAAGTGTTTTAATTTGACAACTTTTTCAAGTTGTAAAATTGGGGGAAATGTTTTCATAAAAGGAGTTCACCGCTTCCTGATTCCTATGAAACATTAGGAAGAAGGGTGGGCTAGAGTTGTTAAATATTTAATTTAGCTATTCCAAGTAAATCCTCCCGTTGTTACAGGATTTCGCTCATTAAAATTTTTGTGCCATTGCATGGTCGCTTTCTATTCTGTAAAGACAATTCTTTCTTTAACAAGGTTATATACTTGTATTGCTATATTGTAATATTGTTGTGCCTCTTCCATTTCAGGCATTTCGTTATAATCGGGATACCTGCCGGCTACAGCATAATCATTGATATTATTGGTTTGAATGGTGCGAAAAATAGTATCAAATTTAGCACATTCATATAAAAGAAAATCAATATCGTGTGTTTTCTTTATTTCACATTCATGGTAACATAAAAATCCTTTCAAACTTTTTTCAATGGATTGCTGGCAATGGAAGCATGCATAATCCAGTATGATAGGTTCCAATTCAATTAGTCGCTGGGCTGCAATAATATCATTATGAGCTTTCTGAAGCCAAGCAGAGATGTATTCTTTTAATTCTTCTTTCATAAATCAATACCTTCCATTATGGCTGTTTTTACAATATGACCCGGCAGTTCTTTTTTTACATTTACTTCATCCTCGCTAAAAAATAATAAGTCAAATGGTGCATGAAGAGCGTTAATCAAATCTTTATGTATGAGATTGCTGCTGCTTAGCCAAACAGTTTTAGCCAGTTTATGGGGTGTTACTACCATCAGGTCATAATCGCTATATTTGTCAGAATCACCTCGTGCATGTGAGCCGAAAAGAATAATCCGGGCTTCTGGAAGATAAGCATGCACCTTATTTTTAATAATTGTCAAAACCTCCTTGTCTGCCATTGTGCAAAGTTATGCTTTTTATAAAATGTTTTGAAATTATGCTGGTTTGGATATTTATTCTTCCTTCCTAGTTCTTGCTAATTTTTCGCAGTGAATCCGGAAGTAGAATGAAACTGCTTCGAAGGCATTTACTTGATAATGCTAAATGAAAGTAATGATTTCTTAGCTATAACTCTTTTCATTTAACTATGGTTCTTTGAATACGTTTGCGGTTTTATTTATACTTCCTGATTCCCTGAGGAAAACTAAGAAGTATAAATAAATTTAAAATAAGCTCATATAAACTAAAATATTTCTTGTAAATTGGCATTCGAAAAATTGCGATTACAAAACTTTTGTTATAAATCATTTTTATGAAGCAAATCCTAACTATTATGTCCTTGTTGCTTATTGGCTTACAATCATTATTTGCACAAGGTAAAAAAGATTATCTCCATGTACCCGGCCCATTAAAATTTGAAAATACTTTTTATTTTCTCAGCGATAGTTATCATCCTGAAGAATACTATTATAAGCAAGAATATATACCAAAGGGAGAATCTGCAGATAAATTTATTTCAATGATAACCATTGATGTGTTAACTGTGGATATGACTGTAAAAGATGTTGTAACCAAAAAAATTGAAGAGATTAAAGAAATGCAAAAAACAGACCCGATTGTAAAGTATGAATTGTATGAACAATCGGAAAAAGGTGAATATATGCTCGACTTCCTCTTAAGTCAAACTGTTAATGGTCATGTACAAATCATAGAATGGAATCTATATAGGTATAAACTATATTCTGATCAAAATGGTAAAAAAGGGGTTATTCTTTACGCATATACCATGCGAGGGTATGAAAGTAAAACAAAAGAGTTTCTTACCAAACTTAAAGAAAACAGAAAGAAATTTGATGATGCATTTGGAGTTTATAAAATACCGGCAATTCAAATCAATAAATAAAATGTTGATTTTTAATTTTCTGAATTGTTGAAAATATTCTTACCCAAAACAAAAAATAAAGATAACCATCCCAGTTGTATCAGTTCTTCCTGAAGTTACGTAGGGCAACAGAAAGTGAGAATAATACTTGAAGTATGCTGATTTCACGAACAAATATAGTAATTTATAAAATTAAGTACAAGATTTTTTTTTATTGTAATTTTGCTCGGTGAGGGATTATAACTACATACTTAAATTAATAAAAGATTCTGTTAAAACAGTTGAACCTGAAGCCACAGTGATATTATATGGTTCGTATGCCTGCGGTGTTTTAATGACGATTCTGATATTGACTTATTAATTCTTATTGATAAAGACAAAATAAGTTATAATGATAGGGTAAGAATATCCTATCATTTATATGATATACAGTTTGATTGGGGTATCTTAATAAGTCCTATGTTGCTTTCAAAACAAAAATGGGAAGGAAAACAAATGGGTACACCATTTTATGAAAATGTAATTAATGAGGGCACCATTTTATGAATAATAGTGAAAAGGCTAATTTAGTAAGCCATAAATTAAATAATGCTAAGAAAACTATTATTGAAGCAGAATTGATTATAAACCATAAAAAGTGGAATGCTGTAGTAAATAGAATTTATTATGCATGCTTTTATGCTGTAAGTGCTTTATTAGCAAACAGTGAAGCTCATTCCCTATTCCTATTTCATTGTTGAATATTTGGACATTCGGAATTAATTTTATTTAGCTTAAATAATTACCATTTTCCGAAATATTTAATATTTGTAGCAAAATAACTCTAAACTTATTTTATTTTTTCAGGAATCCTGTAGAATGCTTATTTTTAACCCTTATAAATTAATTGCATGGCAGTAAAAGAAAAAGGTAATAAAAAAGAAGCGATAAAAGAAACACCCAAAAAAGTAAATACTGCAGCTTCATTACCCAAGTATTCTATCTATCTTTTTCGCACACAGGCTATTATTTTGGCTATTATCGGTTTTATTTTTTATGCAAATTCTATTCCCAATCAATATGCTTTTGACGACATGATGGCAATTGTTGACAATACCTATGTGCAGAAAGGTATGGAAGGTATTGGCGACATAATGACGCATGATGCCTACCAAAGCTATCTGGAACACAGAAATGGGAGTAATCAACTTGCAGGTGGGCGTTATAGACCTTTGTCGCTTATCACGTTTGCTATTGAGCAACAACTATTAGGTATTACCGATGAAGATAATGCAAATAAAGGCAATATGGCAGCCGACAGAAGCCCGGAACTTGAAAAAAAGCTTGTGTTTGATATGCAAGTTCGGCATTTCATAAATGTTGTTTTATATATTATTTCATTGATTTTTTTATTGCAGTTTTTAAGAAAGGTCGTTTTCCCGGATATGCCTATCGTTGCTTTTTTAGCAGTATTGCTTTTTGCTATTCACCCAATACATACGGAAGTTGTAGCAAATGTAAAAAGCAGAGATGAAATTTTATCGGTACTATTTATCTCTCTTACATTTATAAAAGCTTTTAACTATAAAGAAAATAAGAAAATAATGGATATAATTTGGGCATGTGTTTTCTATTTTTTAGCCTTATTATCAAAAGAATACGCTGCAACTTTATTATTATTATTGCCTTTATCTTTTTATATTTTTAATAAACAAAATGTCAAAAATAGTCTGCTAAGTACATTACCGTTTCTTATACCTTTTGCATTATATATATTATTAAGGCTGCCCACAATTAGTTACGAGGGTGCAGAAGCCGAAAAGAACATAATGAATAATCCCTATTTTCTTGCTACAGGAGTTCAAAAGTTTGCATCTGAAATAACCGTTTTACTTAATTATATAAAATTGCTTTTTGTACCACAGCCCTTAATTGCAGATTACTCTTATAAACAAATTCCTTATACTAACATTGCCAATCCTGTTTTTTGGTTATCTCTTTTAGTACATCTAAGTATGCTTGCAGCTATGGTATTATTAATAAAAAGAAGGCATTTTGCCGGATTTGCAATTGCTTTTTATTTAATAAACCTTGCATTGGTATCTAATATTTTTTTTAATATAGGTGCGCCAATGGGCGAAAGGCTTATTTATCATTCTTCTATTGGTTTTTGTATGCTTATTGCTTGGTTATTATTTATAGGTATTCAGCATCTTAATTCTAAAAAAATAGGGGCAACTGTTTTAACGGTAATTATGAGTTGTCTAACAATAGTATCTGCTTATTTAACCATAACTCGCAATCCTGATTGGAAAAATAATAATACACTCTTTTTAACAGACGTTAAGAAAGCACCCAATAGTTTTTTAATAAATGTAAATGCAGGTGCTGCTTGTATGATGTTGGCAAAAAAAGTAGGGGAGGGGCAAGAAAGAAAAGAATGGTTTGATAAAGCTATCTATTATTTTTCTAAAACAATAGAAATAGACCCGCAGCATTATTTTGCCTATTTAAATAGGGGCTTATGCGAATTTAATATGGGTTATCAGGGTAAAGCATTAACAGACTGGGACACAGTAAGGAAATATACCCCACAGCAAGTAAATTTGGACCGATATTTGGAAATAGCATCAAAATATTTTTTTGCTATGGGTAATAAATATGAGCAATCTAACCAGTTAGACTCCTCCATTTATTGTTATAAAAGAGGTGTTGAGGCAAATCCGAATGTAGGCGAAATGTGGTATAATTTAGGACATAATTACTTTATTAAGGGCAATTATCACGATGCTTGTATAGCACTTGTAAATGCAGTAAAAATGTTACCCAATCGCCCGGATATAAAAGTGTTTTACGAGCAGGTAAAAGCCTTAGATAAATAGTATTTTGGTATATAATGAAGTAGAAAAGGAGTATATAAAATGAATTTTGATTTTAATGGAATCCAAGTACTTATTGCAGACATTTTTAAAAACCCTGTTGCATCGTTATTTGTAATAGGAAATTTAATAATTATAGAAAGTTTATTATCTGTAGATAATGCTGCCGTATTAGCAACCATGGTAATGGATTTGCCGGCAAAACAACGTAAAAAGGCTTTGAGCTATGGTATAATAGGTGCCTATTTATTTAGAGGATTAAGTTTGATTTTTGCTTCTTTCTTGGTGCGTATATGGTGGTTAAAGCCAATTGGAGGTATCTATCTTCTTTTTTTAGTTTACAAATGGTGTAAAGAAAAATACACAATAAAGAAAAGTAAAAAGAACCCCGAAGATTCTAATTGGCTTTATAAAGCTACAGTTGGTAAAATAGGGGTTTTATGGGCTTCCATTTTATCTATAGAGCTTATGGATTTAGCTTTTTCTATTGATAATGTATTTGCAGCAGTTGCATTTTCTAAAAATATAGTATTAATAATATGTGGCGTGTTTATTGGTATTTTGGCAATGCGGTTTGTAGCACAGATTTTTGTAAAATTAATGGAAAAATATACTTTTCTAGAAGGGTGTGCTTATTTGGTTATTGGTTTATTAGGTATAAAATTATCAATATCTGTAATAACACATTTTTCACCTGAATCAGCTTTATCTTTATTCTTAGAAAGTAATACTGCTGATGTGGCAACTTCTTTAGGTACATTAATTATATTTATACTGCCTTTTTTAAGCAGCATTTTATTTAATTTCCCAAGGCAGAAATAAGTATAGAATTAACTATTTTACAGCTTCTTTTGGTATTACCAAAACAGGTTTAGTGCTTGTTCTTAATAGATGTTTAGCAACACTACCCAATAATGTAGAATTATAAATGCTGGTGCTATGGCTACCAATTATAAGTAAGTCATATTGAGACTGTTCTAATATTTCATCTATTTTCTGCCTGGGAATACCATATTCTTCAATGTATTTAATTTTATTGCCTAAATACTTTATAGATAATTGTTTTAAATATTTGCCGTCAGTCATAACTTCTTCTTGTTGTTCAACGCCATTACCGTTGCCAAAAGAAAAGAACATTTCATCAATAATATGTATTACAGACACCTCGTAATCTTTATACGATTTCAAGATTGATTGTATAGTAGTAAGAAATTTATCTGTAAAAGAAGAATAATCAAGACAAATAATAATATGCATATTTTTTTTTGTCAAAACTAAAGATAGATATAACATATAAAAATGATTGAAATCAGGAAATAGAATGACATTCATTAGCATAATAATATTATACATATTAAATATAATATTAATGTTATTTTAGTTGTACATTTTTTACATTTATTTAATTTAATATAAAAGCAATGTATGATTTTTTGCAAGTTTATTTTCTTATAATATTACCTAAATTCTGTTAAAAGGTAGTAAGTTTACAGTAAAATATAAAAACACGACTGAAAATATATGAATTTAGAAACGAATAAAAATGATGATGCAATGCGATTGGCAATTAGCCAATTAAAACAAAGACATGGGGTAGTGGCATTAGGCGGAGGTAAAAAAAGTATTGAAAAGGCACATGAAAAAGGAAAATTGACGCCAAGAGAAAGAATACAATATTTGATAGATAAAGGAAGTGTATTTTCTGAAATAGGTTCGTTTGCTGGTTACGAAATGTATAAAGAACATGGCGGTTGTCCTGCCGGTGGTACTGTTGCCGGTTTAGGGTATGTATGTGGCAGACAATGTGTTATAGTGGCTAACGATAATACAGTTAAAGCCGGTGCGTGGTTTCCGATTACCGGAAAGAAAAATTTGCGAATGCAGGAAATTGCAATGGAAAATCATTTGCCCATTATTTATTTAGTAGATAGTGCCGGTGTTTATTTACCTATGCAAGACGAAATTTTTCCGGATAAAGAACATTTTGGCAGAATATTTAGAAATAATGCACAAATGAGTGCAATGGGTATTACACAAATTGCTGCCGTTATGGGTAGTTGTGTTGCCGGTGGTGCTTATTTACCAATTATGAGCGATGAGACATTAATGGTTGAAGGTAATGGTTCTATTTTTCTTGCAGGTCCCTATCTCGTAAAAGCAGCAATTGGCGAAGACGCAGATTTACAAGCACTTGGTGGTGCTAAAATGCATACGGAAGTAAGTGGTATTGCTGATTATAAATTTGATACCGAACAAGAATGTATAGACCAAGTACGCAGAATTATAGATAAAATAGGGGAGCAACCTCTGCAAGGTTATAGTAGAACAAAACCGGAAATGCCCTTATTTGATGCTAAAGATATATATGGAATTATTAGTATGCTTAACAATAAGCAATTTGATGTGGTTGATGTTATTAAATGTTTTGTTGATAAATCTGAATTTGATGAATTTAAAGAAGATTACGGTAAAACAATCGTTTGCGGGTATGCTAGGGTTGATGGTTGGGCTGTGGGTATAGTAGCCAATCAACGGAAAATTGTAAAAAGCGGTAAAGGAGAAATGCAAATGGGTGGCGTAATTTATAATGATAGTGCAGACAAAGCTGCTCGTTTTATTATGAATTGTAATCAGAAGAAAATACCTTTAGTGTTTTTGCAAGATGTTACTGGCTTTATGGTAGGTAGCCGTAGCGAACAATCCGGTATAATTAAAGATGGTGCGAAATTAGTAAATGCAGTTGCAAATTCGGTAGTACCAAAAATTACGATAGTAATTGGCAATTCTTATGGAGCAGGTAATTATGCTATGTGTGGTAAAGCTTATGACCCAAGATTTATTTATGCTTGGCCGAATGCAAGAATAGCAGTAATGGGTGGCGAGCAGGCAGCAAAAACTTTATTGCAAATACAAGTTGCTGCACTAAAAGCCAAAGGTGAAATTATAGACCCTGAAAAAGAAAAAATATTATTATCCGAAATTACCGAGCGTTATAATACACAAACTTCACCCTATTATGCAGCTGCAAGATTATGGGTTGACGAAATTATAGACCCGGCTGAAACAAGAAATGTTATTTCGCAAGGTATAAATGCAGCAAATCACAGCCAAACACATAAAGAATTTAAAATGGGTGTGTTTCAAGTATAATAATATTGTGTTTATAGTTTATTTATTGAAAAATAGTTTATTTATTGAATTGTAATAATAGTACACTTTGATAATTTAATAAAAATAATGTATAATGAATATTCCTGATACTCTTATTGCAAAACTTTTATTAGCACTGCTATTAGGTGGTGCTATTGGTATTGAAAGAGAGTTAAGGAGTAAGTCGGCAGGATTTAGAACAATTATATTAATTTGTTTGGGTGCTACCTTATTTACTATTTTATCTAAATATATTGGTGCTGCTTCGCCCGACAGAATAGCATCGAATGTTGTGGTAGGTATAGGTTTTATAGGTGCAGGTGTTATTTTTAGAAGCGAAAAAGGAATTAGTGGTATTACAACTGCTGCATCTATATGGCTTACCGCTGCAGTAGGTATGGGTATAGGCTGCGGTTATTACGAAGCCTCTATTTTAGGTTGTATTTTAGTTTTATTGGTTTTATTTCTCTTTTCTTTTTTTGATAAATTTTTAGATAAACTAAACCAATTACGCGAGTATAAAATAACTTATACCTATCAAAATAAACATCAACATAAATACGATAATAAGATTAATGAATTTAATCTTAAAATAATAAATCGTTCTTTAAATAAAAATGGGGTTATTATTACTTGTAGTTGGGTAGTAACCGGTAAAGAAAGTAATCATCATTTGTTTATAGACTATTTATTAAATGATAATAGTATTTCTGATTTTGATTTTTAATTAATAAATTATTTTAAAATATGAATGGACAGTATATCTATTTATTAGTATTGCTCTTATTTTTAGTTGTAATTATTTTTTTACAAAAAAAATATCATCTTTTAGCAGATTCAGGAATAAATGCCGCAAATAGAGCGTACAGCTTGTCTCGTACACAATTAGTTTGGTGGTCTTATATTGTTTTAAGCACTATTGTTGCCATAGTAATAGGCAGTGGTAAATTACCTAAATTATCAGAATCTACTTTGGTATTGTTAGGTATTGGTGCGTTAACTACCATTTCTTCAAGATTAACAGATATATCGGATGATAAAAAGGCGGCAGGTAACGGTACAACAGCACAAATAAGTAGAAACGATAGTACCGGCAATTTCTTTTTAGATATATTGTCTGATAATGAAGGCGTAAGTATTCATAGGTTACAGTCAGTGGTTTTTAATCTTGTATTTGGTATTTGGTTTATGTATAAAGTAATGATTGAAATAAAAGGTATATCTCCAGATATAACAGGCATAAATCACATGATTCCAAATTTTGATAAAAGTAATTTAATAATGATGGGTATAAGTTCGGGCACTTATATAGCTTTAAAGACTACCGAAAATGCACATTTAACACAAGCTGTAACAAATAAAGAAGCACAAGCAACTGATACAACAACAAATACAAATAGTTGATATTTTATTTACATGCAAAATTTATTTATTCGTACAACAAATAAAATAAATAATTTATTTATTGTTATATAGAGTATTCAAGTAATCAAGTTTAAGTTATCATTAAGTTTAAGTTAAATCTCATAAAAATGATGCTTCACACGTATTAAATCATTGGTTATTAAGTATATTATGATTATTATTGCAGCTTAAATTACATGCCAATGATGAAAAAACTACAAAAATTATCTACTGCATGTTTGCTGGTTATTCTTTTTCTTGTTAGTTGCCACACAACAGATAAGGTGGTTACAAAATCAAATTATCGCAAACCGAAATTTATTGATGACATTTATTTAGGTGGGCATAATAAAAACAATGTTACTGAAAACGGTGTTGACAACCAACATGTGTATGCATCTGAAAGACGAAATTATAATACTATAAACGGAGTAGAGCCGCAGACACCTAATGCAAAGATAAATCCCGCTGAATCGAATACACTTAAAGAAAAATATGCAGTTATTTTGGGCGTTTTGTCAAAGCAAATAACAAACTATTCTTTATATAAATTTATTGATGAATGGTATGGTGTTGCTTATAGATTAGGCGGTAGTACCAAAAATGGAATTGATTGTTCGGCATTTGCACAAAAGCTATATAGTGAAGTTTATGGTGTAGATTTATTCCGCACAGCTTTTGAACAATCTACTACTTGTATTCCTATAAAAGATATAAAAGAAGCAGTTGAAGGTGATTTAATATTTTTTCATACCCGTGGCAGCAGGGTTTCACATGTTGGCATCTATCTTATGAATGATTTCTTTGTTCATGCCTCCTCCTCACAAGGTATTGTTATCAGTAGTTTGAATGACGAATACTGGCATGAGAAATTTTCTAGCGTAGGCAGACTACCAAGAGGGTAGTAGTGTATATTTTTGTGTTTTTAATTTTTTGTGTTATAGTATTATTTTTTTCCTGATTTCTTTATTGATTCTATCATTATTAAATATATTTTTAGTATTATTTTTTTTCTTGAATATAAATATCCCAATATACATTTATTATTTTAAATTTAATA
>CAIYTT010000226.1 GCA_903929195.1 uncultured Bacteroidota bacterium
ATCACGGCCAACCCGCTACATCTCGTTTTTTCTACTCCCTACTCTAAGAACTTTTCCCTTTCCTCTTTTTTACTCTTTTCAGAAACGGAGTGCAAAGGTATATTCTTATTTCCATTCAACAAAATTTATTTTTAAATTTTACCGAACTTTTTTCAAACAAAGAACTTTTTAAAAACCGGCTTGCTTTCAAATCGGGCGACGAAGATAAGGGCTGTAATCTTAGTAGAAAAATATTTTTTCACATTAATATAATCATACTTTTTATTTTATTGATTATTATTGTTTTAAATTGAAAAATATTATTTTCTCTTCCATAAATAATTTATTAGAACTACAACAGTATCCTATGCAACCCCCTAATTTATAGATTTAAAGTTGTAAAAAATAAGTACAAAAATTTCCATTAAACACATCGAAATTGCATTTAGTGCTATTTAAAATAGGATAAAAATAGCTCATTCTGCTTCTTTTAATCCTTCTACATCACTATTATACCTAAAACCCTGCTATCTTTACATTTAAAAGCAGCTTGTGTTCGATTTGAAATTATTTTTTAAAAACACGGTTACAAAACCACCCTTATTATTTCCTTTTGTAGCAGCGTTTCATATACTTGGCTTAGTATGGATACTATATAGCGTAAGAACAGCTCCGTTTTTGGGGGCAGAATGGTTGCAAGTTGCCTATATGCTGGTCTATTGCATTTGCTGGCTTGGTGCATGCAACTTAAATAAAAAGTTTGCTTTAGGTTATATGGCGATAACTTTACTTAATACTATATTATACTTATCGCTAAAAGGGAATTACAATAAAGATATTTTTACAAGCTCCCTTTTTCCGGTTGATTGTATTTTTAGCTTTTTTCTTCTGTTCTTTTATAAAAAGTTTCAATAATGGGCTACCGTACTGTTATAGATATGACAGGTAGAGAAGTAAAAATACCTGTGTTACCGCAACGAATCATATCTTTAGTTCCTTCTCAAACAGAGCTTTTGTTTCATTTAGGGTTGAGTACGGAGGTTATCGGTATAACTAAATTTTGTATTCACCCTTTAGAATGGTACAAGAATAAATCTAGAATGGGCGGTACAAAAAATCTTAACATCCGAAAAATCAGTGCTTTAAAACCCGATTTGATAATTGCAAATAAAGAAGAAAATACTAAGGAACAAATAGAAATACTTGCTACAGAATTTCCGGTTTGGGTTAGCGATATTAAAACAATACACGATGCTGCAACAATGATAAACCAAATAGGCATATTGGTAAATAAAGAAGAGCAGGCAACAACCATAAGCAGCCGGATACAGAATGATTTTGCTAATTTACCCTCTATACCCAAACAAAGAGTAGCTTACCTAATATGGAAAAAACCATGGATGTGTGCAGGTGGCGATACTTTTATAAACAATATTATAGAGCAAATGGGTTGGGTAAATGTATTTGCTGATAAAATGCGATACCCTGAAATCAATTTGTCTGCAATTATAAATAACAATACAGACAGGGTACTCCTTTCTTCGGAACCTTACCCGTTTAAAGAACGAAATTTGCAAGAACTACAAACATTATTGCCAGATATAAAAATACAATTAATAGACGGAGAAATGTTTAGCTGGTATGGCAGCCACTTATTGCTTACATGCAATTATTTACAAAGTATTGTTTAGCAAATATTATTACAGCTTTATCAAGGTAAATACCGTTATAGACGGAGTTTATTTGGAGTTCAAGATGCCCTGCGGAACATCTTGAACAACGGGGAGCGTAAAAAAACGAATGCCGAACTTGAAAATGAAACAGATATTTATTTAAGAAAAATGAAACATTAATGATTTGGTAAGTAAAAGGTTCAATAATAGTTATGTTATCAATAAACTTTTACTTACTTTGCTGCAAACTAATCATTGCAAATGTCAGAAGGCCAAAAGAAAAATTTAGAACAGCAACTTTGGAACATTGCCGACACCCTAAGAGGGCGTATGAATGCCGATGAATTTAGGGATTATATTTTAGGGTTTATTTTTTATAAATACCTGTCCGAAAAAATGAATTTGTATGCAAATACTATTCTTAAACAGGATAAAATTAGCTACTCGAACATTAACGAGAAAACCGAAGAGGGCAAACAGTATTTGGAAGCAATAAAGCACGAAGCAATTTTAAAATTAGGCTACTTTTTAAAACCTTCAGAACTGTTTACGCAGATTGCCAAACGAGGTAATACCGAAGAAACAGAGCAAAAAACAAGCACAAAGAACAATTTTATTTTAGAAGACCTTGCCACAATATTGAAAAATATTGAGCAAAGCACTATGGGTACAGATAGTGAAGACGAATTTGATAACCTATTTGAAGACCTTGATTTAAGCAGTACCAAATTAGGACGCACGGAAACCGAGAAAAATACTTTGATTGCCAAAGTATTAGCCCATTTAGATAAAATAGATTTTTTATTGGAAGATACCGAATTAGATATTTTGGGCGATGCTTACGAATATTTAATAGGGCAGTTTGCAAGCGGAGCTGGTAAGAAAGCAGGCGAATTTTACACCCCGCAGGAAGTATCTAAAATATTAGCAAAATTAGTAACCACCGGAAAAAAGTAAACTAAAATCTGTTTATGACCCCACTTGCGGTTCGGGTTCATTATTGCTTAGGGTAGCCAAAGAAGTAAAAGAGGTATCTAAATTTTATGGGCAAGAATTAAACCGAACTACCTACAACCTTGCACGTATGAATATGATATTGCACGGTGTACATTATAAACAATTTGACATAAGGCAAGAAGATACTTTAGAAAGACCCCAACATATAGAAAACAGGTTTGAGGCAATAGTAGCAAACCCACCATTTAGTGCACAATGGAGTGCCAACCCGCTACACTTAACCGATGACCGGTTTAGCCAATATGGCAGGCTTGCACCCCGTTCGGCAGCCGATTTTGCATTTGTGCAGCACATGATACACCATTTAGCCGATAATGGAACAATGGCTATTGTGTTACCTCATGGAGTATTATTTAGAGGTGGTGCAGAAGCACATATTAGGACATACCTAATAGAAAATCGTAATTATTTAGATGCTGTTATTGGCTTGCCGGCTAATATTTTTTATGGTACAAGTATCCCTACCTGTATTTTAGTATTTAAAAAATGCAGAGAAAACCCAAACGACATTTTATTTATAGACAGCAGCAAGAATTTTGGTAAGGTAAGCAGCCAAAACTATTTGCGAAACGAAGATATAGACCAGATTATTAGCACTTACCGCAACCGGACGCACACACCAAAATACAGTTACATTGCAAGTTTACAGGAAGTAAAAGAAAACGACTATAACTTGAACATACCCCGTTATGTAGATACTTTTGAAGCAGAGGAGGTAATAGACCTTGTAGCCATAGCAAACGAATTGACAGCCATAGATACTGAAATGCAAAACACAGATAAGCAGATACAAGATTTTTGCAAACAGTTAAACATACCTACCCCCTTTTAATAATATTCTGTATGGGAAGTGATGTTTTTATAATTTAGTAATTCCTCAGTTGTCAAGTATTTCTTGACTACTGAAATATATTGCAATATTTGAAGTTAAAAGATTGACAACATGAATAATAAAAAATCAATTTTAAATATACAGGGAACTACTGTAACGATACTTTCTCAAAAGGAACACGATTATATTTCTCTTACAGATATTGCGAAATACAGGAACCTTGAAGAACCTTTTTCTGTAATAAACAATTGGATGCGAAGCAGAAGCACTATTGATTTTTTGGGTTTATGGGAAAAACTAAACAACGATGGTTTTAAACCTATCGAATTCGATAGGTTTAAAACCGAAGCAGGTACTAATTACTTTGTTCTTTCCCCTCAAAGATGGATTGAAAGTACAGGTGCAATTGGTATAAATTCAAAATCAGGAAGATATGGCGGGACTTTTGCCCACAGGGATATTGCTTTTGAGTTTGCAAGCTGGATTTCATCGGAATTTAAACTTTATCTTATAACAGAATTTCAACGCCTTAAAGATGATGAAAATAAACGTTTGTCGCTTGAATGGAATTTAAACAGAACTTTATCGAAATTAAATTACCGCATACATACCGATGCTATAAAACTGCATATTATACCCGAAAACATTACCAAAGAACAGGCAAACTTTGTGTATGCCAATGAAGCAGATATTTTGAATGTTGCTTTATTTGGTAAAACTGCCAAACAATGGCGTGATGAGAACCCCGATAAAGAAGGCAATATAAGAGATTATGCCACTTTAGAACAATTATTGGTGCTTGCTAATATTGAAAGTATGAACGCCGAATTTATTAGAATAGAACTAAGCCCCAAAGACAGGTTGATAAAGCTAAATTTAATAGCCATTGCCCAATTAAAATCAATTACCGCTAACCCAAACACTAAGAAACTGAAATAATGAAAACACCAAATAATAATATACCAAAATTGCGGTTCCCTGATTTTAGCGGTGAATGGGAAGAAAATAAATTGGGTGAAATATGTAAAATACAAACAGGTAATAAAGACACCCAAAATAAAGTTGAAAATGGTCTTTATCCGTTTTTTGTTCGTTCAAATAATGTTGAAAGAATTAACTCTTATTCATTTGATGGTGAAGCAATACTAACTTCCGGTGATGGCGTGGGAGTGGGTAAAAATTATCATTATATCATTGGCAAATTTGATTATCATCAAAGGGTATATTGTCTAAACACATTTAATACTAATATAGTTGGCAAATACATATTTTATGTATTCTCTGAAAATTTTCAAAAAAGAGTAATTAAATTAAGTGCTAAAAATTCAGTCGATTCAGTAAGACGGGATTTTATTACAGATATGAAAATTTCCCTTCCCACCCTACCCGAACAAACCAAAATAGCCACCTTTCTAACAGCCATAGACGAAAAAATACAGCACCTAAGCAAGAAAAAAGCCCTTTTACAGCAATACAAAAAAGGGGTAATGCACAAAATCTTTAATCAGGAAATAAGATTTAAAGACGAAAACGGGAACAATTACCCAGATTGGGAAGAAAAGAAGTTGGGGGAAATTGGGGAATTTAAGAACGGTGTCAATAAATCAAGACAAGATTTTGGTTTTGGCTTTCCATTTATTAATTTAATGGATGTTTTCGGGAAGTCAACTATTTCAAATCTCAAACTGGATTTAGTAAATGTTAATGAAAAGGAACTCAAATTATATGAATTAAAAAAAGGAGATGTTTTATTTATTAGGTCTTCTGTAAAAAGGGAAGGTGTAGGGGAAACATCTTTAGTATTAGAGGATTTAAAAAATACAGTGTTTAGTGGTTTTTTAATAAGATTTCGTGATGAAAAAATAAAATTTGAAATAGGGTTCAAAAAATATTGTTTTTCAACTAAAAAATTTAGAGAAAATTTACTTTCCTTTAGTACAACAAGTGCAAATACTAATATAAACCAAGAATCATTAAATGAGTTATCTATTTCATTTCCAACTCTTCCTGAACAAACCAAAATTGCCACATTCTTAACTTCAATAGATGAAAAAATTGATTTTTTAATTAAGCAATTGGAAAATACCCAACAATATAAAAAAGGATTATTACAGCAAATGTTTTGTTAGCATTGGCAGCACTAATTTTTTGAAAAAATAAACTTATAAGTTGATAGTATGAAAATAGTTAGTATCTTTGCAAACAGGCTTTATGCTGTTCGTTATAAAGGGCAGCGAATAGATGAATTGCGTAGATTGATGAAACTTTGGCATGACCCTATGTATGTATATGCCTTTTTAAAAGAAAATGCTGCCGACCTCCCGCAAAATAAGACATTAGGAGAGTTGGTAGCAATAATTGCTGAAAATGCCAAAATAATAAATACTACGTTGCATGAAAAAGTAAAAAATAAGAATAACAGCCTTGATGAATTTTTTAAGCCTTTGAATAACCAGGAATACAGTGAGCGAATCTTATCATTACAAAAAGGCAGAGAGCAATATTTAAGGCTGTATGCAGTAAAAATAGGAAATAATTGTTTCGCAATAACAGGCGGGGCTATTAAATTCACTCATTTGATGCAGGACAGGCCGCACACAAGTGTTGAATTGGATAAAATAAAATTATGTCGGGATTATTTTAATAACGCAGGTGTATTTGACGAAGATTCATTTTATGAACTGGTAAACGAACACAACAATGACTAATAAAGAGAAATTTTTAACGTTGGTTACAGAAGACGGCAATGCAACAGTAAGAGAAATAGAATATAGATATAAAAACAGGGATTGGCTCACAGAATCGTTTCGGATAGCCATAAAGGTTTTAATGAGATTAGATGAGCTGAAATGGACACAAAAAGACCTTGCAGCAGCAATGGAAGTGAAACCACAGCAAGTAAATAGGATACTAAGGGGCAAACAAAATCTTACATTGGATACTTTGATTAAGCTACAAAACATTTTAGGAATAGGGTTATTGGCCTCTTTCGATGAAAAAAGTGAAGATAAGGTTGAAACAATAAATATACCCGAAAAAAAAGCAATACCAGTTTATCGAAAACGCAAATCAAACGAACCCTTGCCAGGTGCAGCAGCCCGGCAACAGTTATAACTTATAAGCATGAGTACCCAACCGGAGCGGATTTTAGAAGAAAATTTAATAAAGCAATTGCAATTGTTGGGGCATACTTATGTAGCTATAAAAGACGAAACAGACCTTATTAATAACCTTAAAACCCAATTAGAGAAGCATAATAATATCAAATTTTCCGACCGTGAATTTAATAAAGTATTAAACCATTTAAACAAAGGCAATGTTTTTGAGCGGGCAAAGATTTTGAGGGATAGAATGAATTTGGAGCGGGATAACGGAGATACCAAATACATTCAATTTATTAATCAGGATTCTTGGTGTCAAAACGAATTTCAGGTTTGCAACCAAATAAATAATGAAGGTAAATATAAAAACATTTACGATGTTACTTTGCTAATTAATGGTTTGCCATTGGTGCAAATAGAATTGAAACGCAGGGGTTTAGAACTGAAAGAAGCATTTAACCAGATAAACCGCTATCAAAGGCACTCTTACGCCAGTAATTCAGGTTTGTTTTTATACGTTCAAATCTTTGTAATCAGTAACGGAGTAAACACCAAATATTACGTCAATAATAAATTACAATCATTAAACTTTAAGCAAACCTTTTATTGGGCAGACAAAGAAAATAATACCATTACCCAATTAGAACAATTTGCACAGGTATTTTTAGAACCCTGCAATATTGCCAAAATGATTACAAGGTATGTGGTATTGCACGAAGGGGATAAAATATTAATGGTATTGCGACCCTACCAATATTTTGCAACCGAAGCCATAATAGACAGGGTAGAAAACAGCGTGAAGAACGGTTACATATGGCACACCACCGGAAGCGGTAAAACGCTGACATCATTTAAAACAAGCCAGATACTAACCAATTTAACACAGGTACACAAAGTTGTATTTGTGGTTGACCGCAAAGATTTAGACTACCAGACCGCCAGAGAATTTAATAGTTTTTCGGAGGGCAGCATAGACGGAACAGAAAACACCCATCATTTAGTAAGGCAATTTGCAGATGATACAAAATTGATTGTTACCACTATTCAGAAGCTCAATACAGCGATAGAAAAGGAACGCCATTTATCGAAAATGGAAAAACTTAGAGATAAAAAAATAATCTTTATTTTCGATGAGTGCCACCGAAGCCAGTTTGGCAAAACCCACCAACACATAACAAAATTTTTCAAAAATTATCAAATGTTCGGCTTTACCGGCACGCCAATATTTGCCGAAAATGCAGTATTGAACGATTTTGGTAAACGAACGACCAAAGAACTATTTGAAGAATGCCTGCATAAATATGTAATTGTTGATGCAATACGGGATGAAAATGTACTTAGGTTTTCGGTTGAGTATGTAGGCAAGTACAAGCAAAAAGAAGGAAGTAAAAATAATTTAGATATTGAAGTAGAAGACATTGATACTAAAGAATTAATGGATTCGCCAATAAGGTTAAATAAAATTGCCGATTACATTTTAGACAACCACGACCGGAAAACCCACAGCAAGGAATTTACAGCCCTGTTTTGTGTGAGTAATATTGATTCTCTGATTAGTTATTACGAACTGTTTAAACAGAAGAAAAAGGAAGGCAGACACAATTTAAGAATAGCCACAATTTTCTCTTATGGTGTAAACGAAGATGATAAAGACGCAAACGGGTTTATACCGGATACCCCATTAGACATAAACCCCGACACCCCCATAAATAAACACACACGCGAAAAATTAGATGAATTTATAGAGGACTACAACCAAATGTACAATACCAAGTATTCCACTAAAGAACAGGATTCATTTTACAGATACTATCAGGACATAGGCAAACGGGTAAAAAATAAAGAAGTAGATATTTTATTAGTGGTAAATATGTTTTTAACAGGGTTCGACAGTAAACCACTCAATACTTTGTATGTTGATAAAAATTTAAAATATCATGGTTTAATACAGGCTTTTTCACGCACCAACCGGATACTAACCGAACAAAAATCGCAGGGAAATATAGTATGTTTCCGCAATCTTAAAGACGCAGCAGATACGGCAATAACACTATTTTCAAATAAAGATGCAATTGAAACGGTAATTATGCAACCCTATGAAAGCTACATAGAAAAATTTAATGCAGCCTATGCCGAACTAAAGCGAATAGCACCAACAGTACAAAGTGTTGATACATTGGTATCGGAAAAAGAAGAATTTGATTTTATATTGTGTTTCAGGGCATTAATGAGATTGAAAAATGTATTGACCACCTTTGCCGATTTTAGTTTTGATAACCTTGAAATGACAGCGCAGGAATTTGAAGATTATAAAAGTAAGTACCTTGATTTGTTTGAAAAAGTAAAGAGTAGTAACGCAAAAGAAAAAGTATCTATATTAGAAGATGTTGATTTTGAATTAGAATTAATTTGGCGGGACGAAATAAATGTATTTTATATTTTACAACTTTTAGGCAAACTAAACAAAAGCAGTAAAAAAGACCGTGAAAGCAACTTACAACGAATAACAGACTTACTAACCAATGAAGTAACCCTAAGAAGCAAACGACTATTAATAGAGAAATTTATTATTCAGAACCTACCAAACATTAAAGACGTAAACACGATACCCGCAGAATTTGAAAAATACGTAAATATTGAAAAACAGACAGCAATAAATGAGTTGTGCCAAGACGAAAATTTAATACCCGACAAAGTAAATAAGGTAATAGAAAACTACCTATTTACTAACAATAAACCGTTACCCGATGCCATAATTGACACCCTACTAACACCACCAACATTATTAAAACGCAGAGAAATAATAGACAGAATAACAGACAAGATTTTAAAATTTATTGATGCCTATATAACCGGAATACCGGAGGTTGAGAAGGATAATTAAAAAATGAAATTATGAATAAAAAAACTAAAATTATTTTATGTATTGCTGGCGGGTTTCTATTGTTATTTTTTATTTCCGTTCTTCCGGATTTTCCGCAGGGAATCCAGAAGTATAAATAAAAATCTTTCTCCGAAAGTATTCAAAGATATAAATCTAAATGAATCGTTATGTAGCCTTCATGTTTATAACGCGTATGCTATTTTATAGTGTTTGTAAAGCGCTCATTAAAAAGATTACAACACTGTAAACTACCCACTAATATTTGAATAAAACTCAACAAAGCCCGTTAGCCAATTACCAACTCCTGTGGGGATTCCGCGAAAAGCGGAATGACGACCACCGTTGAACTTTTTCATCTTCTGCATGCCACCCCCCGGGTGTAATAAGCTATGCTACCTTTTGATGGCAAAGACTTATGCCTAAAAATACAACAAACTGTCCTATTTTATTTAACTGCAAAGTCTGCATAAATACTTAAAAACAAAAATTCCGGAAATTCTGTTTTGCTATATTGGGTAATATGGGTAACTTTGCACCAAATTTTATCATAACTATTTAAAATAATATGTCGGGACAGCTTAAAGAGGTTCGTAACCGTATCAAATCTGTAACATCTACACAGCAAATAACCAAAGCTATGAAGATGGTAAGTGCTGCTAAACTTAGACGTGCGCAAGATGCCATTATCCAAATGAGACCTTATGCACAAAAATTACAGTCTATGCTTAGCAACATAGTTAGTAATGTATCTACCGATGTAAATATGCCTTTGGCTGATGAACGACCTGTAGAAAAAGTATTACTTATTGCTATCACTAGCGACCGTGGGCTTTGTGGTGCTTATAACTCTAATGTTATTAAGCTTACCAAACAGACTATGGAAACCAAGTATGCTACCCAATATGCCAAAGGCAATGTTACCGTGTTACCATTAGGCAAAAAAGGGTATGAATATTTTCAGAGGTATGGATTTAAAACAGTAGATAAATATTGGGATATTTTTTCTAATCTATCTTTCGAGAACGTTCGTAATGCTGCAATATATGCACAAGAGGCGTTTCTTAAAAAAGAATACGACAGTGTAGAAATTATTTACAGCCAATTTAAAAATGCGGCTACTCAAATATTTGCTTCCGAACCCTATTTGCCTATTCCTAAAGTAGAACAAAAATCGGGCGGCAAAAAAGTTGATTTCCTTTTTGAGCCTTCAATGGAAATATTGCTTAAAGAATTAATGCCTAAAATATTAAATACTCAGGTTTACAAAGCTATTTTAGATGCGAATGCATCGGAACATGGCGCCCGTATGACTGCTATGGATAAGGCAAGCGAGAATGCCAATGATTTACTGAAATCGTTGAAGATAAGCTATAACCGTGCCCGCCAAGCAGCTATTACAACAGAACTTACCGAAATAGTAAGCGGTGCTGCTGCTTTACAAGGTTAATCCTTTTTTACATAAAAAATAAAAAGACCCATACGCTATTAATGTATGGGTCTTTTTATTTTTAGTTGCTTAGTACTAACCTTTGGGGTCTAATGCTTTTTTAATTCTATAACTTATATCTTCTAAATGATATTTTGTCATTTTATCGCTTGTAGCCGGTAAAGCGGTATCAATGTCTTTTTTAAGTGCTGTTAGTTTACCTCTTGCTACAGAAATAACATCGGTATTTTTTACATTAAAATTACTAGCAGAGTTACCGTTAGTTGCCGGTGCAGTAGTTGTGGGGTTTACTATATTTATTAATGCCTCAGTATATGCTTTTTGCAAATTTCTACGCATTTCATCGGTAGGCTTTTTCGTTTTTAATTCACTCCAAACGCCTTCTTTTACATCATCAATCATTTTTTCCATAGAATAGGTATTCTTATCGCCAAAACGATTACTGCAAACTGCTAACCTGTTTAAACGAGCCGGAGACAACAAATTATTCATTACTGCTACCTGTATATTTCCTACATACTCATTGGCTACAGGGTTGTTTATTTTATTTAATATATTTTTGTCAAACAACCATTCCGGTGTTTCAAATAATTGCTTGTTTAAAAAACGTATAGCTTCTTCTTGTATTTCTTTAGGAGTAGGTTCATATACTTCTTCGTTTTTTTGCTCTATACTTTTTGGGGTTTCATATATTCCGCCCACATTTTTAAGTACATGCCCCATATATCTGTAAAATTGACCACCTAAAGCATAATACATATCTCTAAGATTTTCATACTTATCTGCTTCTTCGCTTGTCCATTCCGGTAATTTAGCAATAATGCGTTTTAGATTCTTTATACCGTATTCACTTGCCTTCATACTATTATCTCCCAAGTCTTCGGTTTGAGACCGTGGGTCGTAAGGGTTAGTCTCTGTACCAAACCAAAGTCTCGGGTTCGCTTTTAAACTGTCAACAATCCATTTATTTACTATTTTTTTATCTTCTTCTTCATCCTTAGCAAAGCTTGGTTTATATCCCCATTGTATCGCCCACTTATCATAAACACCTATTCTTGGAAACAGACCAACTTCCGAAATATTATCTTCCGGTTGTGCAACATAATTAAAACGTGCATAGTCCATAATGGAAGCGGTATGTCCATTAGCTTCCACCCAAGCTTTATTTCTTAAGTTTTCAACCGGAGTGCGGCTACTGCTACCCATGTTATGCCGTAAACCAAGTGTATGCCCAACCTCGTGCGATGATACGAACCTAATTAACTGTCCCATTAATTCATCGTCAAATTCCATTTTTCTGGCTTTGGGGTCCACTGCTGCCGCTTGTATCATATACCAATCGTGTACTAATTTCATTACATTATGATACCAGCCTATATGGCTTTCAATAATTTCACCACTGCGAGGATCGTGTACATTTGGGCCATACGCATTTTCCACATCCGATGGTAAGTATCTTATAACA
The DNA here is from genome assembly GCA_903929195.1 of uncultured Bacteroidota bacterium. GTDB lineage: Bacteria > Bacteroidota > Bacteroidia > Chitinophagales > Chitinophagaceae > CAIYTT01. The sequence continues at coordinate 12,399 of CAIYTT010000226.1, forward strand.
GAAATCCGGGCATCTTCTAAATTCAAAGAAGAGTCTTTATAATCCCATTCTTTTGCCATAATAGCATTTTTATATCCGGCTTTTTCAAACGCTTTTTGCCAGTCATTAACACCTTGCATTAAATAAGGTCTCCATTTTTTGGGTGTTGCCGGGTCTAAATAATAAATAATCGGGTTTTTGGGCTCTACTAACTCACCCCGTTTCCATTTGGGTATATCTTCTTCTTTAGGTTCTAAACGCCAGCGTACAATAAATATATCATTTTGTACTTTTTGTTGGTTATCATTAAAAACCACATAGTCATCGGCAAAAAAGCCAACTCGTGGGTCAAAAGCTCTTTTAACCATTGGCACTTTAGGTAGCAAAATAAAAGAATTGTTTATTTCTACCGTTACTGCTTCTGCTGCATAAGCTGCTGGCAATGTAACCGATGGAATAGGGTTACCGGGCGATGGCGGCATAAAAGAAGGGGTAGAATTATACGTTCTTACTACTTTTACTTCTGTGTTAATAGGATAAGTATGTATTTCTTTTATGTACGTACGGTCTGCAATTTGGCTACCTAAATTAAATCTCTTTTTGTTATAGGCATCTAAGCTTACAGGCTGCTTATCGCCTTTAAAAAAGTCTGTAACATCTATTACTACCGATGTAGAATCTTTACCGATAGCTTTAATTTCAAAAGACTCAGCGATAGGGTTTAAATTAGAATTATTTACAGCTTTAAATATATCGTTGGTAGAATCTGCCATACTTATTACCGTTGCTACCCTTAAAAACACATTATTATTCGGGCCTTTTTCCCACAAAATAGTTTGTTCGTTTACCATTTCACCGGCATAAACGCCACCACCTGCGGCAGTTTTACTGTAACGAGTAGTTACAATTATTTCCCTGTTAAACAAAGAGTCCGGAATTTCGAAATACCACTTTTCTTCTATTTTATGTACGGTAAATAGACCTTTTTTACTTACTGCTTTACTTGTTATTACTTTATCAAAAGGTTTAGGGCCTTTTTTAGATGCACCGGCATCCGTACTGTCTGCGGGCTTACCTGCTACTGCCGGTACATTTTTATCTTCTTTGTGTTTTGCAAAACCGGCAAAAGTAAAACACAATAATACAGCCAATAGTAGGCACTTATTACTCTTAAACATAATTATAATTTAGAGTTGATTTAAAATATTTTTTCAAATATAGTAAACTTAACAAATAAAGTTACCTGAAAATAAAAAAAATAAAAAAACATAAGCCCAAAAACCCTTATTCATATCTAAGAGCCGCAATCGGATTAAGCTTAGAAGCCTTTATAGCCGGATAAATACCCGACAGCACACCAACAATTGCACAGATACTTACACCTACCGTCATCCATAGCCAAGGTATTATAAAACCAGAATTTAAGAATAAACCAACAAGATTACCCAGTAATATGCCTAAAATAACACCTACAACTCCGCCCATCATACTTATCATGATAGACTCTATCAGAAATTGTTGTTTTATGGTCGATGACCTTGCTCCTAAGGCTTTACTAACCCCAATTTCGCGAGTACGTTCCGATACCGAAACCAGCATAATATTCATTAACCCAACCATAGAACCCAATAAGGTAATAATAGCAATTATAACAGTTGCTAATTGTATTACCCCAATAACATTGAGTGCATTTGTAACTAATTCATTATTCTGCACAATAGAAAAATTGTTATCAGTACCTAAAGGTAATTTCCTTATTACCCTAAATAAGCCTTCTGCCTCTTCGCCTGCAATGTTTTTTAAGTTTATGTCATTAGCTGCAATAGTAAGCATATAACTATTATTATTGCCATATAACGACCTTGCTGTGTTTATAGGTATCATTACCACATTGTCGCCATTCATATTCATGCTGCCACCTTTTGCTTCCATAATACCTATAACCCGACATTTAACATCGCCCACAGAAACAATTTGGTCTATTGCAGATTTTTTATTTTTCTTAAAGAGTTTTTTTGCTACATCGCTACCCAATAGACATGTAAAACTAACCGTTTGAAGTTCGGATGAAGAAAAATTACGTCCCTCTTCCAGTTTAGTATCTGTAACCGAAAGATATTCACCATCTATGCCTCGTACCCTTACATTCGGGTTTGTTTTTTCTGACCCGAAATGAACAGTAGATGTACCATTGCCACAACGAACTATAACAGCTACTTTGGCAGGAAAATTGTAACGTTCTTTAAAATTTTTAGCTTCTTCGTAAGATATTTCTTTGCCTTCTTCGGTACTTATTTTTATACCGTCTTTCATTTTCTTTTTCTTTACAATATCGCTTGTAATTTGAAAAGAATTAGCCCCTAATCTACTGAAATTAGTTAAAACACTTTGTTTCATAGCGTCAACTGAAGTCAAAATGCCCACCAAAGCCATTATACCTATTGCTATAATAGCTATTGTAAGTATAGACCGCAATAAATTATTGCTAATAGAACGGAATGAAAGACTAAGATTAAAAAACAACTGCTTCATATTTCAGGTTAAAGGTATTCAATCATTGCTGAAATTTGAAAAAATATATTGAAACCTGTTTCTTAACTGGCTCTTACTTTGTATTTACTTTTTCTTACAGTATGGTATTTAATACCATCATAAATTCGATATTGTTCTTTGTGCTTATTATTAAAAACATTTATTAGCAATGTACCACGGCTGTTTAAATAACAGGTAAATAAGAAACCATCTGTATTAGCATCCCATCCTATATTTCTAGACTCTCCTTTTGGTATATATGTGCCACTATTAGCGTCCCAACCTATGTTTCTGGACTCACCTATTGCAACATGAGTACCGCTATTGGCATCCCAACCTATGTTTCTGGAATCACTTATTGATACATGTGTACTATTAGCATCCCATCCTATATTTCTGGAATTGCCAATTGAATGTCCTTCACTATTGGCATCCCATCCTATGTTTCTGGAATTGCCCAATGATACGTGTGTTCCATCACTATTGGCATCCCAACCTATATTTCTAGATTCGCCTATCGAAATATGTTTGCCGCTATTCGCATCCCAACCTATATTTCTGTTGCTATTGTATGCTTTACACTCGGGGTTCATTATCCAAACCGTATTTTTGCATATTACAATTGGTGCTCTTAAAGAATCGTATAAGCGTTTTATCTGCAAATCATTAGTATAATCAGCATAACGAATAAGAGGATGCCCCTGACCAAAAGCAAAATGGCAAAAACACACTAAATAGATGCCTATAGCAATCTGTAATATTTTTTGCATATTGTTGCTTAGTTAGCTTTCGTAATATCCCACATAACCCAAGTTACTCTATTGTGTTTGCTACAGTATTCGTATTCTGCAATATCTGTATAAATACCTTTATCTAATTTATCTAATCTCTCGTCTGATAAGGATATATGATATTCGGAACCAACATCTAACGTTGAACATTTTTTATGCACTTTAAAAAATGCAATTTTACCATTATACTTTCTGCCATCCGGTTTGGTTAACGTAATACTGTAAGACACCTTATTCATGTGCATATTAGTAGCTTTAATAGTTGCACTATTAATGTATAATGGAGTAAAACCGAATAACGGAAATGAATATGGTAAGGCAGCAACACCAGCAATACCAAAATAACTTGCATAAAATATTGGCCAAAATATATGTTCTCTTCCTATTTTTATGTTATCTCTACCACGTTTATGGCTTTGTTTTGGGCTTCTGTTGTACTCAATTAAATTTAAATTATTTAAACTAAATTCTTTATTAGGTGTCAATGTTATATTCTTATCCCTGAATGTAATTGTAAAATCACCGGTAATTTTACCTTTGGGCACATCCGTGTTTTCTTGACAAAAGCCATTAAAATTAACTAATAAAATTAAAATAAGTAAAGCAATTTTTTTCATGTTAATATTATTTTGTTGCAATTTATAAAAATATTATTATAAACTACAACGATTTAAAAATATTTATTTTTATTATAAATTACTTGCATTGAATGGTGTTATAAATGGCAATATCAAATAAAAACTAAAAGCTGTTTACTCTATAGGCATACTTGATTTTGAAACCCAAACTGAAAAAATAGTTCGAAAAATCGAAATAAACCATTAAAAACAATTTGGAAATACCATTAAAAAATATAGAAATCTTAAAAACAATTTGTATTTCCAGATGCATTTAAATAATTAGAAATCGCAAAATGATATTTACCGGTTTTATTTTTTATCAAAAAAAAGAGAAAGACATTTATGCCCAATCATGGTATAAGGAATTATGATTTATACAAATTAGATGTTTAAAATTGTCCTAATTGGGACTATCTATATTTTGAAAAGCAGTGATGGAATTTATTGAGTTAACGGTTAGATGTTTACAAAAAATACTGCAAATGCAGTGGTTTATATTTTGTATATTGAATTTAAAATATACTAATTCCTGTTTTTGCTTTTTATTTTTATGTAATTTTGTGCTGTGGTTAATCTGAAAGATACATATTTAAAATCTAATTATTTTAGAGCTTTTATTGGCAATAATGCAAGTATTATTAATGAGGAGTCTATTGCTGTAAATAATTATATAACGGCACAAAAATTTGAAATAAGCTATCCTGAAAATATGTTGCCGGAAGAAGAAGGTACTTTGTATTTATTTCCCGTTGACGATAATCAGTTTTGCTTGCAATTACGTTATTTATTATACGATGAAAATATAAAGCCGAATGTAAGTGTTTACACCATACGCTTTTTACCTGCATTTTTCGACCAGTATCCGGCTGAATCACTAATGGCAAATCAGCCGTTTCGTTTTGATGAAGTAACAGAAATGCGTTTCCCTATATGCACATTGTCTTGTACATTGTTGGGGCAATTACAACAAACAAATAATACAACTGCCATCCTTGCATCTTTACAAAATACAAATACTGCGATTCAATTATTACAAAGGGCTTTAGCTTGTATTACAATTCCGTTTACGGTATGCCAAGTACCTGCTTGCAGTTTTCTTGCTTTTGAAACCGAGCGAGATAAGATTAAAGAAGCCTGTAAGATTATTGAAAAAGATTTAAGTATTTCTTTTACCATAAGAGAACTTTCGCGAAAGGTGGGAATTAACGAATGCTATCTTAAAAAAGGATTTAAAGCACTTACAGGCAAAACTGTACATGAGTATAGAGAAAACTTACGCATAAAAACTGCCGGTGAGCTATTAAAAACCGGAAAAATGTCTGTTACAGATGTAGCCGATGCATTAGGATATAGTAGTATTTCTCATTTTAGTACTGCATTTAAAAGGGTTACAGGCATAAAACCTTGTGAATTATTGTATTAGGTTTTTACTTAAATTCAACTACTTATAGGGTATTGTAAAAATTTAGATTCTTAGATTGGCATTATATGCTTATCTTTACCCACTAATTTTTATCTATGTCTTCAACCTGGTTCAGACGCAATAAGCAAGGTATTCTTACCACTACCGAAGAAAAGAAGGAGACCCCAGATGGTTTATGGCATAAATGCCCCAAATGCAAAGCTACTTCTACCGTAAAAGAATTACATCATAACCAATTTGTTTGCCCTAAATGCAGTTACCATAACCGTATTAATTCAGAAGAATATTTTGAAATTTTATTTGATAATAATAAATTTGAATTTCTTTTTGAAAATATTGTACCCAAAGATTTTTTAGGTTTTGTGGATATGAAACCCTATTCGGACAGATTAACTGACGCCCAAAAAAGTACAGGGTTAACCGATGCTATGAGGGTAGGTAAAGGTAAATTGAATGGAATGGGTTTTGTGGTTGCCTGTATGGATTTTAAGTTTATAGGTGGCTCTATGGGTTCTGTAGTTGGCGAGAAAATATGTTTGGCAATAGACCATTGCATAGAACATAGATTACCGTTTATGATTATTTCAAAATCCGGTGGTGCAAGAATGATGGAGAGTGCATTCTCTCTGATGCAAATGGCTAAAACCGCTGCCCGCCTTACATTACTTGCCAAGGCTCGCTTACCCTACATTTCTTTAATGACAGACCCCACAACCGGTGGCGTAACGGCATCGTATGCTATGCTTGGCGATATAAATATAGCAGAACCAAATGCTTTAATAGGCTTTGCAGGTCCTCGTATTATTAAAGAAACCATTAAAAAAGATTTACCTGTTGGCTTTCAACAATCCGAATTTTTATTAGAACACGGTTTCCTTGATTTCATTGTTGAACGTAAGTGCCTAAAAATGAAACTGGCACAAGTATTACAATGGTTTATGGGTAGTAATAATTAATGTGCATTAATTATTACTACATTCATTTATTTGTGTTTTATTATTATATGTTTGTTTATTTATTTGCATCCATATTTAAGTAAATTGACTATTTATAGATTTTGAAAGACAATATTTACATAAAAAATCGCCCTGCAACATTTGAGTATGCCATTGAAGACAGACTTAATGCCGGTATTGTACTTAACGGGTCTGAAATAAAGTCGGTTAGAAATGGTAAAGTAAGTTTTAATGACAGTTACTGTTTTTTTACTAATAACGAATTATGGGTAAAAAGCTTGCATATTGCAGAATATGAAAATGCAGGTTATGCCGGGCATATACCTGTACACGACCGCAAATTATTATTACAACGCAGAGAATTAAATAAGTGGGAAGCAAAAGTAAGAGAGAAAGGATTTTCGATAGTGCCTTTAAGCATGTATATAGATGAAAATGGGCGAGCTAAAATGGAAATAGGCTTAGGTAAAGGTAAAAAACTGCATGATAAACGGGAAAGTATAAAATCGAGAGATGTAGAAAGAGAAATGAAACGATTTTTAAAATAATAAATTTTTGAATAACACAGGACATATCAAACTATCACTAAAAATATTCTTTATAAGTCTATTTAATACAAAAATAATATAATGATAATAATTTGTTGAAATTGAAAGCAAATTGTATAGTTTACTTTGCACTCTATTTCAATATTAACAAATAAATATTAATTGTTATATTATGTCTAAAAAAATCGCACTCATTTTGTTTGTTTTTATTTCTATAAATGCATTCGCAGGAAATAAGATAAAATATTATTTCAATCAACCTGTTGATACAACTGTTGCTACTGCCGTAAAAGCACAATCACTTATAAATTGTAGTGCAGATACTCTTATCGCCTATCTAAACAGAGCTCAATATTCGCTTGATATTTGTTTGTATGATTTTGATAATGATACCAATGTACTTTATCACAATGGTGTAAATGTTGCAAATGCAATTAATAATGCATACAATAGAGGTGTAAAAATTCGATGGATATATGAAGCAAGTTGCGGCAATTCGGGATTGGCATTACTTAATACACATATTAATACATTAGGCAGCCCGCAAGGTTATCCTAATTATACTATTATGCATAACAAATTTGTAATTATAGATGGTAATTCATCTAATCCTAATGACCCTATTGTATGGACAGGTTGCCTTAATTGGTACACACAGCAATTTAATTGGGATTATAATAATATTGTTATTATACAAGATTCAGCTTTAGCACATGCTTATTTGGGTGAATTTAACATGATGTGGGGTGATACCGGAATTGCTCCCAACCTATCTGCATCAAAATTCGGACAATATAAAACTGATTTAGGCAAGCATAATTTTACAATTGAAGGCAATCATATTGAACTCTATTTCAGTCCATCTGATAACACAGACTCTCATATACAATCTACAATAGAAACCGCTAATACAGATTTGTATTTCGGTATGTACACATTTACGGTAAATACCGATGCCGGTCTTATTTTATATAAATATGACAGTGGCATATATGTATCGGGTATTGATGATAGCTGGAGTAATAGTTATAGCCCTTATGGTGCATTTACCTCTACATTAGGTAGTCATTTTAAAGTATATACTGAAACAGATACAAGTTTGTATCACAATAAATTTTTGATAGTAGACCCTTCCGATACTTGTTCTGACCCAACAGTATTAACGGGTTCTCATAATTGGAGTAACAGTGCGAATACTCATAATGACGAGAATACACTTATTATTCATAATGATACTGCTGCAAATTTATTTTATCAATATTTTAAAGCTACTTTCAATTCTTTAGGTGGTGTTCTTACTCCGCAAACCGGCTGCACACATGTAAATGTACCAAACATTAAAAGTGCCGAAAATACAACCGTAATTTATCCAAACCCTGCAAATAACAGTTTTTCTATACGTTATCAGTTAGCTACAACTCAAAATGTAACTATTGATATATATAATATGATTGGTCAAAAAGTTGTTGCATTGGTTACTAATGAACTACTTGAGCCAGGTACACATTATATTAACAATAGTACATTGATACATGGTGTCTATTTTGTACGTTTTACTATTGGTAATGAAACGTATAGCAGGAAATTAGTAATAAGAGAAAATAGATAAGATAGTACATGTACTGTATTTAATAATACTAAAGCAATGCAAATTTTATAAATGAATTAATACCTATTTTTGATACTTAATTCATTTATATAATAAATTACTTTAACTATTTTTCGTATAACCATGTAGGTCTAATATGATAGCATAGGGTATTGGTCTATGTCTGCAAAATGGTATTAATCCTGATAGGAATGGTATTAGTATAGTAAAATTGAATTTAAGTTGTAGGAAATATTAAGGGTTGGTATTATTTTGTAATTATATGCAGAATAATACCAAATTCTGAATTAATATTATAGAGTCTGAATCATTTCATTTGATTTATTTTGATTATTGTAAAAAAAATAATTATTTTTAACATCTTCAATCTATAGCAAATGAAATTTACAAAAATAAATTCTGCAATTCTATTTTGTGCATCTTTAATTGTTTCTACATTAGGTAGTTATGCACAAAACAATAAGAAAGTTCTTGAGGTATCCGTATTTAGTACCTACCAAACAATGGCACTAAATAGTAGTGCTACAGCAAAGACCAAAAAGATTGCCAAAGTACAGTTTCCGGGGTGGTCTATAACTTGCGATAAACTAAATGGTGCCGTAAACGATATTTATGGTACTGCCATTGCATTAAAAGGTACTGATTTATTAGAAAAATCACAAAGTTGTTTTGAATCTAAATTGTATAGACTTGGCTTTAATAAAACTGAATGGGTAAAGGTAAGTAATATAGAATCGCCTAAAGCAGCCTATGTAAATTACAAACAGGTTGTAAACGGGCACGAGGTAGTATTTGCAAAAATGGGGTTCCGTTTCGCAAAAGATGGAGGATTACTAAGAATACAAGCTAAAAATTACGGCAGCCCAAACAGCAAAATAGCCCCAAAAATAAATGCTGTTGACGCTAAAAAAATAGCAATAAACGATTTAAGTGATTGCACTATTACCAATGCACAAATAAATGAAAATTGGTTTTGGTTTCCTATACCTAATACAAAAGGTTACGAATTACACCCTGCCTGGCAGTTTAAAATTGTAGGTACAATGCAAGGTAGTGTGCCGTTAAAACTAACCGGTTATGTTGATGCAATAACAGGTAAAATTATTTATCGTACAAATGAAGTTAAAGAAACAGCTTATGATGTTACCGTAAAAGGGGTTGTTTATAAAAACGGTATGTTGAATCCGCCTACTTTAGAAGCATTGCCTGAATTGCAAATAGCAAACGGTGCAGATACTATTTATACCGATACAACAGGTTATGCCAGAGATACTTTACTTGCATTGCCACAAACTTCTTTAATACCATTGCAAGGCAAATGGTCAACTGTTATTGATTCTTCCACAGGTCTTAATCCGGCATTTTTTGATACGATAACAACTGCCGGAACAGTATTTACATATCCTGTTTCTGCACCGTCGAGCGAGAGGCATGTTAATGCTTTTTATCACGTAAATAGAGTTCATAATTTTATGAAACGTTATTTTCCTGCTTTTACAGGAATGGATTTTTCGTTACCTACGTTTGTAGATGAAATAGGCGGAACTTGTAATGCATTTTACAACGGTACATCTATTAATTTTTATGCGGCAGGAAGCGGCTGTAATTCATTTGCTACTTTTGGCGATGTAATTTATCATGAATATGGACATGGTATTTCCGACCATTTTTATACTAATATTACTTCTGCAACCATTGTAAATGGTTCTCTTAATGAAGCACTTTCTGATATATGGGCATTAAGTATTACGCACAGTGCAGTATTAGCTGCAAATGCATTTACAGGTTACGGTGGCTTTATAAGAAGATACGATATGACACCCCAAGTGTATCCGATAGACTTAAATACTACTTTTTTTGCCGATGTACATCAAAACGGACAAATAATAGCAGGTACTTGGTGGGATGTAGGGATAAATTTGGGAAGTGTTGATTCTATGACTAAATTGTTTACTGATGTGTATTACGATGTACCCGATGGCCCAACAGGAACTGAAGGGGCTATATACCAAACTATATTAATAGATGCTTTAATGGCAGACGATAACGACGGCAATCTATTTAATGGTACACCACATTATGCACAAATAGTAGCGGCATTTGCGCGACATGGTATTTATATGGAAGGTGATGCGACTCTTACACATTCAGAATTGAAAAATCAACATTATAATGTACCCATAACAGTGAGTGCAAATCTATCTATTTCTCGCCCCGAGTATTTTCATGATTTAAGTTTAAACTACAGAATTAACGATACCGGTACTTGGCAAAGTATAGTTATGACAAATGCTGGTTTTAATTTTACAGCTATAATACCTGCACAAACTTATGGCACAGTTGTAGCTTATTATTTTACCGTACACGATAGTTTGCATATTGAAAATGCTTATTTCCCAATAACATGCAATCCCAATAACCCACCCTATCAGTCAAGTATTCCTTATCAGTTTGGCGTTGGTATTGGTGCAATGGACAGCGCACATTTTGAAACAGCAACAATTGGTTGGGGCATAGGTAGCAATCCGGGAGATGATGCAACAGCAGGTGCTTGGCAAGATGTTGTGCCATCGCCTAATATTTTTTTAACTTCTTGGCCGGGTGGCGACCATACTACCGGCATAGGTAAATGCTTAGTTACAGGTAGTGGTACCTCCGGATTTTTAGGACAAGGGGTTGCAAATGGAACAAGCACTATAATATCGCCTTTATTTGATATAAGTGGTTTTCACTATCCGGTAGTTTCGTATTATCGATGGTTTTCTAACGACCAGGGCTCCAATTTTAAAAATGACCCATGGGTAGTTATGATTCAAGACAATGGTACAGGTGCATGGCATACTATTGAAAGAACCTACCAGTCTGATGTTAATTGGCGTAGAAGGATGTTTCAATTACATTCTTATCTGCCAACTTCAAACAAATTCAGAATTAAGTTTCAGGCTTCAGACTCCGTTTTATCTAATTGGGCAAATAACGGACAAAGCACTACTGTTGGTGGGCTTGATGATTTCTTTATTTATGATATGGACACATTAACCGCAGGTGTAAAAGAAACACAACTACCGCTTGCTGCTGTTTATCCTAATCCGGCAAATAATATTATAGACATTGTTTTAACACCTACAATATATAATGGAACTATATCTTTATTTAATATGGCAGGAAACCAAGTTACTTCTATAGCTACCGAACCAAATAAAAATAATTATACTTTATTATTAAAAGAGTTGAGTGCAGGTGAGTACTTACTTGTAATACAAACAGATAAAATGATACAAACTAAAAAGATTGTAATTATGCATAACTGAAGTTATATTGCTTCTTGATATAATTTTTACATTTTAGTAGGTACTTTAATACCTAATAGGTTCATTCCATTTTTTAATGTAGTTGCCGTCATTATTATTATCATTAAACGCAATTGCTTCTTCTCTTCATTTTCTGCTTTAGATATGCTATGTACATCATAAAAAGAATTGAATGTTTGTGCGAGTAAAAAACAATAATTACAAATTGTTGAAGGGTTGAATTCTTTTGCAGCTTCAGACAAAATATTTGGATATTGTTCTAATATAGATATTATTTCTTTTTCTAATTTTTCTATAGGTAATATAGGTTTGAAGTTTGCAAACTGATTACTATCTACAATAAGTGGTATATTTTCTTTTCTTAATATAGAGCAAATACGTGCATGTGCATACTGAATAAATGTTGCAGTAAAGCCATGCAAGTCTATTGATTCTTTAGGATTAAAAATCATTTTTTTCTTGGGGTCAACTCTTAAAAGATAAAATTTAAGAGCCCCTAAACCAATAGTCTCATATAAATCAGAAAGTTCATTGGGTGTAAATCCTTCCGTTTTTCCGGCAGATTCGGTTTGTTCTTTTGCAAGTGTAATCATTTCTGTTACCATATCATCGGCATCAACCACAGTACCTTCTCTGCTTTTCATTTTTCCGGTAGGCAATTCTACCATACCATAAGATAAATGGTAGATACCACCGGCACAAGGTTCTCCTAATTTTTTAAGTATAAGTTTTAAAATAGAAATATGATAATTTTGTTCATCAGCAATTACATAAATTGATTGGCTAATATTAAATTCATCATATTTTAATTTAGCTGTACCTAAATCTTGGGTAATATATACCGAAGTGCCATCACCACGCAGTAAAAGTTTTTCATCAAAACCATCTTCTTTTAAGTCAACCCAAACAGAGCCATCCTCTTTTTTATATAATATTCCTTTTTTAAGTCCATCTTCTACAATTTTTTTTCCAAGAAGATAGGTATCACTTTCGTAATACATTTTGTCGAATGTAATACCGAGTCGATTATATGATTTGGTAAAACCTTCATAAACCCATCCATTCATTGTATGCCATAAATTACGCACCTCATTATCTCCGGCTTCCCATTTACGTAATAGTTCTTGTGCTTCGTGCATAATGGGTGCATCTTTTTCTGCAGTTTTCTCAGGTTTGCCGTCTTCAATAAGTTGGGCTACTTCCTTTTTATAAACATCATTAAAAAGTACATAGTAATCGCCAACCAAGTGGTCGCCTTTAATACCGGTAGAAGCAGGTGTTGCACCATTTGCATAGCGCATCCATGCTATCATTGATTTGCAAATATGTATTCCTCTGTCATTAACTAAATTTGCTTTAATAACGTCATTTCCTGCCGCTTTTAATATTTCGGAAACTGCGGCACCTAAAAAATTATTTCTTAAATGCCCAAAATGTAATGGCTTATTTGTATTCGGCGATGAATATTCAACCATAACTCTGCATTCTGTTTTAGTAACAATGCCATATTTTTCATCATTAAAATGCTTTGCCAAAAAAACATGCCAATAATCATCTTTCACAGTTAAATTAAGAAAGCCGCTAACTATTGTGAAATTTTGAAAAAGTGATGTGTTTTCAATAATATAATTACCTATATTATTTCCTAAAGTATCCGGTTTTTGCTTTAATAGTTTTACAAATGGAAATAAGACAATGGTATAATCACCTGCAAATTCAGGCTTTGTCTGATTTACAGTAATCATATCGGTATTAATATCTATTTCTGAAAAAAGACTTTTTAAGGCATTAAAAGCAATTTGTCTTACCTGGTGGGTTAATGTCATATTTGTAGTTTTTAAATTGATTTTCACATTTGAAATATATTAATAATATAAAAATGCGAGAACAAAGTTATGAAAAAATAATTTTCCTTATCATTTTACAACTGATAAATGCGTGGTGTAAATCTATTGGAGATATAATTTAAAAAAAAGACCATTAAATTATGTTTTGTAGCATTTGAAAATCTACAATGATGCCATTTCTAAGTATATACAAGTAAAATAATTTTACTCCGGTAGTATTAGAAATGGTCAAGTTATTTATTCCTGCACTTATACTACCATTGCTTATTAATTTATTATCTATAGTAAATAGTTTGTAGGTGCATAAGTTTAAATCTGGTGGAATAAATATTGTAACATTATTATTTATAATTGGGTTGGGATATACAACGATATTATTATTAGCAGCTATATTTGGTATGTTATTTACTAATCTTTGCATGTGTGTAAGAATCTTAGTTATGTGCAAATAACCGTTATCAGCAAAAGTAACTTGTGCAAAAGGAGTGATTTCTCCAATTCTATAAAAATTTTCTTGATATACGGTATCTTTTTTACCTTGATAGCCTCTAAATACAGATAAAATAAGTGCGCCTGCAACATTTCCGTTTAGAAAATAACTGTCAATTTTTGCTATTATGGTATGCACTTGCAATACTTTTAGGTAATCAGAAGGGCTTCCGGTAGCATCATTAATACGCATTTGCCCATAACCTATTACTGTATCAATTTGTGTAGTATAAGTTCTTATAATTCCGGGGGTATCTATGTAACCGGAAGAAAAACATGTAATGTGATAGGACAAATCTTGTTTATAGGTTGAAGTCCAATTGGAATTATAAGTAGCTGGAAAAAGAATTTTATTTCTTAATGCTGAATATAAATCTGTTTGAGAGTCTATAAAAAGACTATCTGTGAGTATTCCTGTAAGCGATGTTATACTATATTGTGCATTAGGTATTTGTATTCCATAAGCCGTAAGACCGGAACTTGTTATTGAGAATTGTTCATTGCCTTTATAGTTAAAACCTGCAAGGGAATAAGTATTACTATCTGCAAATTGATAGGCAATAGTTGGTACACGCCAAGCAAAGAAAGAAGAACTGGAATCTGTTAATATGCTTAAATCCCAAATTCCATTTATTGCAGGTGCAAAAGAAGGATAGGGTGTATTAAAACTTGCAATTTTTATACTGTCAATGCCTAATACAGTAGTAGGATAAGAGGATTGATTAATAACAATCTGGCCGTGTACATTATTAAAAAAGCACAGCAATAAAACCGACATTAGCCGAGTAAATTTCATTTAGATAAATTTTTCTAATAAATAAATTACAAGCTAAATAAATGTCCAGTCTTATTTTAATGTACTATTTTACTTACTAAGGTGCATGCTTCTTTCTTTATATAAATTACGAAACCAAGGGTCTCTTAAATTTTTAATAAATCGGATTGCTTCTCCTGTGCTTTTCATTTCAGGTCCTAATTCTTTATTTACATTAGGAAATTTATTGAAACTAAAAACAGGTTCTTTTACAGCATATCCATCTAATTTATTTTCAATTGCTAAATCTTTTAGTTTAAGCTCACCAAGCATTACTTTTGTTGCAATATTTAAATAAGGCATATTGTATGCTTTTGCAATAAAAGGAGTTGTTCTACTTGCTCTTGGGTTTGCTTCAATTACATATACTTTTGTGCCTTTTATTGCAAATTGTATATTAATAAGACCTATTACATTTAATTTTAGTGCAATTTTCTTAGCTATATGTATCATTTCTTCTACAACTAAAGGTGCAAGATTAAAAACCGGTAATACAGCATGGCTGTCGCCACTATGAATACCTGCCGGTTCTATATGCTCCATAATGCCCATAATATGTACCGTTTCTCCATCACAAATAGCATCTATTTCTGCTTCTTGACAACGGTCTAAGAAATGGTCAATTAGTATTTTATTATTTGGCAAGTGCTTTAAGAGACTTATTACACTATTTTCCAGTTCGGTATCATTAATAACTATACGCATTCGCTGCCCACCTAATACATAAGATGGTCTTACTAAAACAGGGTATCCAACCTCTTTGGCAACTTCAATAGCTTCATCTGTTGTGTAAGCAGTGCCATAATTAGGGTAAGGGATATTCATTTCTTTCAGCATATCGCTAAACCTTCCACGGTCTTCTGCAATATCCATGTTATCAAAAGAAGTACCAATAATCCGTATGCCTTTTTCATGCAGTCTTTTAGACATTTTCAGGGCTGTTTGCCCTCCAAGTTGAACAATAACTCCATAAGGTTGCTCTTGCTCAATAATTTCCCATAAATGTTCCCAATATACCGGTTCAAAATAAAGTTTATCTGCAATATCAAAATCTGTTGATACAGTTTCCGGGTTACAATTTATCATTATAGATTCATAGCCACAATCTCTAATAGCCATTAGCCCATGTGTGCAGCAATAATCAAATTCAATACCTTGTCCTATTCTATTTGGTCCCGAACCGATAACGATTATTTTTTTCTTTTTTGAAATTGTACTTTCATTATTACTTAATGCATTTTCAGAGACAGTAATAGGTGCATTTTCGAATGTACTATAGAAATAAGGCGTTTGGGCATCAAATTCTGCACTACAAGTATCTACCATTTTAAACACTCTACTAATACCTAAATCTTTTCTATATTCATAAACTTCTTCGGGCGTGCAGTCTTTTAATAATTCTGACAGTTGTTCGTCGCTGAACCCCATTTTCTTAGCATCAAAAAGTATGGATTGTGGTAGTTTATCTAAATGTTTATATTTTTTTATCTCAGATTCCATTGCAACAATATCCTGTATCTGATATAAAAACCATCTGTCAATATAAGTTAGTTCTCTAATAGTGCGTATAGATATACCTGCAGCTATTGCTTCTTTTATTCTAAAAATTCTATCCCAAGTAGGTCGTTTAAGTTTTTCTAAAATTTCTTCGGGGCGTAATCTCTCTTGGCTAATATGTGATAAACCGATTGCATTATTTTCTAAACTCTGACAGGCTTTTTGCAATGCCTCTGTAAAAGTTCTGCCAATAGCCATTACTTCGCCAACCGATTTCATTTGAAGACCTAAAGTATCATCTGCTCCTTTAAATTTATCAAAATTCCAACGCGGCATTTTAACTATAACATAATCTAAGGCAGGCTCAAAAAATGCTGATGTTGTTTGTGTTATTTGATTTTTTAATTCGCTTAAATAATAACCTATAGCTAATTTAGCTGCTATTTTTGCTATTGGGTATCCTGTAGCTTTAGAAGCCAAAGCAGAGGAGCGGCTAACACGCGGGTTTATTTCGATGGCAATAATTTCTTCGTTTTCGGGGTTAAGTGCAAATTGCACATTACAGCCGCCAGCGAAATTTCCTAAATCTCGCATCATTTTTATAGCGGTATTTCGCATCAATTGAAAAGCGGTATCGCTTAAGGTCATAGCGGGAGCAACAGTAATGCTGTCTCCGGTATGAATGCCCATTGGGTCTAAATTTTCAACAGTACATATAATAACTACATTGTCGTTACTATCTCTTAGTAATTCCAATTCGTATTCTTTCCAACCCAAAACAGCTTTTTCCACTAATACTTCATGTAATGGCGATGCTGATAAGCCTCTTTCTAATGCAATATCTAATTCTTCTTTTTTAAATACAATGCCACCACCTGTGCCACCCAAAGTAAAAGAAGGTCTTATAACAATTGGTAGTCCTATTTTTTGTGCAAATTCTTTACCTTCTAATAATGAATTAGCCGTTCTGGCTTCTGCAACCGGAACACCAATTTCTATCATCCATTTTCTAAATAATTCTCTATCTTCTGCTTTGTCGATAGCCTTAATATCAACACCGATTAGTTTAACATTAAATTTTTCCCATATTCCAAGTTCTTCTGCTTCTTTTGCTAAATTTAATGCTGTTTGTCCACCCATTGTAGGTAGAACAGCATCAATATCATTCTCTTCTAATATGTGCTCAATACTTTCTACCGTTAATGGCAGCAAATATACTTTGTCTGCCATTATAGGGTCTGTCATAATAGTAGCAGGATTAGAATTAATAAGAATTACTTTTACTCCTTCTTCTCTTAAACTTCTAGCAGCTTGTGAGCCTGAATAATCAAATTCGCAAGCTTGACCAATAATAATAGGTCCCGCACCTATTATAAGTACTTTTTTTATGGATTTATCTTGAGGCATTTTTTATTAAATATCAAAAATGTTAATTTCTTAATGGCAAAGGTAGTATTCTTTACTATACAAAAGAAAACAACTGTTGTCAAAATAAATTCAATTGGATTTTATATATTAAAAATGTATTTATTTATAGATATTTTCAATTTCTTCTTTAGATAATCCTGTTATAAATGCGATTTCTGCTATTGGAATATTGGTTTTTAATAACTTTAAGGCAATTTCAATTTTTCCTTCTTTTATTCCTTCTTCTTTTCCCTTAATTTTTCCTATTAAAATACCTTCTTTAATACCCAATTCCATCCCTTCCCTTGTAGCTGTATCAAAAGCACCTCTTAAATCTCTATACACTTTAACATTATTATTATAGATAGCTAATTCATCTTTTGTATATTTTGATATTGCTGCTTTTTCAAATGCCTTGACAAAAGGTATTTCATCTTTAAATATTTTAGGCATGTCTTCAAATTCTTCTAAGTTTTTAATAAAATAAAGCCATTTATCTAATCTGGTTACCAATTCATCCTCACTTTTATTGAAATTGGGCATTTCAATATATATGTAAGTTAGCTTTTCATAAAATGTTTTGCCAAATTGGTCCTTTAGGTCTATAATATGTAAAACCCTTTTCTTTTCTTCCTCGTTTTGATAGTCGTTGAAAATAAAGTCTAAAATACCTATACAATATACTGCTTTTAATTTATAGTTCCAGTAAGTGCCTTTTTCTGCCTGCTCAGTAATAGGAAATGTAGAATAATAGACCATTCGTTCTCTAAAAAAATCTTGCTTTGCCTTTTGTAATTCTACAATAAATTTTTCGCCTAGTTCGTTTTCACAATATATATCATAAATCGCTTTTCTATCAATAATTGTTTGCCCTAAATTTTCTGTATTTTTAAAAGTTAGATTTACTATTTGTGTTTGATTAGGCAACAATGCATTTAAAAAATCTATAAGAGATTCTTTACTGGCGTCTTCACCAAATATTTTTTTAAATCCAAAATCGGTAAATGGATTAACATAGATAGGTTGCATTTGCTATATATTTATTCATGCAAAATTACATATTTTAAATCAAGGCACTACTATTTATATTTAATAAAACCATTAAATATAATACATGTAATTTTAGCACAAAATTTAAAGAATACTTTCATTTATTTAAAACAAATCAAATAGTATTTCAGGTATTGTTTTTTGTCTTATGAAAAAAATAAGCGAATTTTGAATCCATAATATGCAGGGAAGAATATATAAGTCAACAGGGAGTTGGTATTCAGTTTGCGACGATAATAATCATTTTTGGAATGCAAGAATAAAAGGCAAACTTAAAATAGATGAAGAAATATCTTCAACTAATCCGATTGCTGTAGGCGATATAGTACTATTTGAAATAGAAGATGAAGACAAAAATACAGCGATTATTTCTAATGTAATACCCAGAAATAATTATATAGTTAGGGTTTCACCACATAACAAAAGCCAGAAACATATTATTGCATCTAATATTGACATGGCTCTAATTGTAGCTTCTATCGCTAATCCACGTACTTCAACCGGCTTTATTGATAGGTTCTTGCTAACAGCGGAAGCTTATCATATACCCGCAATTATTGTTATAAATAAAATAGACTTACTAAAAAAGAAAAATGCAGAAATATTGGATGTTTGGTTAGATATATACAAAAAAGCAGGCTATGAAGTGTATCCAGTTATTGCTACTCAAAAAGATACTTTGATTGAACTAAGCGAGAGAATGCAAAATAAAACGACTTTGTTATTTGGACATTCCGGCGTAGGCAAAAGTACACTACTGAATGCCTTTTTGCCGGGTAGTACTATAAGAACCCAAGAAGTATCGGGTTGGAGTGGTAAAGGGCAACATACTACTACTTTTGCTGAGATGTATCAATTACCCACCGGGGGTAATATAATTGATACGCCGGGGGTAAAAGAATTTGGTATTATTGATATGAAGAAAGAAGAGCTTTCTCATTATTTTCCGGAGATGCGAAAAATGTTGAACAATTGTAAATATAATAACTGTTTGCATATTAATGAACCGGATTGTGCCATAAAAACGGCTGCCAATAACAATATTATTTCTATGGAACGTTATATAAATTATGCATTGATTTTGGATAGCTTAGAAAAAAAATGGGAATAATTTCTTATAAAAAGAAATACCTATTGCATATTCAATTTTAATTATCATATATTTGCAACACACTTCTTAGTTGCTGTTCCTAAACAGTATTTATAAATAGTTTTCTTTAGCATTTTTTATTTTTTTTATTTTGATGGAATATAATACAACTCGCACCAAATTGCTGATGCCGGAATATGGGCGTAATGTGCAAAAAATGATTGAATTTTTGGTAACTATTGATGATAGAGCCAAAAGACTGCGAAATGCAGAGGTTATAATAGAACTAATGGGTACGCTTAACCCACATCTTAAAACCATTGAAGATTATAAACATAAGCTTTGGGACCACCTATATCAAATGACAGACTTTAGTTTGGATGTGGATGCACCTTACCCAAGACCTACTGCCGAAGAAATATTTAAAAAGCCTGAACGCTTAGCATACCCTCAAGAACCTGTAAAACACAGGCACTTGGGCAAAAACCTGCAAGCGTTGCTAGATAAAGCTATGGTTGAAACCAATGAAGATAAAAAATATGGACTTACACAAGCTATAGGTTACTATATGAAATTGGCTTATGCCAATTGGCATAAAGAACCTGTACATGATGACATGATAAAAAATGAACTTGCAGTAATTACAAATGGTAAATTAAAATACGAAACCGGTGGTCCTCGCGTGCCTTATGATAACAGCACAAGAACGCAGGGCTTTAAACCACGTAATAACGGGAGTAATAACAATCGTAATTTTAAAGGCAACAGTCAAAGCGGGCAGGGGGGTAATAACTCAGGAGGTACACAGCGAAACAGTAATTACCGCGATGGGGGTGGCACAAGTACTGGTGGTTCTTATGGGGGTGGCTATAATAAGAATAAAAAATTTAAAAATAAAGGAAAATTAGCATAAGTATAATTTACATGTTCCTTCATTTATTTAAGCCATGACTTTTAAGCCATGGCTTTTTGTGTGACTACTTTATGTAAATTTGTTTATTCTAAATTAAAATACACATTAATGGATAAATTTGAAATATACGGTGGTAAAAAATTGCACGGTACTATTACTCCGCAAGGTGCAAAAAACGAAGCATTACAAGTGCTATGCGCAGCATTACTTACCGATGAGGAGGTAACAATAAATAATGTACCCGATATTCTGGATGTAAATACATTAATAGAATTATTAGAAGATATGGGTGTAAAAATAACCCGACCACATAAAAATATAATTATTCTAAAGGCTGATAACATAGACCCCGATTTTTTTACTACAAAAGCATTCCAAAGTAAGTCGGGTAAGTTAAGGGGTACTGTTATGCTTGCAGGCCCCTTATTAGCAAGATTTAAAAAAGCATATATACCACAACCCGGTGGCGATAAAATAGGCAGACGTAGATTAGATACACATATAAGAGGTTTCGAGAAAATGAACGTTTTGTTTAATTACGATGCAAACCTAAGTTTGTTTTCTCTTGATGGTTCTAATTTAAAAGGTGCTGATATTGTATTAGAAGAACCATCAGTAACAGGTACTGCAAATATAATTATGGCTGCCATTTTGGCAGAAGGAACTACTACTATTTATAATGCTGCTTGTGAACCTTATGTACAACAACTTTGTAATATGCTCAATTTTATGGGGGCAAAAATCAGCGGCATCAGCTCTAATTTTTTAACCATACAGGGTGTAAGTAAATTAAACGGATGCACACACCGGTTACTTGCCGATATGATAGAGGTAGGTTCTTTTATAGGCTTGGCTGCAATGACACAAAGCGAAATAACCATAAAAAATGCCGATGTAAAACATTTAGGTATTATACCCGAAACATTTAGCAGAATAGGAATACATTTTGAAATTAAAGGGGATGATATTTTTGTACCCACACAAGAACATTATGAGATTAGTAAATTTATAGATGGTTCCATACTTACTGTTTACGACCACCCTTGGCCCGGCTTTACTCCCGACCTTATAAGTGTAATTATTGTAATAGCCACACAGGCAAGAGGTACGCTGCTTGCACACCAAAAAATGTTTGAAAGCAGATTGTTCTTTGTAGATAAATTAATAGAAATGGGTGCACAAATAGTACTGTGCGACCCTCATAGGGCTGTAGTTATAGGCTTAGATAAACAGGTGTCTTTGCGTGGTATTAATATGGTATCACCCGATATTAGAGCTGGTGTAGCACTCCTTATTGCTGCACTATCTGCTAATGGTAAAAGTACCATTCAAAATATTAGACAAATAGACCGTGGTTACGAACGGATAGATGAACGATTAAATGCACTGGGTGCAGATATAAGACGTATTTAATTCTTTATTAAAATACATTCATTTTTTCCTTGTTGTTACTATTAATTAGTGCTTACTAATAAGTATAAACCATGATTTTGTT
Source organism: uncultured Bacteroidota bacterium (assembly GCA_903929195.1). Taxonomy (GTDB): domain Bacteria; phylum Bacteroidota; class Bacteroidia; order Chitinophagales; family Chitinophagaceae; genus CAIYTT01. Next base: position 34,770 of record CAIYTT010000226.1, read on the forward strand.
AGCATCTTAGAGATTACTAATTCGCTAAGATGCTAACTATTATATAAAGTATTAAAAATAAATGTACCTGTATTTTTACAACTGAATTTACATGGGTTTCACAAAGTATGCAAAGCTTAATTTGTACCCACAACGATTTATGATAGTGAAACAATATTGGATTTTTCATTTGTATATAAATCAATAACTAAAAACGAAAAGGCATTAAAGCTGCTATAAAAAATATATTATATTATATCTACTGGGGCTTAATATTATAGAATAGGGAACCTCATATACGAGAAATTATATAACAAAAACAGCTAAAGAATAAATTAACATTACACCATCTGCGAGTAATAAATAGGCAATTTCAGATGGGTATTTTTTTAAAAATAAAATAACTAATCTAATAATGATAATTGTAAAAAAAGCAGAAAAAAGTCTTTCAATTATATGAAATCTAAAATACTGTAGGATGGAAGCAATCAAAAAAGCAATCAGCAAAAAATATATTAATACATAGCTTTTTTTGAGCCCTATTAAAGTAGGCAATGTTTTAATATTTGTTTTACTATCAATAGTAATATCACGTATATCATAAAGAATGCACAAAACAAATATTAATAAAAATCTACCGAAAATATCAAAAATATAATTAATTATTTGTGCATGCAAATAGATTATTGGTAAAACAGTAGTAGCAAAAGTCCATACAAATGATAATATTAATATTTTAAGCCAACCGTAATCTCGTAATCTTTTTTTAGTATTAAATGGTAAAAAAGGTAAGAAATATGCAAAAGCAAAAAATGCAAGCAACATAGATAGAAAAGCAATCTGAATTGGCAAAAAAAACATACTTATAATAATAAATAAAACCCCAATCGAAACAAATATAATACGAAAATATATATAATCATTATGAAAGAGAAATTTATATTTTTTTGATTGACTATTTAACCTGTAAAAATTAGGTGTATTATAAACTAAAATGGTGGCACCAAATAATAACAAATGAAGGGGATTATATATAAAAGGAATATCCCTATTTATTAGGTATTCTGTAGCCATGCATAGAGCAACAGCACAACATGCTGTATATAAATTTGTTTTAAGAAAAAAATAGAATATTTTTTTTAAAAGCATTATACACAAAAATAATACCTTAATGCAAACAATAAAAATATAAAATAAAAATATTATCTTGCATAAAACAAAAATAATGTATAACAACTATTCATATTCTTAGATTCCATACGACCCATGAGTATAGAATTAAAAGAAGAACTTACAAAAGAACTAGAAATAATAGAAATACCTAAACGAACCGTTTTATTAAAAGAAGGGCAAAGATGCGATTATGTATATGTTGTATTACAGGGGTTAATGAGAATGTATTATATAAAAGATGATGATGAAATATGCTCTAGGTTTATGGACGAACAGCATATATGCATTTCTGTAAGAAGCTTTTTCAGTAGAGAAACGGGATATGAGTATATAGAAACATTAGAAAACTCAACACTCACCCGTATTAGCCACGATAGATTGCAATTCTTGTATAATACCCTACTTGAATTTAATTATATAACGAGAGTTATTACCGAACTTTACTTTATAAAAAGCGAGGAAAGGCTTTATTTATTAAGAAAACAAAGTGTAGAAGAACGATATGTATTTTTTAGCACAAATTATACTACGCTAATGCAAAGAGTCCCCTTAAAACATATTGCTACTCATTTAGGCACATCAATAGAAACAATTAGTAGAATTAGAAATAAAATTAGTCAGAAAAAATAAATTGCTTAATTTTACTAAATATAAAACTGTAAAAAATGGAATATAATATAGGTACAAAAGAGAATCCGATGGAGCTAAAAACACCTCCACTCAGTTCAGATTTTACAATGCATATTGAAGAAAAAGAAGGTAAAGAAATATTAGTATGTACTGTAGGAAAAACAATATTACATTACAATACTAACTGCATAAATGATTTGCATGAAATGTTAAAAACTCATGGCGACTGGATGGAATTAGGTAGTGCAGATGAACAAAAACCTGCTAAAGAAGGCACGGTAGAAGCGTGGGGAAGAGCTGAAACAAACCCTATAGCCGGTTGGTATGGAATGAAAAAAGGATTAAGAGGTCGCTTCGGTATGTATGTACCTCCATTAATGGAAAAATTAGGACTTGCTGAGCTCACGCACGAACCAAAAAATAATAAGATGAAAGCTATTTAATTATAAGAGATTTCATATTAAGTAGAAATATGATTAAATTGGATTTCACAGATATTGAATTAAAAATACAGAAAACTCAAGATAAAACAACTGTATTTGACCCTATTAGAAAAAAATGGTTTTTATTAAGTCCTGAAGAACATGTAAGGCAATACATTATTTTATATATTATAAAAGTATTAAAATATCCTATTTCAAAAATTGCAATAGAAAAAAATATAAAAGTAGGAACATTAAATAAAAGATTTGATATTGTAGTATATAACAATAACCATGCACCATGGTTATTAATAGAATGTAAAGCTCCAAAAATACCGATAACCGAAAAAACATTGTTTCAGTTATTAAGCTATCAAAGCAAAATAAATTGCAAATATTGGTTTTTGTCAAATGGCATAGATAATTATTGTGCAGATGCAACAGACATTAATGAAATTAAATGGCTAAATAATTTACCTGGATATTGCTTTTAAATATTCATCACTATTTAATACTTTTAATGTAGCTGATACTACTTTATCTTCTTTAAGACTTAAAGAATAGTAACCATTTTCATTAAATATATATCTTGCTAAAGCAGCTTTAAGCATTGAACAAAAGTAATGCTCATTATCCTTTAAGTATAATTTTTTTTGTACATCAATTCTATCTTTATAACTTAATTTACTATAATATAATTCCAATATTTTACACTCATTCTTAAAATAATTACTATAATCGTTAATAGTATTAAATTTCAAATATTGATAATTATGAATAAAAAAATCCCAAACAGCAGCTTTTGCCTCATCTGCATATATTAGTGAATAGATTCCGGTAACAACCTTTTGGGAATCATACGATACATAAATATCCGGTTTAATACCACCATTACCATATACAACTCTCATTTTAGATGTATAATAGCGTGTTGTGTCATTTTCAATCAGAGAATCGTTTATCAATAAATTCCCCTCTTCCAGTCTTTTTTCATAATCTTCAATATATGCGTCTTTACCTTTCGCATAAGAACGCTGAATGCATCTACCTGAAGGAGTATAATATTTTGCAATAGTAAGTCGTAACCCCGCACCATCAGCCATATCATATTGCTCTTGCACTAATCCCTTCCCAAAACTACGCCTACCAACAATTACACCCCTATCCCAATCTTGTATAGCACCAGCAAGAATTTCGCTAGCCGATGCCGAACTTTCATTAATTAATATTGCAAGTTTACCAGTCTCAAATGTACATTTATCACCGGCTCTATATTCAGTTTTAGGTGAGTGTAAGCCTTTTGTATAAACAATAAGTTTTTTATCATTCAGTAATTCATCTGCAATAGAAGTAGCTGCTTCAAGATAACCACCCGGATTATCTCTTAAATCTATAATCAATTGAGCAGCACCTAAACCCATTAGATATTTTAAAGCAACAATAAACTCAGAGTGAGTTGTGCTACTAAATCTTGAAATTTTAATGTAGCCTGTAAGTGAATCAACCATTATAGTAGCATCTACACTATGTATGGGTATAATATCCCGAGACATGGGCAATTGCTTTATTTTACCATTTAAAGCATTTATGCAAAATAAAGAAACATTCGTTTTTTGTTTACCTCGCAATAAAGATGCTATTTTTTCACTCGTAATCTTATTTCCGGCAACTAATTGTTCATTTACTTTAATAAGTTCATCACCAACAGTGATACCAGCTTTATATGCAGGTCCATTAATAACTACAGATGTTATTCGTATGGTATCCCGTATTATTGCATATTCAACTCCAATTCCTGAAAAATTACCTTCAAGGTCATCATTTTCTTCTTGTAAATTTTCTGCAGGAATAAAAATTGTGTGAGGATCTAAATTTTTCAAAATCCCGGAAATAGCATTTTTATATAATAAGTTTGAATTAACGCTATCCACATATTTATCATTAATAAGTTCAATCATTTCTTCTAACTTATCATTATTTTTAAATACAGCACTTACATCACGTTTATTTCGTAATGAATCTTTTAGATTAAAACCTAATACCATTCCCAAAATCAAGACTAAAGAAAAAAATAATGGAGTACCTACTTTCAATCTATCATTTCCTTTTACATTCATTTTTTAATATTACTATATACAAAGGTACAAAACAAAAAATAGCAAGAAGAAAATATAATATTAAAAATAAAACATAAAAACATTGAAATAGGTTAAAATAATCACTTCATATAATTGGACAATGAATAAAAAAGTAATTTTACAATCTAAAAAATAAAATAAATGGAAAGATTTCAAAATGAGAATATATCTTTTAATTACGAAAGGATACCTGTAAAAAGATTAGTTTCTAAAAGAGATATTGGTATTGAAGCTTTTGAATTGGAAAATGGATATCTAATGCTTGAAGCAACTTTATTAGACCCTTATCATTTAATAAGATTAAATATCCATATTGAACCTCATAGTAAAGAAATAGTGCACTCAAAAAGCGAATTCGCAAATCACCCACATGCAAATTGCCCACATGTAGCAGAAAAAGCAAAATCGCTAATTGGATTAAAAATAGAACGAGGTATTACAAAATTAATCTTACAGAGAATTGGTGGTAGTGAGGGCTGTGTTCATTTACGCGAATTAGCATTAGAAACCATCAATTTTGCTGCAACTACTCTTATTGGATATGATGAAGGATTTGGGCTTATGAGCAGAGAATTTAATATACAAGATGAAGAGCAAAGGTTTGAAGCATCAAGGCATTTATTAAGAAACACTTGCTACATATATAAAGATAAATAACTAAAATAGCAAAATTAGCATATAAAAAAGTGGCTGTCTAAACAAAGACAGCCACTTTTTATCTATTCATGAATACTATTTTTCAACAACTATTCTAAAATTAGAAACTTGACCATTATTTTCTTGAATACTAATTAAATATACTCCAGGAACTAAATGTGTAATATTTAATACCGATGTTCCATCAATAAATTCAATATTATCAGAATAAACAACTTGACCCGAATAGTTAATTGCCTTAACTGTAGCAAAGCCATTTTGAATTGTACTCTGTGTAATATTAATAATCCCATTTGTTGGGTTAGGATACAATGTATAAGTATTAGCAGCTTCTTGCAATGATGAATTTGAACCATTACCAATTCTACATGAGTTTAATGTAATAGAAGCTGTCTGATAACAAGTAGTAGAAGCAACCGTATAGGTAATTGTTGGTGTACCGGCAGCAACACCTGTTACAATACCTGATGAAGACCCAACAGTAGCAAGGGTAATATCACTGGAACTCCAAACACCACTACTTGTAGCATCTGAAAGCGTTGTTGAACCACTTGCACATAAAGTTGTAGTACCGGAAATTGCAGCAGTAGAATTTGTTGTTACAGTAATATTTTTTGTAGCAGGACAAAAACCAAGAGTATATTTTATAGTTCCTACTCCGGCACTTATAGGAGTTATAACACCGCTACTAGCATCAATAGAGAAAAAGCTCGAAGTAGTTGACCAAGTACCACCGCCAAATGCATCTGTAGCTGTTGTTACATTACCTAAACAAACTTTTGAATTGCTAGAAATTGCAGATGGGCTTTGATAGACTGTAAAACTACCGGTAGCATAACAACCTGTGGAAAGTGTATAAGATATACGAACAGTACCACCGGATACACCTGATAAAATACCAGAACTTGAACCGATTGTTGCAACTCCTGTATTACTTGTTGACCAAGTACCGCCACCAGTCGCATCAGAAAAAGTTGCCGTTTGTGCACTACATGTAGAGCTAATGCCAGTAATTGAACTCGGGTTAGAATTTACTGTTATTGTAGCAGAAACGGCACAACCGTTTAAAGTATAATTAATATTAGGACTACCTGTAGCAACTCCTGTTACTACACCAGAACTTCCAACAACAGTGGCCATGCTCGTATTACTGCTTGTCCAAGTACCGCTTGATGTTAAATCAGAAAGTGCTGTAGTAGCACCAATACAAACATTAGGGATACCTAAAATTGTTTGTGGCGTTGCATTTACAGATTCAGTAGCAGTTATTGAACACCCGGTCGGTAATGCATAAGATATTGTGGTAGTACCGGCAGTAATTCCTGTAACAATACCTGTAGAAATATCAATTGAAGCATTACCTGAATTTAAACTATACCAGGATCCACCTGTTGAAGTGTTAGATAATGTTACAGTAGAACCAATACATACTATATTAGAACCGGAAATTGAAGCAGGAAGAGGATTGACAGTTAATGGATACATTACATAGCAACCTGTTTTTAAATAACTTATAGTAGTTGTTCCTGCTGTTAAACCACTAACTAAACCTGTAGAACTATTAATACTTGCAACACTGGTTGAAGAAGAATACCAAGTACCGCTAGAAACTGCATCTGATAATGCCAAAGTTGAGCCAGTGCATAATGATGTACTCGCACCATTTATTGCAGTTGCACCGGTAATATATTCAGTAAAACCAATAGAACAGCCATGCGTTGGCTCCGTATAATAAATTAATGCTGAACCCGGGGAAACTCCGGTAACTGTACCTGATGCAGAACCAATTGTAGCAATAGCAGTATTTGTAGAACTCCAAGTTCCACTTGCAATAGCATCTGTTAAGGTAGTAGAGGCAAATGTACATATTGTGTTTGTACCGGAAATAGCAGTAGGTAATGCATTAACCGTAACTGAATAGGTTGCAGACATACAACCTGTTGTAGTATAATTAATTGTTGCAATTCCAACACCATTTGCACTAATAGTACCTGATGAATTAATCATTGCTATAGATGTGTTATTGCTTGTCCAAGATCCACCCCCTGTTACATCGGTTATTGTAATTGTAGAATTTAAACAAACATTATTGGGACCAGCAATTGGGGAAGGCCCTGATAATATAGTTTCAGATCTTGTAGCAATACATCCATTTGAAGCTGTATATGTAATTGTAGGTGTACCTGCAGCAATACCTGTAACTGTACCTGATGACGAACCAACTGTAGCTAAGGTAATATCACTAGAACTCCATGTACCTCCGGCAGTAGCATCAGTAAGCGTAGTAGATTGATATGAACAGATTGATGTAGTACCCATTACAGAGAGGGGAGTTGCATTTACAGTAATTGGCAGTATAGCAGTACAACCTATTAATGAGTACGTTATAGTTGCTGTACCACCCATTACACCGGATACAGTACCGGTAGTAGAACCAACTGTTGCAATAGCAGTATTACTACTACTCCATGTGCCGGCAGGTGTGGCATCAGATAAAGACAAAGTATAACTTGTACAAACAGAATTATTACCTGAAACAGATGCAGGTGTTGTATTAACGGTAACGGTATAGGTTGCCGGTGTACATGTAGAATTAGTATAATTAATAGTTGTATTACCAACAGATACGCTTGTAACAATACCTGTGCTAGGATCTACACTTGCAATACCGGAATTGTTGCTACTCCACGTTCCACCACTGGTAGCATTAGATAAAGTAATATTACTACCATTACATATAGTGTGCGAACCACTAATTGAACCAGGTGTAGCATTTACTGTAATTGCATAATTTGGAGTATTACAAGCCGATAATGTATAATATATGTTTGTAGTACCTGCTGTAAGCGGAGTAATAACTCCGGTACTACTATTAATAGATGCAACTGCTGTATTAGTAGAATGCCAAGTTCCTCCGGCTGTAGCATCAGTTAATGTTAATGTTGTACCTGTACATAAAGAGGAAATTGAACCATTAATTGCAGTTGCACCACCAATATATTCAGTAAATCCGACAGTACAACCATGTGTAGGCTCTGCATAATAAATTAATACTGACCCGGCAGAAATTCCTGTAACTGTACCTGAAGAAGAACCAATTGTTGCAATAGCAGTATTTGTAGAACTCCATGTACCGCCAGCTGTAGCATCAGTTAAGGTAGTTGAAGCAAATGTACATAATGTACTAGTACCACCAATTGCTGTAGGCAGTGAATTAACAGAAACGTTATATGTTACTGCAGCACAGCCAGTGATAGTATATGAAATTGTAGCACTACCTACTCCATTTCCAAGTACAGAGCCGGATGTACTTCCAACAATTGCAATAGCTTGATTACTTGAAGTCCAAGTACCACCGGCTGTTGCATCTGAAAGAACAATACTACTATTTTTACAAACTTGATTTCCACCTAATATTCCGGTAGCACCAATATTTACTGTCTCTGAATAGATTGCAAAACAACCTGTTGTATTTACAGTATAGGAAACATTTGTTGTTCCTAAAGCAACACCGGTAACAATACCACTTGAAGAACCGATACTAGCAATTGCAGCATTAGCACTACTCCATGTATAACCTGTTGGTGATGGTGTTAATGTTTTAGTTCCACCTAAACAAACACTTGTTGAGCCTGAAATTGTAGGGTTTGCATTTACAGTAATATTTTTTGTAGCAGGTACACAGTTGGCATTCGTATATGATATTACTATACTTGTACCTGCCGTAACCCCTGTAACAATACCAGTTGTTGAACCAATAGTTGCATTTGCACTACTACTTACCCATGTTCCGGGAGTAGTAGCATCAGACAATGTAATAGTACTTCCTATACAAACATTAGATGCACCGGATATAGCTCCGGGAGTCGTATTTACTGTTAAAGTAGCAACCACAAAACATGAACCTTTTGTATAAGATATAGTTGTTGTTCCTGCTGTTAATGCAGTAACCAAGCCTGTTGATGAATTTATTGTTGCAACCGAAGTTGAAACACTAGTCCAAGTGCCACTCGAAATTGCATCGGTTAAAGTTGTTGTTGTTCCTGTACAAATAGATAATGTTCCATTGATACTTGTAGGTTGGGAATTTACATTTACTGTAGTGGTTGCTACGCAACTTCCTATTGTATAGGAGATTAAAGTACTACCTACCATTACACTTGTTACATTACCTGTACCATCTATGCTTGCTACACCGGGTGTTACACTGCTCCATGTTCCACCACCAACACCATCACTTAGCGTTGTGCTGCTGCCGTTACAAATGCTAGTTGTTCCGTTTATACTTGTAGGTTGTGTATTTACATTTACAGTGGTGGTTGCAACGCAACTTCCTATTGTATATGAGATTAGGGTACTACCTACACTTGCTCCAGTTACA